>DASPGZ010000225.1:0-5318 GCA_035620355.1 Solirubrobacterales bacterium | reverse complement strand
CTCGGTCGCGGCCGCCGAGGCCGAGCTCGAGATCGAGCTCGCCGACGCCGAGCGCGCCTGGCGCTCGCTGCCGGACCTGGTCGAGGACCCGGCGGCGCTCGTGTAACGAAGCTCCGCTCGGCGTCTGGGACTGCGCTAGGGCAGCCCGGTCCGCTTCTCGCAGCCCCGCTGGCGGTCGAGAGCGGTTTCGTTACGGTCGGCCGGATGTTCGAGTCGCGGGCGGAATCCACCGCCGCTGCTAGCCTTGGCGGGTAGGCGCCCGCCTGCCTCGCACTCCGACTTCTCAGGTGACGAGAAGCCTCCATGAAGCCAACTGAGCGGCTCCCGACGGACCGCGATACAGACGGCGTTTCCGACCGCGACGGCCCGCGCGACGAGTGCGGGGTGTTCGGCGTTTACGCACCCGGCCACGACGTCGCTCGCCTGGCCTACTTCGCCCTGTACGCGCTCCAGCACCGCGGCCAGGAGTCGGCCGGGATCGCCAGCTGCGAAGGCGGCCACATCACCACCCTGCGCGACACCGGGCTCGTCTCCCAGGTCTTCGACGAGCAGAAGCTGAGGGCGCTCGACGGCGACATGGCGATCGGCCACGTCCGTTACTCGACCACCGGGGGCGGCTCGTGGGACAACTCGCAGCCGGTCTGGCGCGACGACGGCCGTGAGGTGGCGCTCGCCCACAACGGCAACCTGACCAACGCGGTCGAGCTCTACACCGAGCTGCGCGAGCGCGGGATCGACTTCCGCGGCACCTCCGACTCGGAGATCATCGCCGCGCTGCTCTCGGTCGAGGAGGCGCGACCGATCGAGAACGCGGTCGCCGCGGTGATGCCGCGGCTCGAGGGCGCCTACTCGACCGTGGTGATGACCAAGCGCGCGGTGGTCGCCTTCCGGGACCCGCACGGGGTCCGGCCGCTGTCGCTGGGCAAGATCGGCGATCGCTTCTGCGTCGCCTCGGAGAGCTGCGCCTTCGACATCATCGGCGCCGAGCTGATGCGCGAGGTGCAGCCGGGCGAGCTGGTCGCGCTGACCGAGGGCGGGCTGGAGACGCGCCAGATCGTCCCCGCCGACCGCCCGGCCCACTGCGTCTTCGAGCACATCTACTTCTCCCGTCCCGACTCGCGGCTCGAGGGCCGGGTGCTGCAGGAGGTGCGCGGGCGGATGGGCGAGATCCTCGCCCGCGAGTCGCCGGTCGACGCCGACCTGGTGATCTCGGTCCCCGACTCGGGCAACGCGGCGGCGAACGGGTTCGCGCGCGCGTCCGGGCTGCCAAAGGACGACGGCCTGATCAAGAACCGCTACGTCCAGCGCACCTTCATCCAGCCGGGCCAGGAGCTGCGCAAGCACGGCCTGCGGATGAAGTTCAACCCGCTGCCCGAGATCGTCGCCGGCCAGCGGCTGGTGGTGGTCGACGACTCGATCGTCCGCGGCAACACGACCCGCCAGATCATCGGCATGCTCCGCGACGCCGGCGCGGCCGAGGTGCACCTGCGGATCTCGGCCCCGCCGATCCGCTACCCGTGCCACTACGGGGTCGACATGTCGACCTCGGAGGAGATGATCGCGCACGAGCGCACGGTCTCCGAGATCGCCGAGGAGATCGGCGCCGACTCGCTCGCCTACCTCTCGCTCGAGGGGGTCTACGAGGCGGTCGGGACGCCTCGCGAGGTGCACTGCGACGCCTGCTTCACCGGCGAGTACCCGCTCGGCGACGGAGGCGAGGCGAACGGCAAGTTCGCGCTCGAGGCGCTGCCAGTCGTCCAGGGGTGAACGAGGCACAGCTCACCGAGGCCCTGCGGAGCCAGTTCGGCCACGCGGGGTTCCGGCCCGGACAGCTGGAGGCGGTCGAGGCCGTGGTCTCCTCCCGCGACGTGCTGCTGGTGATGCCGACCGGGGCCGGCAAGTCGCTCGGTTACCAGCTGCCGGCGATCCTCGACCGCAAGCTGGCGGTGGTGGTCTCGCCACTGGTCTCGCTGATGACCGATCAGGTCGAGAGCCTCGGCGAGCGCGCCGAGCTGATCAACGCCCAGCGCGACGGCGCCGACAACCGCCGGGCGCTGGAGCGCGCGGTCGCCGGCGAGGTGGCGATGCTCTATGTCGCCCCGGAGCGCTTCGCGACGCCGGGCTTCATCGACCGCCTGCGCGAGGCGGCGATCGGGATCTTCGTCGTCGACGAGGCCCACTGCGTGAGCCAGTGGGGCCACGACTTCCGGCCCGACTACCTGCGCCTCGGCGAGGTCGCCCGGGCGCTCGGCGCGCGCTCGATCTTTGCCGCGACCGCGACCGCGACCCCCCGGGTCGCCGCCGACGTCGCCCAGCGGCTCGGGCTTCGAGACCCGGTCCGGATCACCACCGGCTTCGACCGCCCGAACCTCTCCTACGACGTGGTCAAGGTCCCCTCCGAGCGGGCCAAGCAGCAGGCGACGCTGGCGCTGCTCTCGGAGCCCGATGCGCTGCCGGCGATCGTCTACGCGGGCACCCGGAAGAAGACCAAGGCGACCGCCGAGTGGCTGAGCGGCAAGCTCGGCCACCCGGTGCCCACCTACCACGCGGGGATGGAGCGCGACGCGCGCGCCGAGGCGCAGCGGGCGTTCATGGCCGGCGAGGCGCCGGTGGTGGTGGCGACCAACGCCTTCGGCATGGGCGTCGACAAGGCCGATGTCCGCACCGTCCTGCACGAGGTGGTCCCGTCCTCGCTCGAGGCCTACTACCAGGAGGCCGGGCGCGGCGGCCGTGACGGGCTCGAGTCGCGCTGCGTGCTGCTGGCCGAGAACCGCGACAAGGGACTGCACGTGTTCTTCATCAACCAGATCGACGACCCGGAGGCCAAGAACCATCGCTGGCGCCAGTACCGCGAGGTCTGGGGCTTCGTCGAGGGCGAGGGCTGCCGGCGCGAGGCGATCCTGCGCCACTTCGGCGACCGCGCGGCGCCCGAGCGCCTCGGCCGCTGCTGCGACGTCTGCGACGGCCCGCTCGCGGTCGCCCAGCCGAAGCCCGCATCGCGCAGCGTCGCCGAGTTCGCCGACGTCTCCGACGCGATCGTCGCCGTGGTCGAGCGGGCCGAGCCCCCGGTCGGGCGGACGAAGGCGGTCGAGATCCTCCGCGGCGGGCGCAGCAAGGCGCTGCTCAAGTACTCCTACGACGCGCTTCCGGGCTACGGCGAGTTCTCCGACTGGCCCGCCGACGAGGTGCTCGCCCGGGTCGACGCGCTGATCGACGGCGGCCGGCTGCGCTCGACCGGCGGGCGCTACCCGACCCTGCGGGTGGCGGAGGCGGCGTGAGCGCGATGCGGGTCGGGGTGCTCGCCTCGGGGACCGGCACCAACCTGCAGGCGATCCTCGACCAGCTCCACGGCCGCGACGGGATCGACGTGGTCGCCGTCGGCTCCGACAAGCGGGGGGCGCAGGCGCTCGAGCGGGGACGCTCGGCCGGGATCGCGGCTGCCGCCTTCCCCGCCGCCGAGCATCCCGACCGCGAGGCCCGCGATGCCGCGCTCGCCGACTGGCTCGACTCGCACCGGGTCGAGCTGGTGGTGCTCGCCGGCTACATGCAGCTGCTCTCCGGGGGCTTCGTGTCGCGCTTCGCCGGCCGGGTGATCAACGTGCACCCGGCGCTGCTGCCCTCGTTCCCGGGCCTGGACGCGATCGGCCAGGCGCTCGCCCACGGGGTCCGGGTCACCGGGGTCACCGTCCACTTCGTCGACGAGGGCGTCGACTCGGGCCCGATCGTCCTCCAGCGCCCGGTGGAGGTACCGGCGAGCCGCGACCGCGAGGAGCTGGAGCGCGAGATCCACGCGGTCGAGCACGAGCTGCTGCCGCTCGCGATCCGCGCGATCGCCGACGGCCGGGTGCGGCTCGACGACGCCAACCCGCGGCTGGTGACGATCGACCCGGCCGAGCGTCGAGCGGAGGTAGGCTGAGGCCGATGAGCCTCGAGGCGGCGATCACCCAGGAGGGCGGCGCCCCGCCCGGCGGGATCCCGCTGCGGGTGCGACGGGCGCTGATCTCGGTCTCCGAGAAGACCGGGGTGGTCGACTTCGCGCGCGGGCTGACCGAGCTCGGCGTGCAGATCCTCTCCACCGGCGGCACCGCCGCGGCGATCCGCGAGGCGGGAATCGAGGTCACCGACGTGGCCGAGTTCACCGGCTCCCCCGAGCTGCTCGACGGGCGGGTGAAGACGCTGCACCCGCGGCTGCACGCGGCGCTGCTCGCGCGCCGCGACGACAGCGAGCACATGGCCACGCTCGAGGCCGAGGGGATCGAGCCGATCGACCTGGTCTGCGTCAACCTCTATCCGTTCGAGCAGACCGTCGCCAGGCTCGACGTGAGCGAGCGCGAGGCGGTCGAGAACATCGACATCGGCGGCCCGACGATGATCCGCGCGGCGGCCAAGAACCACAACGGGGTCGCGGTGCTCGTCCGCCCCGAGGCCTATGACGCGGTGCTGGAGGAGCTGCGCGAGTCCAACGGCGAGATCACGACCGAGACCCGCCAGTGGCTGGCGAACGAGGCGTTCGCCCACACGGCCGCCTACGACGCGGCGATCTCGCGCTGGTTCGGCGCCCGCTACGAGGCGTTCCCGGAGCACTGGGTGATGCCGCACGAGAAGTTCATGGAGCTGCCCTACGGCGAGAACCCGCACCAGAGCGCCGCCCTCTACGTCGAGGCCGGCGCCCGCGCCCACGTGCTCTCCGGGGTCGCCAAGCAGCACGGCAAGCCGCTCTCGTTCAACAACCTCCTCGACCTCGACTCGGCCCGGCGGCTGCTGGACGAGTTCGAGCGGCCGGCGTGCGTGATCGTCAAGCACAACAACCCCTGCGGCACGGCGATCGCCGAGTCCGCGAACCAGGCCTACGAGAGGGCTTTCGCCTGCGATCCCGTTTCGGCGTTCGGCGGGGTGCTGGTCTTCAACCGCCCGATCGACCGGGCGCTTGCCGAACGGCTCAACGAGCAGTTCATCGAGGTGCTGCTGGCGCCCGGGTTCGGCGACGGGGCGATGGAGATCCTGACCGCGAAGGAGTCGATCCGGATCCTCGAGGTAGCCCCCGAGCAGCTCGACTACACGCCGCGCGAGCGCGATGTGAAGCGCGTCCGCGGCGGCCTCCTGGTCCAGGACGCCGACCGGATCGACGAGGACCGCGAGACGATGACCGTGCCGACCGAGGCCGAGCCGACCGAGGCGCAGTGGGAGGACCTGCTGTTCGCCTGGAGGGTCTGCCGCCACGTGCGCTCGAACGCGATCGTCTTCGCCCGCGACGGGGCGACGGTCGGGATCGGCGCCGGGCAGATGAGCCGCGTCGACTCGGTCCGGATCGCGATCGA
>DASPGZ010000224.1:0-6557 GCA_035620355.1 Solirubrobacterales bacterium | reverse complement strand
CGGCGGGCGCAACCTGCGCGTGTTCAAGACCTCCGCCGACCGCGAGGCGGCGTTGCTCGAGCAGCTACTCAGCGCCCAGCTGCGCTCGCGGAGCCAGGCGCGCCGCAAGGAGGCGGTCGAGAACCTCGAGAGCCTCGCCGCCGTCTGCGGCCACCTCAAGCACCTGCTGCTGGTCCGCGACCTGCGGCGCCTCAAGTCCTCCGCGCAGTAGCGCCTTGCCCCGGGTCTCGAGGAGCCGGCTGATCCCGGTCGAGCCGGATCGGGTCTGGGACCTGGTCGCGGACCCACACAGCCTGCCGCGCTGGTGGCCGAAGGCGGTCCGGGTCGAGGACGTGCGCGGCCCGAGCGGCGAACGCGGGCAGTGGACCGCGGTGCTCGAGACCGAGCGCGGGACGGGGGTGCGCGCGGACTACCGTTGCACCGCCGCGACCGAGCCGAGGCGCTACGCCTGGGAGCAGCAGATCACCGATACCCCGTTCGAACGGGTCCTGCGCGAGGCGCGGACCGAGATCGAGCTGGCGCCGGCCGCCGGCGGCACGCAGGTCACCCTGACCAGCGACGAGACCCTGCGCGGGATCTCGAAGCTGGGCGGGACGATGATGCGCGGCGCCGCCCGCCAGCGCCTCGACGAGGCGCTGGCGGCGATCGAGCGGGTGCTGGTCGGATGAGCGGCGAGCCGAAGTGGGCCGGGTGGGGCGAGCCCGGCAAGCGCACGCCGCTCGGCGGCGGCGCGCTCGCGCTGCTGCGCTCCGAGCTCGGCGAGGGGGTCCCGGCGACCCCGGTCGAGCTCGCCGAGGTGCGGATGCCCGAGCCGCAGCCGCTGCCCGACGCGATCGCCGCGGCGGTCGGCGACGAGTCGGTGCTCACCGGCCACGAGCAGCGGGTGCGGCGGTCGGCCGGGCGCAGCTACCCGGACCTGGTCCGGTTGCGCGGCGGCGCGCTCGAGCGCGCCCCGGACGCCGTGGTCGTGCCCGCGGACGCGGCCCAGGTGGCCCGGGTGCTCGAGGTCTGCGCGGCCGAGGGGGTCGCGGTGGTCCCGTTCGGCGGCGGCACCAGCGTCGTCGGCGGGGTCGACCCGCTCGCCGGCCCGCACGGCCGGGTGATCGCGCTCGACCTGCGGCGGATGCGATCGGTCGCGGTCGACCCGATCTCGCAGACGGCCACCCTGGGGCCGGGCCTGCGCGGCCCGGAGGCCGAGTGGGCGCTGGGCGAGCGCGGATTCACGGCAGGCCATTTCCCGCAGTCGTTCGAGTACGCGACCGTCGGCGGCTTCGCCGCCACCCGCTCCGCCGGGCAGGCCTCGGCAGGCTACGGGCGCTTCGACGAGATCGTCACCGCGGTCGAGCTGGTGACGCCATCGGGAACGATGCGGACCCTGGCGACGCCGCACACCGCGGCCGGGCCGGCCCTGCGCGAGCTCGTGGTCGGCTCCGAGGGCACGCTCGGGGTGATCACCGAGGTCACGGTGAGGGTGCGCCCGGCCCCCGCCGAGCGCCGCTACGAGGCCTGGGTCGCGCTGGACTTCGCCGCCGGGCGCGAGCTGATCCGCTCGCTCGCCCAGGCCGACGCGCTCCCCGACGTCACCCGGCTCTCCGACGAGGCAGAGACCCGGGTCTCGCTCGGGCTCTCGGGCGCCGACGGCGCCAGGCGCGCGGCGCTCGACGCGTACCTGAAGCTGCGCCGGCGCAGCGGCGGCTGCCTGGTGATCTGCGGCTGGGAGGGCGAGTCGGAGGCGGTCGACCGCCGCCGAGCCGTCTCGCTGCGCCACCTGCGCCGCGGTGGCGCCGTGCCGCTCGGCGGCGGCGCCGGCCGTGCCTGGGAGCGCGGGCGCTTCGACGGCCCGTATCTGCGCGACGAGCTCATGGACCTGGGCTACTTCGTCGAGACGCTGGAGACCTCGCATGAGTGGTCGCGCCTCGACGACACCTACCGGGCGGTCGGCGGCGCCCTCGACCGCGCGCTGCGCGACCAGGGGACGCCCGGGATCGTGCTCTGCCATCTCTCGCATCCGTACCGCGACGGCGCCTCGCTCTACTTCACCTTCGTCAGCCGCGCCCGCAGCGGCGACGAGCTCGACCAGTGGCACGCGGTCAAGTCCGCGGCCTGCGAGGCAATCGTCGCCGCCGGCGCGACGATCACCCATCACCACGCCGTCGGCACCGACCACGCGCCCTACATGGAGGCGGAGGTGGGCGGGCTCGGGGTCGAGGCCCTGCGGGCGATCAAGGACCGCCTCGACCCGGCCGGGATCATGAACCCCGGCAAGCTGCTGCCCGGCTAGTTCCCGCCGCCGCCCGAGCCCGAGCCGCCCCCGCCGCCGCTGGGGATCGCTCCCTGCAGGACGAGCTGGCCGGGCTCCTCGAGCACCAGGGCGCTGTTTTCGAGCGCGTCGCTGACGAGCTTGCGGATCGTCTTCACCGGGGCGATCGAGACGTCGACGGTCTGCACCCGGGCGACCAGCTCGAGCACCGCGGCGGGGATCGCGAAGCGATTCGAGAAGCTGCCGTCCTCGTTCGCGGTGATCGGCGAGAGCGGGTAGCCCTCGTCCGCGTTCAGCATCAGCCAGATCACGTAGGTCTCGCCGTTCGGCGCCGGGTCGAGGCCCTCGATCGAGACGTCCACGTACGGCTGGTCGCCGGTGGCAAGGCCGAAGACCGCCTCGCCGCGGGCGTCGCCGCCGCCGACCGGTTCCAGCGGCACGTTCTGGATCGTCTGATCGTCGGCCGTCGCGGCCGAGGTCGTGGTCGAGGCGCTCGCCGTGTCCGCGTCGGAGTCGTCGCCGCCGCCGAAGACCCCGGCGATCGCGAGCACGACCACCAACAGCAGCACGCCGGCGCCGCCGACGATCGCGATCGTCCGCGACTGCGAGCCCGAGAGGCCCGCCAGCGGGGACCTGCGCGGCGCGGCGCCGTGAGTAGGGGCCGCCCGGCGGCGAGGCGCGCGCGGCTCGCCCGGCAGCCGCGGCAGCTCGGCGGCCGGGAACATCGCCCGCAGCTTCTCGCTCAGCTCGGCCGCGAGCCGGTGGTCCTCGGCGTCCTCGCGCAGGTGCCGGGAGGCGTCGGCGCGGCCGATCGGGTCGGCCTGGCCGAGCAGGTAGTCGGTGAGCCCGACGTTGCGATCGGGATCGGCGCCGCCGAGCTCGGTCAGCGCCCCGCGGGCGCGGGCGCGCACCTCGGCCTCGTCCTGGCCAAGCAGCTTCGCCAGGTCGCCGTAGCTCTGGCCGCGCTCGAGCAACAGCTGCAGGGTCGCCTGCTGGTCCGGTGTGATCGCCATCGGAACGCGCAAGCCTACGGGTTGGGCGGAGCCGGCCACGCAGGTCGGCGTCGGCGCTCCGGATAGTCTGGGGGCGCGATGGCGGAGGGACCAGCCCACCTCGCGGAGCTGCTCGGAATCGAGATCGTCGACCCGGGCCCGGACCCGGCGCTCGCCCGGCTCCCGGTGACCCCGGGGGTCTGCCAGCCGTTCGGGATCGTCCACGGCGGCGCGCTCGCGGCGCTCGCCGAGACGATCTGCTCGCTGGCGACCTACGAGGCGGTCAGGGGAGATGGGATGCTGGCGATGGGCCAGTCGAACCAGGCCAGCTTCCTGCGCCCGATCAAGGCCGGGACCGTCCACGCCGAGGCCCGCCCCCGCCATCGCGGGCGCACGACCTGGATCTGGGACACCGAGATCGCCGACGACGACGGCCGCCTCTGCTCGCTGGTGCGGATGACGGTGGCCGTGCGCCCGGGCCGCGCGGACTGAACCGGGCGGGACGTCCCGACGGTGGACGCCGCAGATCTGTCGGGTGTCGACCAGGCCCGGGTCAGGGCGCTCTCCGAGGCCGAGAACGAGCGTTTCCTCGCCGAGCGCCCGCGGTCGCTCGCGCTGCTAGAGCGGGCCCGCGAGTCAATGCCGCGCGGCGTTCCGATGTCCTGGATGGATGACCTCTACGAACACCCGCCGGTGTGGGTGGCCGAGGGTCGCGGCGCCTACTTCGTCGACGTCGACGGACATCGATACCTGGACATGTACATCGCCGACATGTCCGGCTTCTGCGGCCATGCGCCCGCGCCCGTGATCGAGGCCGTCTCGGGCCGGATCGAGCGCGGCAATCAGTTCCTGCTGCCGGGCGAGGATGCGATCGCCGTCGCCGAGCATCTCGCCGCTCGCTACCGGATGCCGAAGTGGCAGTTCACCTCGGCGGCGACGCAGGCGAACATCGAGGTGATCCGCCTGGCGCGGGAGATGACCGGTCGCGAGACCGTGCTCGTCTTCGACGGCAAGTACCACGGCGAGCTCGACCCGACGCTCGTCATCCTCGAGGACGAGCGGGTCGTACCCGAGTCCCGGGGCCTTCCCGGATCGGTCAGCGGGCAGACGAAGGTGATCCCGTTCAACGACGTCGACGCGCTCAGCGCCGCCCTCGAACCGCGCGACGTCGCGGTCGTGCTCGCCGAGCCGGCGATGACCAACGCCGGCCTGCTGCTTCCACGCGACGGCTTCCACGACTCGCTTCGCGCCCTGACCCGCGATTCGGGGACGCTGCTGGCTTTCGACGAGACCCACTCGCTGGTCACCTCCTACGGCGGCCTCTGCGGACGCTGGGGCCTCGAGCCCGATTTCCTCACGGTTGGAAAGTCGATTGCCGCCGGCGTCCCGCTGGCGGCCTACGGGATGACCGACGAGATCGGCGCGCTGATCGCGCCCCCGGCCCAATCCAGGGTCGTCGCCGGCGCCTTCGTCGACGAGGTCGCGACCGGCGGGACGCTGTTCGGCAACGCGCTCTCGATCGCCGCGGGACGGGCGGCGCTGACGGAGGTGCTGACGGAGGAGGCGTTCGGTCGCACGGCGGCTCTCGGCGAGCGGATGGCTGCGGGCCTGCGCCGAGCGATCGAGGGCGTGGGCCTGGACTGGAGCGTCGTCCAGACGGGCGGTCACGCGTTCTACTTCTTCTGCGCGGAGCCGCCCGCCGACGCGGCCGGCTCACGCGCGGCCGACGATCCCGACCTCCGCGCCTTGATCCGCGTGTTCATGGCCAATCGCGGCGTCTGGGAATCTGGGTGGTGGCTCGGGCCGAGCGTCTCGGTCGCGCACACCGAGGCCGACGTCGACCGCTACGTGAGCGTGTTCGACGAGTTTCTCGCCGCCATCCGCCCGGGCGGCGCCGGCTAGCCGCCGAAGCGATTGGTAATCGGCATCCGGCGGTCGCGCCCGAAGGCCTTCGAGGTCACCCGGATCCCGGGTGGCGCCTGCCGCCGCTTGTACTCGGCCAGGTCGACGAGCCGGATCACCTCGTCGACGACCTCGCGCGGCAGGCCCTCGGCGACCAGCTCCGAGCGCGAGAGGTCGCGCTCGACGTAGCCCTCGAGCACCCGGTCGAGCAGCTCGTAGGGCGGCAGCGAGTCCTCGTCGAGCTGGTCGGCGCGCAGCTCGGCCGAGGGCGGGCGCTCGAGCACCGAGCGCGGCACCAGCTCGCGGCCGGCGAGCGCGTTTCGGTGCTCGACCAGCGCGTAGACGACCAGCTTCGGCACGTCCTTGATCACCGCCAGGCCGCCGGCCATGTCGCCGTAGAGGGTCGCGTAACCGACCGACATCTCGCTCTTGTTGCCGGTCGTCAGCACCAAGGCGCCGCGGTCGTTGGAGAGCGCCATCAGCAGGTTGCCGCGGATCCTCGCCTGCACGTTCTCGGCCGCGAGCCCGGTGCCGGACCAGTGCTCGCCCAGGGACGCGTCGTAGGCCCCCATCGCCTCGCCGATCGGCAGTTCGATCAGCTCGGCGCCGAGGTTGCGGGCGATAGCCCGGGCGTCGGCCTGGGTGGCATCGCTCGAGTGCGGGGACGGCATCACCACGCAGGTGAGCCGCTCGGGGCCGAGCGCGTCGGCGGCGATCAGCGCCACCAGCGCCGAGTCGATCCCGCCCGAGAGCCCGACCAGGGCGCGCTCGAAGCCGTTCTTGCGCGTGTAGTCGCGGACCCCGAGCACGAGCGCCGCGTAGACCTCGGCGAGGTCGGCGAGCGGCTCGGTGATCCGCGCCTGGCCACCGTTCGGGTCCCAGAGCAGCAGGTCGGGCTCGAACTGCCGCGCCCGCGCGACCAGCTCGCCCTCCGCGTCGACGACGAAGCTGTGGCCGTCGAAGACGAGCTCGTCCTGGCCGCCGACCATGTTGCAGAAGGCGACCGGGAGCCCGAGCTCGCGAGCGCGCTCGGCGAACATCGCCTCGCGCTCGGCTCCCTTGCCGCGCAGGTAGGGGGAGCCCGAGGCGTTGACGATCAGCCGGGCCCCGGCCCCGGCCTCGGCGCTTGCCGGCGGGCCGGGCTCCCACATGTCCTCGCAGATCGTCAGCCCGACCGGGGTGCCGGCGACGTCGATCAGCGTCGGCTCGCTCGCGGGCTCGAAGTAGCGGACCTCGTCGAAGACGCCGTAGTTGGGGAGCCGGTTCTTGCGATGGATCGCGCGCACGGCGCCGTCGGCGAGCTCGGCGAGCGAGTTGTGGACCGGCCGCGCGGCCGGGCCGTCGGCGCGCCGGCCGGGTCCGGCCGGGCGCGGCTCGACGAACCCGACCAGGGCGGTGATCCC
>DASPGZ010000223.1:0-7270 GCA_035620355.1 Solirubrobacterales bacterium | reverse complement strand
GTTGAAGACCTCGGCCCGGACGGTGTCGGCCGGAGCCTCGAGCACCGCCGCGATCGCCCCGGATATGTCCTCAACGTGGCAGTAGGGCCGCCAGGTGTCGGCGTCGTAGACGACCAGCTCGTTGCCGGTCGCCAGCGTGACCGCGAACTCGGCGATCGTCAGGTCGAAGCGCATCCGCGGCGAGAGCCCGTACGCGGTCGCGATCCGCAGCACCGTCGGCGTGTAGTCGACCGAGTCGGCGACCCCGAGGATCCGCTTCTCGATCTCGACCTTCTGCTCGGCGTAGAGCGAGACCGGCGACAGATCGGCCTCCTCGGTCGCCATCTCGTCGGTCGCCCGGAGTCCGTAGTTGCTGCAGGTCGAGGTGAACACGAAGCGGTCGATCCCGCGCCCGTCGAGCGCCTCGATCACAGCGCTGCAGCCTTCGATGTTGATCGCGTCGGAGAGCACCGGGTAGGTCTTGGTGATCGGATCGCCGACCAGTCCCCCGAGCAGAGCGACGTCGGTGATCCCGTCGAGCGCCCCGTCGATCACCCGCTTGTCGCGGAAGTCGCCATAGACGAGGTCGAAGTTGTCGCGCTCGAGCAGGGGCGCGATCGCCTCGCCCTGGTCGAAGATCATCCGGTCGAGCACCCGGACCCCGTAGCCGGCCTCGAGCAGGCGCCGCACGAGCACGTTACCCACGTACCCGGCGCCGCCCACGACGAGCACCTTGCGATCCCCACCTTCCATCGCGGCTCAGGATAAACCGAACGCGGGGACGAGTCGCCGGGCGGCCGTGCGCCGGGCGAATCGTTGCCGGCGGCTAGGGCGCCTGGGCGCCGCCGCTGCCCCCGGTCGTCGTGCCGAGGTCGGTGACGGTCGAGGTGGTCTCGGTGGTCGTCGGCTCGGCGGTCGAGCTCGTGGTGGTGGTCGGCTGCGTGGTCGTGGTCGAGCTGGTCGAGCTCGTGCTGGTCGAGCTGGTCGTGGTGGTCGACGGGGTCGTCGTCGTGCTCGGCGTGGTCGTGGTCGAGCTCGTGCTCTGCGAATCGTCGTCGGCGGCGACCACCACGAGCGCCACCCCGAGCCCGATCACGGCCGCGACCAGGACGGCGATCAGGGCCTTCATCCCGCCGCTCATCCCCTGCCGCGGCGGCTCGCCGGGCGGCGGCACGTTCATGCGCCTGGTCGGGTCCTCGTGCACGCGCCGGACTCTACGCGAGCGCCTCGACGACAATCCCGAGCGCGCGCTCGACGTCGCCGTCGTCGATCACCAGCGGGGGCAGGAACCGCAGCATCCGATCCCCGGGAACGTTGAGGACGAGGCCGAGCTCGAGCGCGCGCTTGGCGACCGCGGCCGCGTCGATGCCTTCGGCGAGCCCGACGCCGACCATCAGGCCCCGCCCGCGCACGTCGTCGATCGCGTCGATCGCCGCCAGCCCCTCGCGGAAGGCGTCCCCGAGCCGGACGACGTTCGCGAGCAGCTCGGGGTCGTCGATCAGCTCCAGCGCCGCCAGCGCCGCTCGGGAGACGATCGGGGCGCCGGCGAAGGTCGAGCCGTGATCGCCGCGCCCGAGCACCTCGGCCAGCTCCGGCGCCGTGACCACGGCGCCGACCGGGAGGCCGCCGCCGAGCGCCTTCGCCGCCGTGAGCAGGTCGGGGCGCACGCCGAGGCCCTCATAGGCCCACAGCGTCCCCGTCCGCCCCATCCCGCACTGGACCTCGTCGAAGACGAGCGCCGCGCCGCTTCGGTCGCACGCCTCGCGGGCAGCGGCGAGCAGCTCGCCGGAGATCGGAAAGATCCCCGCCTCGCCCTGGATCGGCTCGATCATCACCGCCGCGGTCCGCTCGCCGACAGCGTCGCGCAGGGCCGTTGGATCGTCACGCGGAACTGCGACGAAGCCCTCGGGCAACGGCCCGAAGAGGTCGTCGCGGGCGAGCTTCGGGGTCGCGGCGAGCGCCCCGAGCGTGCGGCCATGGAAGGCGCCCTCGAGGGTGACGATCTCGGGGCGCTCGATCCCACGGGCGTGGGCGCGCTTGCGGACCAGCTTGATCGCGCACTCGCTCGCCTCGGCGCCCGAGTTGCAGAGGAAGACGCGCCCGCCGAGGCTCGACTCCGCCAGCCGTCGGCTCAGCTCCATCGCCGGCGCCGAGTAGAAGAGGTTCGAGCTCCCCGCCAGGGTCGCCGCCTGTTCGCTGATCGCGGCGACGATCCGCGGATGGCAGTGGCCGGCGTTGTGGACCGAGAGCCCGGCGAAGAAGTCGAGGTACTCCTTGCCGTCGGCGTCCCAGAGCAGCGCCCCGGACCCGCGCACGAACTCGACCGGCGCCCGGGCGTAGGTGTCGATCGCGTAGCGCGACTCGAGCGCCTGCAGCTCGGAGACGCTCACGGGATGACCATCGTGCCGATGCCGGCGTCGGTGAACAGCTCGAGCAACAGGCTGTGCGGGCGGCGGCCGTCGATGATGTGGGCCGACCCCACCCCGCCCCGGACCGCCTCGGCGCAGGCGGCGAGCTTCGGCCGCATCCCGCCCGAGACCGACTCGAGCGCCGCCTCGACCTCGCCGACGCTGACCCGCGAGTTGAGCGAGTCCTCGTCGCCGGGGTCGGCGAGCCACCCGGCAACGTCGGTGAGGAAGATCGCCTTGTGGGCGGTGAGCGCCGCCGCCACCCTGCCGGCGGCGGTGTCGGCGTTGACGTTGTAGGAGTTGCCGTCGCCGTCGACGCCGACCGAGGCGATCACCGGGATGTAGTCCTCGGCGATGTGGTCGATCACGTCGACCGAGACGCTCTCGATCTCGCCGACGAAGCCGAAGTCGTCGGCGCGCGCGTGCGGGCGGATCCCGAACAGCGCCCCGTCCTCGCCCGAGAGCCCGACCGCGGGCTGCCCGTGGCGGCCGAGCCGCATGACGATGTCCGAGTTGACCTTGCCGAGCAGGACCATCTTCGCCACCTCGACCGTCGCCTGATCCGAGACCCGGACCCCCTCGACGAACTTCACCTCCATCCCGAGCCGCTCCATGTAGTCGGTGATCTCGGGGCCGCCGCCGTGGACGATCACCGGGTTGAGCCCGACGTACTTGAGCAGGACGACGTCGGTGGCGAAGCCGTCGCGAAGCGTCTCGTCGGACATCGCCGCGCCGCCGTACTTGATCACCACGGTGCGGCCGTGGAACTCCCGGATGTACGGGAGCGCCTCCAGCAGGGTCTCGACTGAAGCGGTCAAATGGTTCACCCGGCACGCCCGGACGCGGGAGCAGCATCAGATGTCCGCGGCGTAGCCGCGGACCATGGATTCCGTGCGCGAGCGGAGGACATGGCCGGCGTATTCATGTTGTGTACTCGGCGTTGATCCGGATGTACTCGTGGGTGAGGTCGGAGAAGTACATGTGCGCGCTCGCCTCGCCGCGCCCGAGCCGCACCGCGATCTCGGCCTCGGCCTCTTCGCCGCCGAGCGCCTCGGCGTCGATCTGCGCCGGGCCCAGCTCCGCGAGTCGCTCGCCGGCGAGCGCCATCCCGGCGGCCTGCGCGATCCGGCCCCAGTTCGGGTCGTGGCCGTAGAGCGCGGTCTGGACCAGGGGCGAGTTGGCGACCGCTCGGGCGACCCGGTCGGCCTCGTCGGGGGTCGCTGCCCCCTCGACCTCGATCCGCCCGACCCGGGTCGCGCCCTCGCCGTCGGCGACGACCTCGAGCGCCAACTGCAACATGACCGCGTCCAGCAGGCCGTCGGGCAGCGCCGTCGCGGCGGTCCCGGTCGACTGCAGCAAGACCGTGTCGTTGGTGCTCATCTGGCCGTCGACGGTGATCCGCTCGAACGAGCCCGCGACCGCAGCCCGCAGGGCGGCTCCCGGGTCGGCGATCTCGGCGTCGGTCTGCACGAAGCACAGCATGGTCGCCAGGTCCGGCTCGATCATCCCCGCGCCCTTGGCCTGGGCGGAGACGGTCACGCCGCCGGCGCGCAGGGTGCATGCCTTCGGCGAGCGGTCCGTGGTCATGATCGACCGCGTGAACTCGGTTGCGCCATGCTCGGAGAGCGCACCGGCGGCGGCCGCGATCCCGCCGAGGACGTCGCCGACCCGCAGCGGGACGCCGATCACCCCGGTCTCGGCGACCGCGACGGAACGCGGCTCGGCGGCGATCGCCGCCGCGGCGGCGTCGCGCATCGCGAGCGCGTCCGCGTAGCCCTGTTCACCGGTCGAGGCGTTGGCGTTGCCG
This sequence comes from Solirubrobacterales bacterium, assembly GCA_035620355.1. Classification (GTDB taxonomy): domain Bacteria; phylum Actinomycetota; class Thermoleophilia; order Solirubrobacterales; family 70-9; genus WHSW01. The sequence continues at coordinate 3,076 of DASPGZ010000223.1, read as the reverse complement.
GAGTTGACGACGGCGGCGCGCACGGAGCCGCCGTCGGTGTCGTCGCGGCAGACCCGGACCGGCGCCGCGGCGGAGGCGTTGCGGGTCAGCAGCAACGCCGAGCTCACCTCGTTCGCGTCGCAGGTGAGCAGGCCGACGTCGGTGCCGCCGTCGTCCTTCAGCCCGCAGGCGACCCCGGCGGCGCGGAAGCCCGGCGCCAGTCCGGACGGGTCCAACTCCTCGACTCCCGCCGGCGGGGCCACCCAGCGCGAGCTGAAAAAGCTCAAGTAACGCCCTCGGTCTCCGGCAGCCCGAGCATCAGGTTCAGGTTCTGGATCGCCTGGCCGGCGGCGCCCTTCCAGAGGTTGTCGATCGCGGCGAAGACGAGCGCACGGCCCTCGCCCGCGGTGGTCGCGTGGATCCGGCAGAGGTTGGTGTCGCGGACGTCGCGCACGCCCGGAGGCCCCGCGACCACCTCGACGAACGGCTCGCCGTCGAAGCGCTCCGCGTACAGCTGCTCGATCGATTCGAGCGGCTCGGCGAGCTCGACGTAGCAGCTCGCCAGCAGGCCCTGGTCGATCGGCACCAGGTGCGGAACGAAGGTGACGTCGACGGCGTCGCCGGAGATCCGCTCCAGCTCCTGCTCGATCTCGGGCAGGTGGCGGTGGCCGTCGACCGCGTACGGGATCAGGTTCTCGGTCAGGTTGACGAGCGCGCCCCGCTCGCCGGCGCCGCGGCCGGCCCCGGAGACCCCCGACTTCGCGTCGATCACCGCCGAGCGCACCAGCCCGCGCTCGGCGAGCGGCGCGAGCGCGAGCAGCGCCGCGGTCGGATAGCAGCCGGGGTTGGCGACCAGCTCCGCGGTCCGGATCCGGTCGCGGTCGAGCTCGGTGAGCCCGTAGACGGCGTTCTCGAGCAGCTCGGGCTCGCCGTGCGGGGCGTACCAGCGCTCGTAGATCGCTGCGTCGACGAGCCGGAAGTCGGCCGACAGGTCGACCACCGCCAGCCCCATCCCGCGCATCTCGGCGACCACCGGCGCGGCGGCGCCGTGCGGATAGCAGACGATCGCGGCGTCGACGTCCTCGAGCATCCCGAGCTCGAGCTCGGTGAGCTCGACCGGGCACCGATAGCGCGGGTAGAGCTCGCGCAGCGTCATCCCCAGCTCGCTTCGCGACGTCGCCGCGGCGAGCTCGAAGCGCGGGTGGCGCCAGACCAGCTCGGCCGCGAGCGCCCCCGCGTAGCCGGTGGCGCCGGCGACGACGACCCTGGTGTCGGCGACGTCAGCCACGCAGCGAGCCTCCCAGCCGCTCGGCCAGCTCCCGCTCGATCCGCTCGCGCACGGCGGCCACCTCCTCGTCGGTGAGCGTCCTGTCCGCGGCCCGGAACTCGAGCCGCAGGGCGAGGCTCTTGCGGCCCTCGCCGACCTGCTCGCCGCGGTAGAGGTCGAAGACCGTGATCGACCGCAACAGCTCGCCGCCTGCCTCGGCGACCAGCGCGCGGATCTGGGCCGCCTCGACCTCGTCGGCGACGACGACCGCGATGTCCTGCTCGACCGCCGGGAAGCTGATCACGTCCTCGTACTGCTCGGAGCCCGACGGGGACGCCTCCACCACCGGCGCCAGGTCGATCTCGAACGCGGCCGCCGAATCGAGATCCCAGGCGCGGCAGACGAGCGGATGGATCTCGCCGACCCAGCCCGCCTCGGCGCCTTCGACGAGCACCCGCCCGGCGCGCCCGGGGCTCAGGAACGGCTGGCCGCCGGGGACGACCTCGACCGCGCAGCCGAGCCCGGCGGCGACGCCCTCGAGCGCTCCCTTGAGCGAGTAGAAGTCCGGTTCGGCCGCCTCGCCCCTCCAGCCGGCTCCGGGCAGCGGCCCGCTCGCCAGGCAGGCGAGCCGCCAAGGCTCGAACGCCGGCGCCGGGCGCAGCCCGGCGAAGCTCCCGCCGAGGGTGCCCTCGCCGAGCGGCTCGCCCTCGCGCAGACAGGCGCGCCCGGATTCGTAGAGCGCGACCCGGCGCGCGCCGTGGGCGAGGTTGTAGCGGGCGACGTCGAGCAGCCCGCCGAGCAGCGTCGTCCGCAGTGCGGAGTGGTCGATCGAGAGCGGGTTGGAGATCCGGATCGTCGCCGCGCGCGGGTCGTCGTCACCGATCCGCAGCCGCCCGGGCTGGCCGGGGTCGGTGAGGCTGAGGGTGACGATCCCGTCGAAGCCGAGGTCGCGGGCGAGATCCTCGGCGCGGCGGCGCAGGCGCTGCTCGCGCGACAGTCGCCCGCCCCGCGCCGTCGCCGCGGGCAGGGTCGCCGGCAGGTGCTCGGCGTAGCCGTGGATCCGCCCCACCTCCTCGATCAGGTCCGCCTCCCGGGTGACGTCGTAGTGGCGGTGAAACGGAACCGTCGCCTCGAGGTCGTCGCCGTCGGGCTCGACCTCGAAGTCGAGCCGCCGCAGGTAGGTGACCTGGTCGGCGAACGGGATCGCGAGTCCGAGCAGCCGCTCGGCGCGCCCGCCCCGCAGGCGGACCCGGCGCGGACCGGGGATCTCAGCGGCGGCGTCGATCGTCCCCGGCACCATCCGCGCTCCGCAGAGCTCGACCAGCAGCCGCGAGGCGATCCGCTGGGCGCGCAGCGCGAGCTCCGGGTGGAGTTGCTTCTCGTTTCGGTTCGAGGCGTCGGTGCGCAGTCCGAGCTTGCGCGAGGTGCGCAGGATGTTGACCCCGTTCCAGGTCGCGACCTCGAGCAGGACCCGGGTGGTCGACTCGCTGACCTCCGAGACCAGCCCGCCCATGATCCCGGCGATCCCGGTGGGCCCGTCGCGGTCGCAGACGAGGACCGTGTCGGCGTCGAAGCTCCGCTCGGTGCCGTCGAGGGTCGTCATCGTCTCGCCCTCGCGAGCGGTGCGGACGATGATCTCGCCACCGCGCACCTCGTCGAGGTCGAATGCGTGAAGCGGCTGGGCGGTCATCAGCATCACGTAGTTGGTGATGTCGACGACGTTGTTGATGGGCCGCATCCCGGCGGCGGTCAAGCGGGACTTCAGCCACGGCGGCGAGGGACCGATCTCGACCTCGGTGAACACCCTGGCGCTGAACCGCGGGCAGAGCT
>DASPGZ010000222.1:0-4276 GCA_035620355.1 Solirubrobacterales bacterium | reverse complement strand
GTCGACCTGATCGAGGCGTTGAACCAGTGAGGCGGAGCGAAGCGAAGCCGCGCCGCGCCGCTTCTGAGGCGCTTGATGTGAGGCGGAGCGGATCGATGGATACCCGGGTCGTGCACGCCGGCCTCGATCCCGACCCCACCTACGGCTCGGTGATCCCGCCGATCCACCAGACCTCGACCTTCGTCCAGCCGGCCCCCGGCGAGTTCGTCGACGACTACGACTACGCGCGCTCGGCGAACCCGACACGGGCGGCGCTCGAGCGCGCGATCGGCGAGCTCGAGGGCGGTCACGGCTCCGCCTTCTCGAGCGGCATGGCGGCGACCCACGCGCTGCTGACCGCGGCGCTCGACGCCGGCGACCACCTGATCCTGCCGCTCGACCTCTACGGCGGTACCTACCGGCTGGTCGACAAGGTGCTGGCGCGCTTCGGGCTCGCCTACGAGATGGTCGACCAGCGCGACCTCGACGCGCTCGCGGCGGCGCTGCGCCCCGAGACGAAGCTGATCTGGGTCGAGACGCCGACCAACCCGCTGCTCAACCGGATCGACGTCGCCGGGGTGCTCGAGGCGGCCGCGGGGCGCGCCGTGGTCGTCGACAACACCTTCGCCACCCCGATCGTCCAGCGGCCGCTGGAGCTGGGTGCGACCGCGGTCGTCCACTCGACCACCAAGTACCTCGGCGGGCACTCCGACGTCGTCGGCGGGGCTGTGATCTGCGCCGACGAGGGGCTCCACGAGCGGGTGCGGTTCGTGCAGAACTCGGTCGGCGCGGTCCCCGGGCCGTTCGATTGCTTCCTCGTCCACCGCGGCCTGCGGACGCTGGCGCTGCGGGTCGCGCGCCACAGCGAGAACGGCCGCGCCGTGAGCGAGTGGCTGGCCGCACAGCCCGCGGTCGACGATGTGCGCTGGCCCGGATTCGGCGGCATGGTCTCATTCCGCCACCCGGACGCGGTCGGTCTCGTCTCCCGGACCGAGATCTTCGCGCTCGCGGAGTCGCTCGGCGGGGTCGAGTCCCTGATCGAGGTTCCGGGGGCGATGACTCACCAGTCGGTGGCCGAGTCGGACGCCGCGGTGCCCGCGGACCTGGTCCGCCTCTCGTGCGGGATCGAGGCGAGCGAGGACCTGATCGCCGACCTCGGGCGGGCCCTGGGCTGAGGCTAGTTCCGGGCCGGCTCGGCGCTGCCGCGCTGGGGGTCGCGGCGGGCGGCGGCGCGTACCGGCGCCGGTGGGGTGAGGATCCGGGTCCTGCCGCCCGGCGGGCAGTCGGGCACCGGCAGGGCGTCGGGCCCGTGATCGCCGCGCCGCGGCCCACCCGGGCGCTTCGGCTGGCGCCGGAAGCGGCGGAAGCGGTGATCGTCGGAGTCCGGCGGCGCCTCCTCGGGCTCGGTGCTCGCCCGGAACGCCCACCAGACCAGGTAGAGGAGCAGGACGACGGGGATCTTCAGCACCACCATCAGGAAAAAGATCGGTAGGAAGCCGTCCACAGTGCTCGGTTCCTCGCCCTCGCCTCGGCCCGTCAGGGCCCCGAGGTCGCAGTGTACCCCTCGCGCGCCCAGCCCAAGAGCGCCTCGGTGTGGGCATCGGTGAGCCCGATGTGCGACTCGGTCGGGCAGAGCAAGGTCGGCGCGGTCCGCTGCCTCGCCCACTCGTGGCAGCTCTCGTCGAGCGAGTCGTCGATCCAGGCCAGCGGGCGGTCGCCGGCGTAGGCGTCGAGCGCCTCGAGCTTCCAGTGCGCGGTCCCGAACCGCGCCCGGCCGTCGAAGGTGAGCACCGGGAGCTCGCGGTGCAGGCCGAGGATCAGCGGCAGCTGGTCATTGGCGCGGCTCTCCCAGCCGGTCGCCCAGACCAGCTCATAGACGTCGCCGAGACGCATCAGCTGCGGCCCGGCGGCGTCGGAGATGCAATGCGCCATCCCGTCGATCAGGTGGAAGCGGCCGCCGAGCTCCGAGACCGGATCGTCGAACCCGAACAGGCTGATCACCCCGTCGACGTCGACGGCGAGCACCGGGCGGGCGTCGTCGGGGTCGCCGCGCAGCATCCGCCCGCCCCTCGGTTTGCGCTTGAACACGGGCACCGCCGCAGCGTACAAAGGCCGCCCTGCTATCTTCGGCCGCCGTGCCAAGCACCAATCAGCTCATCCGCAAGGGGCGCAAGCCCCCGCAGAAGAAGGTCGCCACCCCGGGCCTCAAGTCCGGCCAGGGCCGCAAGCGCCGGATCGCGGCGCCGCAGCGCCGCGGCGTTTGCACCCGCGTCTACACCGCGACCCCGAAAAAGCCGAACTCGGCTCTGCGCAAGGTCGCCCGCGTGCGGCTGACCAACGGGATGGAGGTCACCTGCTACATCCCGGGCGAGGGGCACAATCTTCAGGAGCACTCCGTGGTGCTGGTCCGCGGCGGCCGGGTCAAGGACCTCCCGGGCGTCCGCTACAAGGTCATCCGCGGCACCCTCGACGCCTCCGGCGTCTCGGATCGCAAGCAGTCGCGCTCGATGTACGGCGTCAAGCGCTAGCGATGCCGCGCCGCAACCCGCCAGCGATCCGTCCCGTCGAGACCGACCCGGTCCACCGCAGCCGCCTGGTCCAGCAGGTGATCAACAAGGTGATGCAGCACGGCAAGAAGTCGACCGCCGAGCAGATCACCTACGACGCCCTGGCGATCGTCGGCGAGCGCTCCGGCCGGGCGCCGGTCGAGGTGCTCGAGGATTCGGTCAAGGAGCTCACCCCGGTGCTCGAGGTCCGCTCCCGCCGCGTCGGCGGCGCCACCTACCAGGTCCCGGTCGAGGTCCCGGCCCGCCGCGCCCGTACCCTCGCCGTCCGCTGGCTCGTCAGCTTCGCCCGCGACCGCCGTGAGAAGGCGATGTCCGAGCGGCTCGCGAACGAGATCCTCGACTCGATCTCCCAGCAGGGCGGCGCTTGGAAGCGCAAGGACGACATCTACCGGATGGCTCAGGCGAACAAGGCGTTCGCCCACTACCGCTGGTAGACGGCTAGCCGCGTTGTCGGGCGCGCGGCCGGCGGGTGAGCCGGCTCAGCCGGCCGCCCTCCTGAGCACCCTGATCGTCGCCCTGATGCGGCTCCTCCGCCGGCTCGTCGCGCCGCGGCTCCGTCGTCCGGGCGCGGGGCGCGGGGCGCAGGGCGCCGAGCTGAGCGGGCGTCAGGGTCGCCAGCGCGATCCCGGTCACCGCCAGGGCCAGCGCTCCGACCAGCTCGAGGTAGAAGCCGCCCTGTGGGATCGTCTCGGCGCTGAGCAGGAAGCCGCCGCAGGCCTCGCTCAGCTGCCCGGTGGTGCCGGCGACCCGCAGGTCGCTGACCAGGAAGATCAGCAGCGCCAGCACGCCCATCGCCGCGGTCGCGATCGCGGCCGGGCGCGAGCGGCCTCCGACCGCGATCAGGGTCGAGATCACCGCGAAGCCGGCGATCACCATCTGGGCGTTCGAGTGGCGGTCGCCGGCGCCCTGCGAGCACTGCGCGTCGCCGCCGACCGGGCCGAAGTCGAAGATCGTCATCAGCTCGGAGGCGAACAGGCAGACCGCCGCCGCGATCACCGCGAGCGGCAGCAGCCTCGTCAGCCGCCCGAGCTCTGCCTCGTCGGCCTCCCCCGTCCCCCGGGAGGCCACCGAGCTGCTCAAGTTCTCGCCCCCTGGACCTTGCGCTTTGGCCGGCCGCGCTTCGGCAGCGAGACCTTCGGCCTCGGGATCGACGGGCGCCGCTCGCCGAGCCTGCGCCCGGTCACCGCGGCGCGTTCGAACAGGGTCGGGCCGGTGAGCCGCGAGGCCGCGAGCTCCCTGGCGCTCTGCGGCCGCAGGTAGCGCGGCAGCAGCAGCCCGCAGGCGACCAGCACGGTGGCGGTCGCGAGCTGTATCCAGAAGCCCTCGAGCAGGCTGGCGCTGGCCTCCTCGTAGGCGAGATCGGCGATCCCCTCGTCGAGGCCCTTCGGGGCGTCGACGATCAGCGAGATCGCGATCACCGCGAGCCCGACCGGGACCAGCGCGATCGCCACCCGGCGCCTGCCGGCGAGCGCGAAGCCGATCGCGACCAGGCCGGCGGCCGCCAGCGGCACCATCACCCAGGCGTGGGCGTTGCCGGCGATCTCGCTCTCGACCTCGGGCGGCGGAGCGATCGCGCCGACCTCGCCCGCGTACGCGTCGATGCCGACGCTGACCGCGCGGTAGTCGAGCCACTGCGAGGCGGCGAGCGCCGCGCAGGCGACGATCGCCACCGCGGCGACCGCGCGGGCCGGGGTCAGGTGCCGCTCGCCCCAGCGGATCGCGGCGCGGGC
>DASPGZ010000221.1:0-3163 GCA_035620355.1 Solirubrobacterales bacterium | reverse complement strand
GGTGCTCGCGGTCGGCGACGCCGCCTTCCAGCAGAAGTGCAAGGACGTCTTTCACGAGATCCGCGGCTCGGATCGGACCGTGGTCTTGGTCACCCACGACATGACCGCGGTCGAGGAGTACTGCCACCGGGCGATGTTGCTCGACAAGGGTGACATCGTCCTCCTCGGGGACCCCGACGAGGTCGCTCATCGCTACCTGCGGATCAACTTCGCCGACGGCGACTCCAGCCGGCCGCACCCGAGCTCTCCCGCCGGTGCCGAGATCCGACTGCTCGACGCCTGGCTCGAGTCCAACGGCGAGCGGACGACCAACGTCGAGCAGGGCGCCTCGCTCGAGTTCCACGCGATCTTCGAGGCGCCGGCCGCGATCGAGGGCCCCAACTTCGGCTTCGTCGTGACCACCGCCGAGGGGGTCGAGGTCGGCGGCTTCGCCGCCGGGCTCAAGCCGACGACCGAGACCGCGCAGGGGGACGTCTTCCCGGCCGGCGAGCAGGTGCGGGTGCGGGCCAAGCTCGCCAACCGGTTCGCTCCCGGCCGCTACCTGGTCCAATGCTGGGTGCACCGCAACCACTCCTTCGCCGAGCCGTTGCTCGCCCTCCCGCGGGTGCTCGACTTCGTCGTCTACGGGGTTCCGGGAACGGTCGGGCTGGTGACGATCGCCGACCAGTCGGAGCTGATCGCCGACTGGCTCGAGGACGACGAGCGATGAGCGCGGCGGGCGAGACCCTCGAGCTGCGCGACGTCCCCGGCCCGTCGGCGCTCGGCGGCGGCTCGAAGCGGTTCTTCGAGCTGCTCTGGCTGATGGCGGTGACCGAGTTCAAGCGCACCTACTTCGGCACCGTGCTCGGTTACTTCTGGTCGCTGCTGCGGCCGCTGATCCTGTTCGCGGTCCTGCTCTTCGTCTTCACGCAGATCTTCCGCCTCGGCAGCGACGTGCCCAACTATCCGGTCCTGCTGCTGTTCAACATCGTCGTCTTCGGCTTCTTCCAGGAGTCGACCGTGCAGGCCGTGACCTCGGTCGTCGCCCAGGAGGGGATCGTCCGCAAGACCCAGTTCCCGCGCCTCGTGATCCCGCTCTCGATCGTGCTCACCGGGCTGATGAACCTGGGCCTGAACCTGATCGCCGTCTTCGCCTTCCTGCTCGCCTACGGAGTCGATCCGATGTGGACCTGGCTGCTGTTGCCGGTGGGGCTGGTGCCGCTGACGATGCTGACCACGGCGGTGGCGATGCTGGTCTCGGTGCTCTACGTGCGCTTCCGCGACATGCTGATCATCTGGACCGTGAGCGCGACGGTGCTCTTCTACGCGACGCCGCTGCTCTACCCGATCGAGGTCGCGCCCGACGGCCTGCGGGCGCCGATGATGGTCAACCCGCTGGCGGTGATCTTCGAGCAGATGCGGGTCTGGATCATCGACCCGACCGCGCCCGACGCGGCCGAGGCGGCCGGCGGAGTCGCACGCCTGATCCCGGCGACGGTGATCTTCGTCGGCGTCTGCGTGCTCGCCTGGCGGATCTTCACCCGCCAGGCGCCGAAGGTCGCCGAGGCGCTCTGACTCAGCCGCGCAGCTGGACCGACCCGATACGCCGCATCGGGTAGGAGTCGTAGGGGACCTGCCCCCGCCACTGGTTGTGCGCCTCCGCCGAGACCAGGTAGGTCTCCGGGTCGAGCTCCATCGCCTCGATCGCCCGGGCGAGCTCGCCGGCGTCGAGCCCGAGGCCGGCGACGATCCGCTCGAGCCCGGCCCGGTGCGAGTCGGCGCCCCAGCCGGCGAGCACGTGGTCGACCGCGTGAATCTGGATCCCGTCGCGCTCGGCGACCGCGGCGCGGGCGCCGGCGATCACCGCGTCGATCGCCTCGATCGGGACGTGCTCGAGGACCGAGATCGAGTAGACGCAGTCGTAGGGCCGCTCGAGTCCGGCTCCGGGCGGGAACTGGTCGCGGATGAAGTCGAGATCGGGGTAGGCGGAGGCGAAGTGGGCGTACTCGCGCGGACCGTTGCCGCTGCCGTCGTAGGGATCGACGATCGTCACCTCGTAGCCGAGCCGCGAGAGCAGCCCGGCGGCGAGCGGCTCCCCCGCGCCGATCTCGAGCAGCCGGGAACCGGGCTCGACCGCGCCGAGCACCGCCTTCACCATCCAGCAGCGCTGGATGTTCTTCATGTCGGCGCTGGCCGCCGCGAGACCGATCATGTTCTCGGTCGAGTCGGCGTAGTCGCGGACCGTCCCGTAGGAGATCGGCTCGATCTCGAACCGGCCGCGGTACAGCTCCCGTAGCGGCCACAGCTCGGCGTCGGCGATCGCCTCGGTCGAGGCGTTCTGGCCGGCCCCGGCCCCGTTGGAGGCGGCGAGGCGGGCCTTGAGCCGACGGCGGACCGAGGCGCGGGCTCGCTTCGCCGTCTCCTTCACCTGGCCCATCGATCAGCCGACCGGCGTCGCGGCGGCGGTCGAGCGGGCGGGCTCGGCGCCGGCGACGCCGGCGACGCGGTTGAGGAAGTGGCCCAAGGCGATCGAATTATGCTCCCAGTTGAGCTGCTCGAGCGCGAACCGGCGGGCGCCCTCGGCGAGTCGGCCGCGGAGCTCGGGGTCGTCGAGCAGGCGCTCGACCCGGTCGGCGATCTCGAGCCCGTCGCCGCGCTCGAGCAGCAGCGCGTTGCGCTCGTGCTCGAGGTCGTGGCCGATGTTGCAGTCCGGGAGCGCCACCGGGCGCCCCATGGCGAGGAACTCGGGCAGCTTCGAGGGCAGCCGGTAGCGGTTGAAGTCGTCGGCGGCGCCGGGCTGGACGAAGGCGTCCGCGAGCGCCAGGTAGCCGGGGATCTCACGCCAGCCGACCGAGCCGACCTCGACCACGCCCTCGCGCAGGGCGCCGAACGCCCGCGGATCGACCCCGCCGAGCTCGGTCTCGCCGAGGCGCAGCAGGCGTACGGCGCGCCCGCGCCGCTGCAGCAGCTTCACCGCCAGATAGAGGCTCAGCATCTCGTGCTGGTTCGCGTAGTGGACGGTGCCGTGATAGACGAGAATGAACTCGTCCTCGCCGATCCCGAGGCTCGCCCGCCCCAGCGGCGGGACCAGGTCGGGGCGGAAGCGCTCGGAGTCGATCCCGGGGCGGGCGACATGATGCGGGAGGCGGGCCTTGTTGAACTCGTTCAGCTCCTCGGTGATCAC
>DASPGZ010000220.1:0-12314 GCA_035620355.1 Solirubrobacterales bacterium | reverse complement strand
GGTCAGCAGCCGCTGCAGTGGCGACGGCGGCTCGCCCTCGATCAGCGGGTCCCGCATCCGCATCCAGACGGTCGCCGGCCCGAGCTCGGTGAACGAGCCGGAGACGAACCGGTACTCCATCGCCGTGTGGTAGCCGACCTCCTGGCCGGTGTCGAAGAACGGATGGTCGGTGCCGTGCTCGACCGCGGGCACCGGATCGGCGGCCTCCGCGAGTCCCTCCGGCAGCTCGAGCGGCAGCTCGGCGAGCCGCCAGGCGAGCGCGCGGATCAACGGCTCGCCGTCGGCGTCGCGGAGCACCGCGCCGACGAGCTCGACCGAGCGCCCGGGGCGAAGCGTCTCGACCTCGACCTGCAGCGGCGCGATCGGCACCGCCCGCAGGATCTCGAACGTGATCCGGCCGATCGCCCAGCCCTCGGGGGTGGATCGCTCGAGCGCCCGGCCGATCAGCGCCGCCGGCGGGCCGGCGTGCTGGGAGCCCGGGTCCCAGGGACCGCGGGTGAGCTCGGTTGAAACGAATCGACCCCCTTCGGAGACATAGAAGGCAGAAGGCATCAGCGCATTAACCTAGGAGACGAGATGGAGAAGGTCGACAAGACCGAGACCGAGTGGCGGGAGGAGCTCTCGCCCGATGAGTACCACGTCCTGCGCGAGCAGGGCACCGAGCGCGCGTTCACCGGGGCCTACTGGGACAACAAGGACGACGGCGTCTACCGCTGCCGCGGCTGCGGCCAGGAGCTGTTCAGCTCCGAGACCAAGTTCGACTCCGGCACCGGGTGGCCGAGCTTCTTCGACCCGATGGACTCCGACGCGGTCGAGACGCGGCCCGACAACAGCCTGTTCATGCGCCGGACCGAGGTCGTCTGCAAGCGCTGCGGCGGCCATCTCGGGCACGTCTTCGACGACGGTCCCGACCCGACCGGCCTCCGCTACTGCCTCAACTCCTGCTCGCTCGACTTCGAGCCGGAGAGCTAGGCCCGCTCAGCCGAGCGACGCCGGCGCCCCGGCGTCGATCAGCGCCTGCGGCATCGCGACCGAGCCGTCGGCGCGCTGACCGTTCTCGATCAGCGCCAGCAGCGTCCGCGAGACCGCGACCGCGGTCCCGTTGAGCGTGTGCACCGGCGCCGCGGGCGCGTCGGCCTCGGGGCGGTAACGGGCCCCGAGCCGGCGCGCCTGGAAGTCGGTCGTGTTCGAGCACGAGGTCAGCTCGCGGTAGCGCTCCTGGCTCGGGATCCAGGCCTCGCAGTCGAATTTGCGCGCCGCCGGGGCGCCGAGGTCGCCGATCGGGATGTCGACTACCCGATAGGGGAGCTCGAGCGCTGAGAGGATCCGCTCCTCGATCGCGAGCATGCGCTCGTGCTCGGCCGGCGACTCCTCCGGGCGCACGAACGAGAACATCTCGACCTTGTCGAACTGGTGCACGCGGAAGATCCCGCGGGTGTCCTTGCCCGCCGCGCCGGCCTCGCGCCGGAAGCAGGTCGAGATCCCGGCGTAGCGGCGCGGCAGCTCGCCCCCGTCGAGGATGTCGCCGGCGTGCAGCGCCGCGAGCGAGACCTCGGAGGTGCCGACCAGGAAGAGCTCGTCGCGCTCGATCTCGTAGATCATCTCGCGTTCGGCGGGGAAGTACCCGGTGCCGTATAGCGGCCCCTCGCGGACGAGCACGGGCGGGACGACCGGCTCGTAACCCTCCGCTCGCACGGTCTCGACCGCGAACCGGATCAGCGCCAGTTCGACCATCACCAGGTCGCCGAGCAGATAGGCGAAGCGCGAGCCCGAGGCCTCGGCCGCCTTCTCGATCTCGATCCAGCCGTGCTCGAGGCCGAGGTCGAGGTGGTCGCGGACCTCGAACTCGAAGCGCGGCCGCTCGCCGACCTCTCGCAGGGTGACGGCGTCCTCGGGGCCGCCGTCGGGCGCGTGCGGATCGGGCAGGTTGGGGAGCGTGGCGGCGAGCGAGTCGCGGCGCTCCTCGACCTCGGCGAGCTCGGCGGAGAGCCGCTTGGCCTCGGCCGCGACCTGCTTCATCCGCTCGATCACCGGCCCGGCGTCCTCACCGGCGCGCTTCGCCGCGGCGATCTCCTCCGAGGCCTGGTTCTGGGCCGCCCGGCGGCTCTCGACCTCCGGGAGCAGCTGCCGACGGCGGGCGTCGAGCTCGAGCAGCTCGTCGAGCGCCGCGCCTGCGCCGCGGCGCTCGAGTGCAGCCCGGGCGGGTCCCGGGTCGTCGCGAATCGCCCGTAGGTCGAGCACCGGGCGGGGCGCTAGCCGCCCTCGGCGGCCGACTGCTGCTCGTCCGACTGGATCTCGCTCGCGTCGCCGGGCTGCGGCGGGCGGTTGACGTCGCTGCCGGCGTAGGCGGCGACGAACTCGGCGACCGCCAGCGCCTCGTCGCCGGTGACGATGTTCTGCGGCATGATCGCGCCCGAGAAGCCGCCGTTGCGAATCGCGTAGAGGACGTCCTCGGGGCTCTCGATGCGCTCGTTCAGGTTCGGGCCCTGGTTGCGCAGCGCCCGGTTGGCCGAGCCCTCGGTCCCAGCCGCGTCGAGCGAGTGACATCCCGAGCAGCGCTCGGCGAACAGCGCCGCCCCCTGGTAGTCGGGATCGTCCTCGGAAAGCTGGATGCCCTTCGTGCCGCACGCCGAGAGGGCGAGCGCGAGCAGGGCCGCTGCTGTGAGGGCGAGAACGGGACGCACCGCGGCGGCATCATACTTTTCAGCCCCGTGGTCGCGCCGACCTCCGATCAGCTCCGCCAGGCGATGGCGCTCGCGCCGACCGCCGTGACGATCGTGACCACCGCCGGCCCGCAGGGCCCGGCGGGCGCGACCGCCAACGCGGTCACTTCGCTTTCGCTCGATCCCCCGCTGATGGTCGCCTGCCTCGACCGCGGCTCGCGCACGCTCGAGATCGTCCGCTCCAGCGGCGCCTTCGGGGTCAGCGTGCTCGGCGCCGGGCAGGAGGCGCTCGCGCGAGCATTCGCCAGCAAGGCACCGCACACGGAGAAGTTCCGCGAGGTCGGCTACAGCGACCGCGAGGGGGTGCCGATCCTCGAAGGGGCGATCGCCTGGGTCTCCTGCCGGCTGCTCGAGCTCCATCCGGGCGGCGATCACGAGATCGCGGTCGGCGACGTGCTCGCGGTCGGCGCCGGCGGCGGTGACCCGCTGGTCTTCGTCGGCGGTGGTTATCGCCCGTTGGACTGAGCGCCGGGGCGCTGCTCCGCGGGAACCGGGATCCGGTGTGCCTGACACCACTCGACCAGCTCCCGCCTGGAGTTCTCCGCCGGGTTCGCGGACTGCGGCTGGGGTCGTTCCCGACTCGCAGTCCGCGACGATTTGTCGCCGTTTTCGGCCATCTCTCTCAATAACCGCTTACCCGCTCAGAAGTCGCGCCCATTAAGAAAAGTTTGAGCTAGAACAGCGCCCCGCTGGTCCCGGCGGCGCGCAGGGCGAGGCCGAAGACGACCAGCGCGGAGACGGCCATGATCCCGGTCTCGCGGCGGACGATCGCGAGCGCGAAGGAACGCTGGCGGTCGACCGGCAGCAGATCGAAGTCGACCCCCTCGAGCTCGCGCTCGGCGGCGCCCGCGCGCGCCGCCTCCGCCAGCAGCGAGACGAGCAGCGGCAGGGCGCCGTAGACGTAGTGGAGGTCGTCGGGCGATTCGTGACCGGAGAGGACCAGGATCGCCCCCAGAAGGACCTGGGCGACGACGGTGCCCTGGGCGGTTCGCAGCACGTACCAGAAGCCGACGCTGGGGCGCTTGCGCAGCCAGGCGATCGCGCCGATCGCGCCGGCGGCGAGGTTGGTGGCCAGGACCGCGACGCCGACGATCAGATGCAGGGTCGCCACCGCCGGATCAAAGCAGACCGAAATCCGCCCTACAGGGTCGGATTTGCCGCTTGCAGAGTGCGGAATCTCACTATGTAGCAACCCATCACAAACTCGGATAGAACTCGGGGTTGCGTGCTGGAGAGCTACCTACCCGTCCTCGTCTTCGTCGCCCTGGGGGTGATCGTCGGTGGCACCTTCGCGGTGCTCAACCACCTGCTCGGTCGCAAGACGATCCGCTCCCGTCCGATGAAGGCCGATCCCTACGAGTGCGGGCTGCCGAGCGAGGTCTCGCGGACCTTCCGCTTCGGGGTCAGCTTCTACATGGTCGCGATGCTGTTCATCCTCTTCGACATCGAGGTCGTCTTCCTCTACCCGGTCGGGGTGATCCTGCAGGCGGCCGACTCGGTCTTCGTGCTCGTCGAGCTGCTGATCTTCGTCGCGCTGTTGCTGGTCGCGCTGATCTACGTCTGGCGCCGGGGTGCGCTCGATTGGAGGTGAGGCGCGAGAAGCTGCGGGCGCTGCAGCCGCTGGCCGAGCCCGGCTCGCCCGAGCACCTTCGGGTGCGCCAGCTCCGCGCACGCGACCTGCTGCGGGGGGACCTCGACGACGCCGAGCTCGAGGAGCACGTCTCGCAAGCGGTGGTCACCACCTCGCTCGGCAAGCTGCTCAACTGGGCCGCCTCGAACTCGATGTTCCCGATGACCTTCGGGCTCGCCTGCTGCGCGATGGAGATGATCGCGGTGGTCGGGTCGCCGCGCAACGACCTCGCGCGCTTCGGCGCCGAGGCGCTGCGGGCCTCGCCGCGCCAAGCGGATCTGATCATCCTCTCGGGCCGGGTCTCGATCAAGATGGCGCCGGTCGTCAGGCGCCTCTACGACCAGATGCTGGAGCCACGGTGGGCGATCTCGATGGGCGCCTGCTCCTCCTCCGGGGGCATGTTCGCCAACTACGCGGTGGTCCAGGGGGCCGACAAGTTCATGCCGATCGACGTCCACGTGCCCGGGTGTCCGCCGCGGCCCGAGGCGCTGATCTACGGCTTCAACAAGCTCCAGCACCAGATCGAGGGCCATCCCGACATGGGGTGGCGCCGGCGCTACAACGCGATCGGCACCGAGGAGTGGGCCCGCGACGACGTGATCGCCGGTCAGCCCTCGGCGGCGGCCGAGGCGGCCTACGCCCGCGCTCGCCAAGCGGTGGCCGAGTCGGCCGAGTCGACCGGCCCGGAGGGACCCGGGGGCCCGCCCGTACGGGGTGCGGGGACCCGCTGATGCCCGATCCGCCCGGGCTCGAGCTGATCGCGGGAGAGCTTCGCGACGCGCATGCCGGAAGCGTCCTCGGCACCTACCACGAGCACGGCCAGGCGTGCCTGATCGTCGATCCCGAGCAGGTGCTGCCGGTGCTCCGCTGGCTGCGCGACACCCCGGGTCAGGAGTACCGCTTCCTCGCCAGCCTCCACGGCGTCGACTACCTGCCCGCGGAGCCGCGCTTCGGCGTCCACTACGAGCTCCTCAACCGCGACCGGGTCGAGCGGGTCCGGGTGCGGGCGGCGGTCGCGGATCCGGGCGGGGACGACCTCCCGAGCCTGGAGTCGTGCGTGCCGCTGTTCCCGACCGCCGAGTTCCAGGAGCGCGAGGTCTACGACTTCTTCGGGATCGTCTTCCGCGGGCACCCCGACCTGCGGCGGATCCTGCTGCCCGAGGTCTACGCCGGCTGGCCCCAGCGGCGCGACTTCCCGGTCGGCGGCGAGCCCGTGGTCTTCACCTACAACGAGCACGAGGTCCCCGGGTGGTCGCAGTGAACCCGAGCCCCCGCGGTCGAGGCGCGTGAAGTGACCGAGCGCGAGCACGGCAGCCCGCGCGGCTCGGGCGGCGACGTGATCGCCGCGACCTCGGCGACCGTGATCGGCACCTCGCCGGTCGAGCGCACCGAGGCGGGCGACGTGCTCGAGCCCGAGCACGAGCTGCTGACCGTGAACATGGGCCCGCACCACCCGGCGACCCACGGGGTGCTGCGGCTGCTGGTCAGCCTCCAGGGCGAGCTCGTCCTCGACATGAAGCCGGTGATCGGCTACGTCCACACCGGGATCGAGAAGTCGTGCGAGGACAAGAGCTACTGGAAGGTGATCCCGTTCGTCGAGCGCATGGACTACGTCTCCTACTACTTCAACATGGAGGCCTACTGCGGCGCCGTCGAGCGGCTGTTGGAGCTCGAGATCCCGCCGCGGGCCAAGTACCTCCGGACCCTTTTCCTCGAGCTCAACCGGATCCACTCGCATCTGATCTGGCTCGGCACCTCGGCGCTCGACCTCGGCGCGGTCTCGATGCTCTGGTACACGTTCCGCCAGCGCGACGCGATCCTCGATCTGTTCGAGATGGCGTCCGGCCAGCGCATGCACACCCGCTACTTCCAGGTCGGCGGGGTCTTCGAGGACATCCCGGTCGGCTTCGAGCAGAAGGTGCGCGCCTTCTGCAGCGAGTTCCCGAGCCGGGTCGACCAATACGAGGCGCTGCTCGACCGCAACGAGATCTTCCTCCAGCGGACCAGGGGCGTCGGCATCGTCTCCCGGGAGCGGATGCTCGAGCTCGGGGTGACCGGGCCGCTGCTACGCGCGACCGGCGAGCCCTGGGACCTGCGCAAGGCCGCGCCCTACCTCGCCTACGCCGAGCTCGACTTCAAGATCCCGGTGGGCACGGTGGGCGACGGATACGACCGCTACCGGGTCCGGATCGCGGAGATGCGCGAGTCGGTGAACCTGATCCTGCAATGCCTCGACGGGCTCCCGGACGGCCCGTGGATCGCCGACGACCGCAAGGTCGTGCTACCGCCGCGCGACGAGCTTCCGGTCTCGATGGAGTCGCTGATCCACCACTTCAAGCTGGTCACCGAGGGCTTCAGAGTGCCGCCGGGCGAGATCTACTACCCGATCGAATCGCCGCGCGGCGAGCTCGGCTGCTACCTGCTCGCCGACGGATCCGCGAAGCCCGCGCGGGTCCACTTCCGCGACCCCTCGTTCGTCAACCTGCAGTCGCTGCGCGACATGTGCATCGGCGGCTATGTCGCCGACCTGATCCAGAACCTGGCGATGCTCGACCCGATCCTCGGGGGCATCGACCGATGAGCTCCGAGTTCCGCCAGCCGGCGCACCTGATCGCGCCCACCGACGACCTGACGGCGGGGGAGCGCAGGCGGCTGATCGAGTCGATGCGCCCCTCGGACGCCGAGGGCGTGCCGGAGCTGCACGAGGTCGACATCCCCGACGAGCTGCGCGAGCAGATCGAGGAGATGATGTCGCGCTACCCGCAGCTGCGCTCGGCCTCGATCCCGGCGCTCTGGGCCGTCCAGCGCCACTACGGCTGGTGCTCGCCGGAGGGCATCCGCCAGGCGGCTGCGGTGATGGGCGTCACCCCGGCCTACCTGCAGTCGGTCGCCTCGTTCTACGACCTGTTCGCGACCGAGCCGGTCGGCCGCCACCGGGTGCTCGTCTGCACCAACATCTCCTGCTGGATGCGCGGCGGCGACGGGCTGCTCGAGGCCTTCTGCGAGGCCTCCGGCGCCGACGCCCACGAGGCCTCGCATCACGGCGCCTCGTCGCCCGACGGCGAGTTCTTCGTCAAGGGTTTCGAGTGCCTGGGCGCCTGCGACCTGGCGCCGATGGCGTCGATCGACGCGCGCTACTACGGCCCGCTCGACGACGATGACGCCGCCGCGGCGCTCGACGCGCTGCGCTCCGGCGCCGAGCCGCTGCCCGACAAGGCGCTCCCCAAGCGGGCCGCCGCCGGCGGCCCCGAGCCGACGCCCGACCCGCGCCTGGAGGGGACCGACGTTGCCTGAGACGCGGGTGCTCTTTCGCCACATCGACGACCCGCAGCTGGCGACGATCGAGGGCTACCGGCGCCACGACGGCTACAAGGCGCTCGAGCGCGCCTTCCGCGAGCTCGACCCGTCGGACCTGCTCGCCGCCTTCGAGGACTCGGGCCTGCGCGGCCGCGGCGGCGCCGGCTTCTCGATGGGCAAGAAGGGCTCCTTCCTGCCCCGGGGCGAGATGCGCAAGTACGTCTGCTGCAACGCCGACGAGTCCGAGCCCGGCGCCTTCAAGGACCGCGAGCTGATGATGAAGAACCCGCACCAGCTGATCGAGGGCGTGGCGATCGCCTCGCTCGCGGTCGGCGCCTCGCACGCCTTCATCTTCATCCGCGGCGAGTACTGGGAGGTCGCCGACATCCTCGACCGCGCGGTCGCCGAGGCCTACGAGGCCAACTACCTGGGCCCGAACGTGGTCAACTCGGGAGCCAAGGTCGAGCTGGTCGTCCACCGGGGCGCGGGCGCCTACATCTGCGGAGAGGAGACGGCGCTGCTCGACGCGCTCGAGGGCAAGCGAGGCAACCCGCGGCTGAAGCCGCCGTTCCCCGCGATCGAGGGCCTCTACGGCGGGCCGACGCTGATCAACAACGTCGAGACGCTCTCGAACCTGCCCCACATCGTCAACAACGGCGCCAACTGGTTCAAGAGCTTCGGCACCGAGCAGTCGCCGGGGACCAAGGTGGTCTCGGTCTCGGGCTGCGTCGAGCGCCCGGGCAACTACGAGGTCGAGCTCGGGATCCCCTCGCGGGAGCTGATCTTCGACCTCGCCGGCGGCCCGGCCGAGGACCGCAGGGTGAAGGCCTGGTTCCCGGGCGGCTCATCGTCGCCGGTGCTGACCGAGGCCGAGCTCGACCTCCCCTACACCTTCGAGGACCTGGCGGAGGCCGGCTCGATGCTCGGCTCCGGTTCGATCATCGTCGCCGACGACACGGTCTCGGTCCCGGAGCTGGCGCTGCGCACGGCGCGCTTCTATCACCACGAGTCGTGCGGCAAGTGCACGCCCTGTCGCGAGGGCACCAACTGGACGGTGAAGATGCTCGAGCGGATCACCCGCGGCGAGGCGACCCCGATGGACCTCGAGATCATCGCCTCGGTTCAGGAGAACATCATCGGCCACTGCCTCTGCGTGCTCGGCGACTCGATGGCGATGCCGGTCGGCGCGATGGTGGCGAAGTTCCGCGACGAGTTCGAGGCCGCGATCGAGGCGGCCCGCCGCCCGGGCGCGGGCGACTTCGACCTCTCCCCGATCGACCGGCCGCTGACCACCGGGGTGAGCGCGCCGTGAATGAAAGGCCGCAGGTCACCCTGGTCGTCGACGGGCTCGAGGTGCAGGCCACCGAGGGCGAGATGCTGGTTGACGCGGCCAAGGGCGGCGACGTCGAGATCCCGGTCTTCTGCTACGAGCCGAAGCTCGGCGGCCCGGTCGGCGCCTGCCGCATGTGCCTGGTCGAGATCGAGGGGATCCCGAAGCTGCAGACCGCGTGCTCGACCCCGATCCGCGACGGGATGGTCGTCTACACCGGCACCGACCGGGTGGTCGAGGCCCAGAACGCGGTGGTCGAGTTCCTGCTCGTCAACCACCCGCTCGACTGCCCGGTCTGCGACAAGGGCGGCGAGTGCCCGTTGCAGGACATCGCCCTCGGCTGGGGACCGGGGCGCAGCCGGGTCACCGACCCGAAGCGCCACTTCCGCAAGCCGGCGCCGCTCTCGCCGCTGGTCCGGATCGACCGCGAGCGCTGCATCCTCTGCTACCGCTGCGTGCGCTTCAGCCAGGAGGTCGCCGAGGACGAGCAGCTGCAGCTGCTCGAGCGCGGCGCGTCGAGCTACGTCGGCACCTTCGACGAACGGCCCTACATCGCCCCCTTCCACGGCAACATCATCGAGCTCTGCCCGGTGGGCGCCCTGACCGCCGAGGCCTACCGGTTCCGCGCCCGGCCCTGGGACATCGAGGACGCGGGCTCGATCTGCACCCTGTGCCCGAGCCAGTGCAACGTCAAGTTCACGGTCCGCGACGAGCGCGTCCAGAGAGTGCTCGCCCGCGACAACCACGAGGTCGACAACGGCTGGCTCTGCGACAAGGGCCGCTTCGGCTTCCAGATGATCTCCTCCGAGGAGCGGATCACGACCCCGCGACTGAACGGCAACCGCGCCGACTGGCCGACGACGGTGGCGACCGCCGCCCAGCGCCTCGGCTCGGGCGAGCGCCGGATCGCGGCGATCGTCGGCGGGCAGGTCTCGAACGAGGAGGCCTACCTGGTCCAGCGGATCGTCCGCGGGGCGCTCGGCTCGCCCCACGTGACCTCGGCCGACGAGCTCCCCGCCGGCCCGGTCGCGAGGCTCTCGGCCCCGGAGCTGGGCGCCGCGATCTCGGAGATCGAGTCGGTCGAGTCGGTGCTGCTGATCGGCGCCGACCCGCTCAACTCGATGCCGATCCTCGACCTGCGCCTGCGCAAGGCGGTGCGCCATTCGGGGCTGCGGCTGGTGGTCGCCTCGGAGCGCCCGACCGCGCTCGACGGCGGCGCCGAGGAGACCGCGCGCTACGCCCCCGGCGACAGCGCCGACTTCCTCACCGCGCTCGCCGCCGAGCTCGGTCCCGACCCGGCCCCCGAGAGCCCGCACGCCGCCGACGCCGAAAGGCTCGCGGGCGAGCTGCGCCCGGGCAAGACGCTGGTGATCTGGGGCGAGCGGCTCGGCCGCGGCCCCCGGGGCGAGACGGCGCTCGGCTCGCTGCTCGAGATCGTCGGCGCGCTCGACTGCTCCGCCGCCGGTGGCGGCGTGTTCTCGGTCCCCGACGGCTCCAACGCCCGCGGCGCCCGCGAGGTCGGCTGCCTGCCCGGCTCCGGCCCGGGCTTCGCCTCGGTCGAGGACGGCCGCAACCTCGAGGCGATCAAGCAGGGACTCACCGACGGTGAGCTCGACGGCGTCATCCTCCTGCACGCGGACCCGGTCCGCGACCTCCCCGACGGCCCGGGCTGGGCCCGGGCGCTGAACCGCGCCCGCACCGTGCTCTCGATCTCCTGCTTCGAGGACGCGTCGACGAAGGCCGCCGACGTCGTCTTCCCGGCCGAGGCCTACGCGGAGAAGGAGGGCACCGTCACCCATCCCGACGGCCGCCTCCAGCGCCTGCGCCCGTCGGTCCCGCACCCCGACGACGTGCGCCCGATCTGGCAGGCCCTCGCCGAGCTCGCCGCGGCCCTCGGCCACGAGACCGAGATCGACTCGGCGCCCGAGGCGCTCGACGCGATCGGCGCCGAGGTCCCCTTCTACGCCGGGCTCACCCCGGAGGAGATCGGCGGCACCGGGGTCCGTTGGCAGGACCGCCCGGAGGCCTCGGCGTGGGCGACGCCTGATCACGGATCTCCGGAGGCGGCCACGGCCGCCTCGGACCCGGGGACCGAGCCGGCCGAGGGGCTTCGCCTGGGGACGTATCGCGACCTCTGGGCCGGCGAGGTGACGGACCGCAACGTCGCGCTGCGGTTTCTCGCTCCCGAGCAGCGGGTCGAGCTGGCGCCGGCGGACGCGGAGCGCCTCGGCCTCGGGGACGGCGACGAGGTGGAGGTGCGCTCGAACGGGACCGGCGTCAGGGCGCGGGTGCAGCTGCGCGAGCGGCTGCGGCCCGGCGCGGCGTACCTGATCGAGGGCACCGCGACCGACAACGCCAACGTCTTCAGCCGGGTCCGCAGCGTGGAGATCGAGAAGCGATGATCCCGCTCGCCGACGTCTCGTTCACCGAGGCGACCTGGATCATGATCGTCAAGTCGATCGTCATCTTCCTGGTCGTCTTCATGATCGTCCCGGTGCTGACCGTGGTCGAGCGCAAGCTGATCGGCCGGTTCCAGAACCGCTACGGCCCGAACCGGGTCGGCCCGGTGGGACTGATGCAGCCGCTCGCCGACATCCTGAAGCTGGTCGGCAAGCAGGTCTTCCGGCCGGATGCCGCGATCCCGTTCCTCTACGCGCTCGGGCCGGCGCTGGTGATCTTCTCCGGGATCACGACGATCGCGATCCTGCCCTTCGGCGCAGTCAAGGACGGGGTCGGCTTCTATGGCATCGACGTCTCGATCGGGGTTCTCTACTTCTTCGCCTTCGGTTCGCTCGCCTTCTACGGACTGCTGCTCTCGGGCTGGTCCTCGGGGTCCAAGTTCAGCTTCCTCGGCGCGATGCGCTCGGCCGCGCAGCTGATCTCCTACGAGATCGCGATGGGCCTCTCGCTGTTCGGCGCGATCATGATGGCCGGGTCGCTGTCGCTGGTCTCGATCGTCGAGGCCCAGGGGGCGATCTGGTACGTCGTCCCGCAGATCGTCGGCTTCCTGATCTTCATGGTCGCCGGGTTCGCCGAGACCAACCGGGCCCCGTTCGACCTCCCGGAGGCCGACGCCGAGCTGGTCCAGGGGTTCCAGACCGAGTACGGCGGCACCCGCTTCGCCTCCTTCCTGCTGGCCGAGTACCTGGAGATGTTCGTCGTCTCCGGGATCGCGGTCGCCTTCTTCCTCGGCGGCTGGATGGGGCCGGGGCCGGGCTGGCTCGACCCGATCTGGATGATCGCCAAGATCCTCGCGCTCGTCTTCGTCTTCATCTGGGTCCGGGCGACGCTGCCGCGGCTGCGCTACGACCAGCTGATGAGCCTCGGCTGGAAG
>DASPGZ010000219.1:0-17438 GCA_035620355.1 Solirubrobacterales bacterium | reverse complement strand
GTGACGGCGGCAGACCTCGCGATCGAGACCTTTCTGCCGATGGATGAGCGCAGCGCAACGCGGCTTCGAGAGCTCAATGAAAACCGGCGACCTAACAACTGATGCAACTGCGCGTTTCAGCAGCATCGGAGCTATGGCTTGCGGAACGCTAGGTCGCGCGTCATTCGCCTCAGGCCGATTCAAAGCCAGCAGGTTCGCGATCCGCACCTCATACCCCAGACCCCCGGCAAGAAAGAACCTCTGATTTGCGGGGGATTCAGTGCCGGAGGAGGGACTCGAACCCCCGACACGCGGATTATGATTCCGCTGCTCTAACCAGCTGAGCTACTCCGGCGGGGGCGCCGATCGTAGCGTCAGCGAGAGGCCTATTGGCCGCGCGCCGGGGTGGCCGGCTGGATCAGTTCGACGGTGACCCCGTCGGGGTCGGTGGCGTAGAAAGCGCGCGCCCCCTGCCAGGCGCCCGGGGCCTCGATCGTGGTCGGCTCGCTGCGGGTCTCGAGGCCCGCCTCGCGCAACCGCGCATAGGCGGCGTCGACGTCGCCGACCCGCAGTGCCAGGTGGGTCGATCCGGGATCGTTGGGCTCGGGGCGGATCGGCGTCCCGGCCGGATCGAGGTAGGAGATCAGCTCCACGACCTGGCCGTGGCGGAGCTCGAGGTCGGCCCAGCGGACGCTGGCGCCGTCGATCCCGGTGATCTCGAACTCGCTCTCGCCGCTTGCCTCGCCGCGGGCGCGGACCTCGATCCCGAGCAGGCCGGAGTAGAAGTCGAGCGAGCGATCCAGATCGGAGCAGGTGACCGAGACGTGGTCGAGCCCCGTCGCGGCCCAGCCCTCCGCCATGGCGGCCGGCGATCCGTCGCGCAGCCGCTCCGGGATCAGATCGCGGGCGAACACGTCCTCGATCGTCTCGTGACGGCGGATCAGCTCGGCCTCGGCGCCGTGCACGAGGACCGTGCCGGGGCGGGGGAGGGCGTTGAAGTTGTGCGCGCCGGCGTCCTGGTAGGCGCCGGTGTCGAGGAAGGCGAGCACCTCGCCGGGCTCGACCTCGGGCAGCCCGGCGTCCGGGACCAGCACGTCGAGCGCGCAGGTGCGGCCGGTGACATCCGCGACCAGCGAGGGCTCGGCCGCCGGCCGGTCCGCCGTGATCACCGTCCAGCGGTTGAACTCGAGGTTGACGTCCGGCAGGTACGCGTCGGAGGTGTCGGTCTCGACCCAGGTCAGGGGGGTCGGGATCGTCTGGCGCTTGACGTTGCCGACCGTCGCCAGGTGGATCCCGGCGTCGGCGTAGAGCGCCCGACCCGGCTCCAGCTCGAGCCTGATGCCCGCAGGGTCGATCCCCTGATCGGCCAGCCGCCGCTCCAGGCGCGGGCAGATTGCCTCCGCGAACGCGGCCGGCGGAGGCGAGCGATCAGGGGCGTCCGAGCGCTGTTCGAGCAGGCGCCCGAACGGATCCCGGGGGGCCGGGTAGCCGCCACCGAGGTCGAGCTCGCGCGGGCTCCACCCGTTCCAGCGCTCGCGCAGCGCGGCGATCAGGTTCGCGAGGTCGTCGACCGCCGCTCTCCACATCTCGGGGTCGGCCGAGTGGCGCCCGAGGTGCAGGTGCAGGCCGGTGAGCTCGATCGACGGCCCGGCGATCTCCTCGGCGCCGATCGCGAGCAGGTCCTCGGTCGGGATCCCGGCCTTGTAGCGCTGGAGCGCGTCGCGGACCGACGCCTTCGCCGGCGACATCTCCGACGGCGAGTCGAAGCCGACCAGGTCGGGGCGGTGGCGAAGCCTGACCATCGCCGTGCGCCCGATCCGCTCGGCCGCCGCGGCGGCGCGCGCGAGCTCGGCGCGGCTGTCGAGCGTGATCCGGACGCCGGTCCGCACCGCCCGCTCGAGCAGCGCGTCGCCCTTCATCGGCCCGTTGAGCGAGACCCGATCGGGGTCGGTTCCGGTGCGCATCGCCGCCTCGAGCTCGCCCTCGCCGAAGGCGTCGCAGCCGGTTCCCTCCTCGGTCAGGATCCGCCGCAGCGCCAGCGACTGGTTCGCCTTGATCGACGGCAGGAGCAGGAACGGACCGCGCCAGCGCGAGCCGAACTCCGCCTGGAAGCGCCGGGCGTTGCGGCGCAGCTGGTCCTCCGAGACGACGTAGAGCGGCGTGCCGAAGCGCTCGGCCAGGTCCCGGGCGCGGCACTCCTCGAGGTAGAGCCCGTCGGCGCGCGCCGAGAGGGCCTCGTCGATCGCCTCGGCGGCGGCGTCCGCGGTCACGCGACTTGCGCCCCCAGCGCCCCCGCCGCGAGCGCCGCGGCCCGCCGGCCGGTCTCGGGCGCGAATTGAAAGCCGTGGCCGCTGCAGGCCGAGACCGCGACCACGCGGCCGTGGCGCTCTACCAGGAACCGTTCGTCCGCGGTGTTGGTGTAGAGGCAGGGCTCGCTCGCGACTACGGCCCCCGCGATCCCCGGATAGCGAGCCGCCGCCCACTCGCCGATCCGCGCGACCTCGTCGGCCGACTCGCGAAGCTCGTCGTCGGGATCGGCGGCGGGACCGCGGGCGTGGAAGGCCGCCTTCAGGCCCCGTGCCGGATCCCAGAGCGCGTAG
Source organism: Solirubrobacterales bacterium (assembly GCA_035620355.1). Classification (GTDB taxonomy): domain Bacteria; phylum Actinomycetota; class Thermoleophilia; order Solirubrobacterales; family 70-9; genus WHSW01. The sequence continues at coordinate 14,859 of DASPGZ010000219.1, read as the reverse complement.
GGCTCGTCGCCGTCGAAGTCGATCAACGCGGCGGGGGAGCGCGCCGGTTGGGCGAGCTCGAGATAGGTGACCGACTGCAGGCTGACGGTCACCGGAAGATCGATCCCCGCCTCGGCGAGCAGCGGGTGGCTCCACGGCCCGGCGGCGACCAGCGCCGTCTCGGATTCCCAGCAGCCGCGATCGGTCGCCACCGAGACCCGATCGCCGCGATCCTCGATCGCGATCGCCGTCTCGTGCTCGCGCAGCGAGACCCCAGCGCGCACGGCGACCGAGAGCAGCGCCGCACGCGCGCGATCGGCGGCGACCACCCCGGCTCCTGGCTGGTGGATGATCGGCCGCCGATCGTCGAGGGTGATCGAGAAGCGGGCGAGCGCCTCGTCGGCGCCGATCCGCTCGGCGGGCTCGCCGGCCGCGCGCAGCGCCGGCAGGTGGCGCTCGGCGAACTCGCCGACGCTGACAACCCCGGTCTCGTGAAGCAGCTTCTCGCCGGTCTCGGCCTCGACCCGCCGCCAGCCGTCGACCGCCCGCAGGCCCATCTCGAGGTACTCGTCCTCCGGGTAGGCGGCGGGGCAGAAGATCCGCGCGGTGCCCTTGCTCGAGCCGAGCGCGGGCTCGAGTCCGAAGCGCTCGAGCAGCGCCACGCTGCGATCCCGGCGCGCGGCCGCGGCGGCCGCGGCGGCACCGACGACGCCGCCCCCGAGCACCAGGACATCGACCGATTCAGCTCTCGCTCGCGCGCCGGACAAGATCGTGTACGATCGTACAGTACGGATGTACGGGATGGCTACGGATCAAGCGCAGGCGACGCGCCGTTCCGGCGCGGGCCGGACGGGCGGGAACGACCGCCGCACGCTGCTGCTGCAGACCGCCCTGCGGCTGATCGCCGAGGATGGGATCGACGCGGTCAGCCATCGCGCGGTCGCCGACGCGGCCGGCGTCTCGCTCGGCTCGACCACCTACTGGTTCGAGTCGCGCCAGCACATGCTGATCGCGTCGCTCGAGTACTTCATCCGGCTCGAGATCGAGGGCCTGAACGAGCGCCTCTCGGGCATCCTCGGGAAGACGCTCTCGCGACGGCGGCTGGTCGACGAGTTCACCGCGCTGCTGCTGCCCCAGCTCGAGGACGAGCGCTGGCGCACCGTCGCTATGTACACGATGATGCTCGAGGCGAGTCGCCAGCCCGAGCTCGAGGACGTCTGTCGCGAGTGGACCGCCGCCTGGGACGCGGCGCTCGCCGAGGTCTTCGCCTCCGCCGGCGCTCCCGAGCCCGAGCTCGAGGCGCAGATGTTCCTCGCGATGCTCGACGGTCTGCTCCTGGGGCAGCTGGCGGCCCCCGATCCGGACGTCGAGGAGAAGCTGATCCGGCCGGCGCTCGAGACCTGGTTCTCGCGCTTGCCGGTCGAAGGACGTGTCAACCGGGAGAGGAGCACGAGTTGAGCGGGAGTGCACACAGAGCGGGGCGTCGATGGACGAGGTTGCTGGCGATCCTGGCCGTGGTCGGCTGCGGGCCGCTCGCGTTCGCCGCTTGCGGCGACGACAGCGGTGGCGGCCTCGAGGGCGGGGGCGACGACGTCGAGGTGCAGACCGCGACCGCCGAGGGGGACGCGGGCGGGGACCTGACGATCTCCAACTGGGCCCTCTACATCGACAAGGAAACCGTGCCGGACTTCGAGGACGAGACCGGGATCTCGGTCAAGTACGTCGAGGACATCAACGCCTACGACGAGTACTACGCGAAGATGCGGCCGCTGCTCTCGGGCGGTGACTCCGGCGGACGTTCGCTGATGGTCGCGGGCGACTGGCTGGCGAAGCAGATGTACGACCAGGGCTATCTGCAGAAGCTCGACCACGAGGCGCTTGCGCCCGCGTTCGAGAACCTGAGCCCGGCGGTCAAGCCGCCTCCGAACGACCCCAACTGGGACTACTCGATTCCCTGGCAGGGCGGGATGACCGGGCTGATCGTGAACAAGAAGCTCGCCCCCGAAATCGACTCGATCTCCGACATCTTCGACCCGCAGTACCACGGGCGGATCGAGGTGATCAGCGAGCTGCGCGAGACCCCGGCCCTGGTGATGAAGTCCGAGGGGATCGACCCCGAGACCGCGACCACCCAGCAGTGGCTCGACGCGATCCAGAAGGTCAGGGACGCGGCCGACTCGGGCCAGATCCGCAAGTTCACCGGCGGCGACTACGCGCGCGACCTGACCAGCGGCAACGCCGTCGCGGTGATCGGCTGGGCGGCCGACGCGATCCAGCTCAAGGCCGACAACCCCGACCTCGACTGGGTGATGCCCGAGGAGGGCTGCCTGGTCTGGTGGGACGAGTGGGTCGTGCCGGTCGGCGCGCCGAACCCGACCGCCGCCTACGAGTGGATCAACTACACCTACGAGCCCGAGAACCAGGCGCAGATCGTCGGCTGGACCAGCGCGACGACGCCGGCCGACGGGGTCCGCGAGATCTTCGAGGAGTCCGATCCCGAGCAGGCGAAGAACCCGCTGATCTTCCCGACCGCGGAATACACGAAGAACTGCTCCGGGGTCACCTCGCCGCCCGGCACCCAGGAGGAGCAACAGCAGGTCGCCGACGCCTGGGTCGACGCGATGTCGGGTTAGACCGCCGCCGGCGGCGGAGCTGGCCCGGGCGGCGGTCGATCGCCCCCGTTCGCGATCATGCCGGCGATGGAGGCGCAGGTGGACGCACCGACGCGACGGCTGAGCGCGGTGATGCGCGAGGGCGAGCGGGTGATGCCGCTGGAGCTCTTCTTCGACCTCGTCTTCGTCCTCGCGCTGACCCAGTGCACGGCGCTGATGGTCGACAACCCGACCTGGGAGGGACTCGGACAGGGGCTGTTGGTCTTGGTCCTGCTCTGGTGGACCTGGGCCGGGTACGCCTGGCTGACCAGCGTCGTCGACCCCGAGGAGGGCTTGGTGCGGATCGCGTTGGTGGCGGCGATGGCGGCGCTGCTGATCGCGGCGCTCGCGGTGCCCGAGTCGTTCACCGATCGCGCGCTCGAGTTCGCGATCGCCTACGGGGTCGTCCGCGTCGCGCACATCGCGCTGTTCCTGCTCGCGAGCCGCGACGACGCAGGACTGCGCCGCTCCGTCGCCGGGCTCTCGATCAGCACCACGGTCGGCATCGCCCTGCTGGTCGGCGGCGCCCTGGTCGGCGGCACGGGCCAGGCGGTGATGTGGATCGTCGCCGCGGTTCTCGACCTCGGCGAGCCCTACTTCTTCGGCGCCGAAGGCTGGCGGCTCGTGCCGGCGCACTTCGCCGAGCGCCACGGGCTGATCATCATCGTCGCGCTCGGCGAGTCGATCGTCGCGCTCGGCGTCGGCTCGGACGTCGGGTTGAGCGCTGCGGTGATCGCCGGCGCGGTGCTCGGCGTCGTGCTCGTATTCGAGCTCTGGTGGATCTACTTCGACATCGTCGCGATCGCCAACGCCCGTCGCCTGGTCCGCCTCGCGCCCGGCCGCGAGCAGAACGACCTCGCTCGCGACGCCTACTCCTACCTGCATTTCCTGCTCGTCGCCGGGATCGTGCTCGCGGCGCTCGGCCTCCACGACGTCCTCGCCCATCCCCACGAGCACCTGAAGACGGTGCCCGCTTTCGCGCTCCTCGGCGGGATCGCGATCTACCTGCTCGGGCACGTCGCGGTGCGCCTGCGCGGGGCGCACACGCTCAACCGCCACCGCCTGATCCTCGCGCTCGTGCTGCTGGCGCTGGTGCCGCTCGCGGTCGAGGTCTCGGGCCTCGCCTCGCTGGCGGCGGTCGCCGGGCTGCTCGCCGCGATGATCGCCTACGAGACCCGCTCCTACGGCGAGGGCCGGATCCAGGTCCGGCACGAGTATGCGGTCGTCGGGCCGACCGCCGAGCTGCTTCCCGACGACCGCCCGCCGGAGCGCTGATGGCCACCAACCCGCTGCATCGGGAGCTGCTCGGGGTCCACGAGATGATCCGCGCCGACCTCGCCCGGGTGATGACGCTCGCCGACGACGCCGCCGGAGGCGCGGTGCCGGAGGAGATCCAGGAGCGGCTCGGCGAGCTCAAGTCGTCGAGCATCCTCTGGCAGTTGAAGCTCGGCTGCCTGCGCCACTGCCGCTTCGTCCACTCGCATCACTCGCTCGAGGACGCCCGGCTGTTCCCGGCCATCCGCCGGCTCGGCCCGGAGTTGGACCCGGTCGTCGACAGGCTCGAGGCCGATCACCGCTCGGTCTCGGTGCTGCTGGCGACGGTGGAGGGGGCGGCGGTCGAGCTCGACGGCGAGGAGACCGCCGAGGACGCGCGGCGTCGCGTCGTCGAGTCGCTCGGTGAGCTCGGCGGGCTGCTGCTAGACCACCTCGCGTTCGAGGAGAAGGCGCTCGAGGAGCCGCTGGGCCGGATGGGCAGCTGGCCGGCCTGAGAGCAGGCCAACCGGCGCGCTAGCTTCAGACGATGGGTGAGATCGAGCAGGCGGTGACGACGATGGTCCGCGACTGCCTCGGGGTGCGCGAGGGCGACGAGGTGCTCGTGGTCGCGAACCCGGCGACGATCGGGCTCGGCGAGCGGATCCGCGGCGAGGCCGGGCGCCTCGGCGCCGACGGCGTCCTCTGCCTGATCGGCGAGCGGGCCGAGTCGGGCAACGAACCTCCGGACTCGGTCGCGGCGGCGATGGCGGCGGCCGACGTCGTCCTGCTGCCGACCGTCCAGTCGCTATCGCACACCGCCGCGCGCCGAGCCGCGACCGCGGCCGGGGTCCGGGTGGCGTCGCTGCCGGGAGCAACCGAGGAGATGGTCGCGCGGGTGATGTCGGCCGACCTCGAGGGCCTGCGCCGAAAGGGCGAGGCGATCGCGGCCGCGCTCACCGCGGGCTCGGAGGCGCGGATCACCTGCCCCGACGGCTCCGACCTGCGGCTCGGTCTCGGCGAACGCGAGGCGATCGCCGACGCCGGCGACCTGACCGCGCCGGGGGCGTTTGGAAACCTGCCCGCCGGTGAGGGCTTCATCGCTCCGATCGAGGGCACCGCCGAGGGCACGCTCGTGGTCGACGGGACGATCGCTTCGATCGGCCGGCTCGCGGAGCCGATCGAGCTCACGGTCGAGGGCGGCCACCTGGTCTCGGCGACGGGCGAGGCGGGCGCGGGGCTGCTCGCCCGCCTGCGCACCAACGGCGGCGAGCAGGGCACCAACGTCGCCGAGCTCGGAATCGGCACCAACGAGAAGGCCGAGCTGACCGGCGAGCTGCTCGAGGACGAGAAGCTGCTCGGCAGCTGCCACGTCGCCTTCGGCGCCTCGGCCGCGATCGGGGGCACGGTTCAGGTCCCTGTGCACCTCGACTGCGTCGTGCTGAAGCCCGACGTGAGCATCGACGGCGAGCCGCTCGTGCGCTCGGGCGAGCTCCTGGTCGGCTGATCCGCCGTGGCGCTCGCGGTCCCCAACTTCTCGGAGGGGCGCGATGCCGACGTGATCGCGGCGGTCAGCTCCGGCTTCGGCGGCGCCGAGCTGCTCGACCGCCACTCCGACCCGGTCCACAACCGCACCGTGCTCAGCCTCTCCGCCAGGGGCCCGGCACTGGTAGGGGCGCTGGTCGCCGGTGCCCGCGTCTGCATCGAGCGGATCGACATGAGCGCGCACGAGGGCGCCCACCCGTGCGTTGGCGCGCTCGACGTCTGCCCGGTGCTCTGGATCGGCGAGGAGCAGCGCTCGGTCGCCGGCGAGCTGGCGCTGGAGGCGGCGCTGGCGATCGCCGAGCTCGCGGTGCCGGTGTTCCTCTACGGCGAGCTCGCCTCGGGCGAGAGCCGCGCCGAGCGCGCCTTCTTCCGCAGGGGCGGGCTCCCCGAGCTCCGCGAGCGGATGCGCTCGGGTGAGCTGCGGCCCGATTTCGGCCCCGCCGAACCGCACCCGACCGCCGGGGCGACGCTGGTCACCGCGCGGCCGCCGCTCGCGGCATTCAACCTCGAGCTCGACACGGACGACGCCGGCGTGGCGATCGAGATCGCCTCCCAGCTTCGGGAGTCGGGCGGCGGAATCGGAGGGGTGCGGGCCGTCGGCATCGACCTTGGCGACCGCGCCCAGGTCTCGACCAACATCCACGACCCGATCTCGGTCCCGCTGGCGGCGGTCGCCGAGCGGGTCCGGGCGCTGGCCGCCGAGCTCGGCGCCGCGGTGGTCCGCGGCGAGATCGTCGGCCTGGTGCCCGAGGCGGCGCTGCGCGGCTTTCCGTCGGAAGTGCCGCTACCCGCGTTCGATCCCGCGGTCCAGGTGCTCGAGCGCCGGGTCTAGCCGCCGACGTAGTCCACGTGCCACCACTCGTCGGGGCCGTGGACCTTGCCCCAGCCGTAGCTCGGGCCGAGGCTGTCGATCACCGTGCGCATCTCGGGGCTCGCCAGGTCGACCGCGGTTCCGTACTCGTGCGAGGACGAGCCCGGGGGGTTCGCCGGGGCGCCGAGTCCGGCGAGGTAGAGGTCGTAGAGGTAGGACTGCTGCTCCCAGGTCCGGTAGGCCGAGAGCGCGCCGGCCGGGTAGATGTCGATCCCGTAGGTCGCGAGCCCCGCCTGGCGCAGCGACTCCCAGGCGGCGGCGGCGTTCGAGGCCAGGTAGGCGGCGCCGAGCGGCGAGTAGATCGGCGTGGTCCAGTAGGCGGGCACGGTCGCCGGCGCCGCGCCCGGGGTGACGGCCGCCGTGGTCGTGGTCGAGGTGGTGGTGGTCGTCGTGCTCGTGATCCCTAGCTCCTCGGCGCTCGGGACGCTCAGCGTCTGGCCGGTGATCACGAACGTGTCGGCCGCGATCCCGTTCCAGGAGGCGAGCGACTCGGTCGAGATCCCGTTCGCCGCCGCGATCCCCGAGAGCGTCTCTCCCTCGATCACGGTGTGGGCGACCGCGCCTTGCGCGCTCGCGACATGGGCGCCTGCCAGCAGCGCTGTGATCATCGCTGTGATGGCGGCCGAACGCCGCCGGCAGCCCCCCGACCCGGATCGCATCCCGTTCCTTCCTGTGGCTTGCGGTGACGGCTTCGCGGGCCGCGACGGCCGTCCTCGCGGGTGGCGTCGTTATGACCCCTGAACGCGGTCATGCAAGCGGGGCGCGGCCCCGTTAGCCTCTCGGCCGAGCGATGGCCCAGACCCGTAAGAAGCGCAGGCGCAAGCACCGCGGAACCCAGACCGGCCGGATCGACACGCGCGGCCCGCGCGGGCGCCCGCGCAGCCGCGAGGAGGCCCGCTCGCGAGCCCGCTCGAAGCGCAAGCCCGCCAAGGGCGGCCGGCAGCTGGACCGCCGGGACATCGCCCCGACCTGGGCCAGCGCCCTCAAGCGCGGGCTGTTCGGCGCCGCGATCTTCTTCCTGATCTTCTGGCTCGCCTTCGGCCGTCCGATGGGCCAGGCGGCGGCGCTCTCGGTGGTGATGCTGGCGATGTACGTGCCGCTCGGCTACTACATCGACAGGTTCATGTTCCAGCGCCGCCAGCGCCAGCTCGCGGCCGCCAGGGTGGCCCGCAAACAGGACGACTGAGCCCCCGTCCAGCGCTACCCTCGGCTGCGATGGACGTACGCATGCTCACGGTCGGCCAGGTGGCCGAGAACTGCTTCATCGTCCGGCGCGACGGCTCCGACCGGGGGCTGATCATCGACCCGGGCGAGGAGGCCGAGCGGATCCTGCACGTGGTCGACGAGCTCGGGATCGGGATCGACGCGATCCTCGTCACCCACACGCACTTCGACCACATCGGCGCCGTCGCTCCGGTCGCCCGGGCCACCGGCGCGCCCGTCTACTGCCCCGAGCTCGAGGTGCCGGTCCTGCGCGACATCATGGCCTTCGTCCCCTGGCCGGGCTTCGGCCCCTACGAGAGCTACGAGGCCGACGAGACGGTCGCCGGCGGCGAGAAGCTCGAGCTGGCGGGCTTCGAGGTCGAGGTGATCTTCACCCCGGGCCACAGCCCCGGCCACGTCACCTACTCGATCCGTGACGAGGCGGCGCTGTTCAGCGGCGATGTCCTCTTCCAGGGATCGGTCGGGCGCGTCGACCTGCCCGGGGGCGACTGGCCGACCCTGCTCGAGAGCATCAGGACGCTGGTCGACGGCCACCCCGAGGAGACCACGGTCTATCCCGGTCACATGGGGATCACCACGCTCGGCGCCGAGCGGGCCACCAACCCCTTCCTGGCCGAGCTGGCGCGTTAGCGTTGCCACGATGAGCAAGCGGTTCCAGGCCCCGCGGGGGACGTTCGACATCCTGCCCGCAGGGGCGGAGCGGCGCGAGGCGATCTATCTCGTCGCCGCCGAGCTCTTTGCGCGCGCCGGTTACGGGCGGCTCGAGACGCCCGCGTTCGAGGACACCGAGCTGTTCGCGCGCGGGGTCGGCGAGGGCACCGACATCGTGCACAAGGAGATGTTCACGTTCACCGACCAGGGCGACCGCAGCCTCACCCTGCGCCCGGAGGCGACCGCGGCGATCTGCCGTGCCTATATCGAGCACGGGATGCACCGGCTGCCACAGCCGGTCAAGGTCTGGTCCTGGGGCCCGTACTTCCGCCACGAGCGTCCGCAGGCGGGCCGCTATCGCCAGTTCCACCAGCTCGACGCCGAGGTGATCGGCTCCGACTCGCCGCTCGTCGACGCTGAGCTGATCATGTTGCTCGACGACCTGCTCCGTGGCCTCGGCGTGCCCGGCCTGCGGCTGCGGCTCTCGAGCCTCGGCACGCCGGCCTCGCGGGCGGCCTACCGGGAGGAGCTGCTCGCCTATCTGCGCGCCCGCGAGGGCAAGCTCGCCCCCGAGGTCCGCGAGCGGATCTCCGAGAACCCGCTGCGCGCCTTCGACTCCAAGGACCAGGCGACGCGCGAGGTGATGGGCGAGGCACCACTGATGGTCGAGCGCCTCGACCAGCCGGACGCCGAGCACTTCGCCGAGGTCCGCAGCCTGCTCGACCAGGCCGGTGTGCCGTACGTGCTCGACGGGACCCTGGTCCGCGGGCTCGACTACTACACCCGGACCGTGTTCGAGTTCGAGTCCGAGGCGCTCGACGCCCAGGCGGCGACGCTCGGCGGCGGCGGTCGCTACGACGGCCTGGTCGAGGCGATCGGCGGGCCGGCGACGCCCGGCTGCGGCTGGGCCGCCGGGATCGAGCGGATCCTGCTGGCGCTCGACGCGCCCGAGCCGGAGCCGCTCGCGGACGTGTTCGTGGCGGCGCCGAGCGAGCAGGGCGCGCGCGCCTTCGCCCTGGTCCAGGAGCTGCGCGGCGCCGGGCTGCGCGCCGAGCTCGACCTCGCCGGGCGCTCGCTCAAGGGACAGATGAAGCAAGCCGACCGGCTCGGAGCCCGCCGCGCCGTGATCCTCGACGACGAGGGCAAGGCCGAGGTCCGCGACATGACGAGCGGCGAGCAGGAGGGGCTCGACCTCGCCCGCGCGGTGGAGGCGCTCAGTCGATGAGCGGCCAGTTCCCGGCGCTGCGCCCGAACGAGTACCGCGACGCCTGGTGCGGCCAGGTGCTCGGCGACCGGGTCGACTCGGACGTGAGGCTCGCCGGCTGGGTCCACCGCCGCCGCGATCACGGCGGGCTCGTGTTCGTCGACCTGCGCGACCGGACCGGGCTGGTCCAGCTCGTCCTCCACCCCGACGAGTCGGGCGAGGCGTTCGAGCTCGCCCACCGGGTCCGGGCCGAGGACGTGCTCACGGTGGCGGGCACCGTCGTCCGCCGCGATCCCGAGACGGTCAACCCGGAGCTGCCGACCGGCGAGTTCGAGGTCCGGGTGGGCGAGGCGAGCCTGCTCGCCGACGCGCAGACGCCGCCGTTCGAGATCGAGGGTTACTCGGGCGAGGTCGGAGAGGAGGCGCGCCTTCGCTATCGCTACCTCGACCTGCGCCGCGAGCGGATGGCAGGGGCGATCGTCCGCCGCCACCGGGTCGCCGCGGCGATCCGCGGCTTTCTCACCGACGATGGGTTCCTCGAGATCGAGACGCCGATGCTCTCGCGCTCGACCCCCGAGGGCGCCCGCGACTTCCTCGTCCCCTCACGCCGCGAGCCGGGCTCCTTCTACGCGCTGCCGCAGTCGCCACAGCTGTTCAAGCAGCTGCTGATGGTCGCCGGGTTCGAGCGCTACTTCCAGATCGTGCGCTGCTTCCGCGACGAGGACCAGCGCGCCGACCGCCAGCCCGACTTCACCCAGCTCGACATCGAGATGTCGTTCGTCGGGGTCGAGGACGTGATCGACCTGAACGAGCGCATGCTCGCCGCCGTGTTCGAGCGCGTCGACGGCCCGAAGCTCGAGCTGCCGCTGCCGCGGATCCCCTACGACGAGGCGATCGCCCGCTACGGCAACGATCGGCCCGACCTGCGCTTCGGGCTCGAGCTGACCGAGCTCACCGACCTGCTGGCGGAGACCGAGTTCAAGGTCTTTCGCGGGGTGATCGAGTCGGGCGGGATCGTCAAGGGGCTGAACGCCGGCGCCCGCGAGGTGCCGCGCTCTGTCCTCGACGGGTTCATCGGCCGCGCCCAGGAGCTCGGCGCGAAGGGCCTGGTCTGGGCCTTTCGCGAGGGCGACGGCTGGCGCTCGCCGACGGCGAAGTTCCTCGGCGCCGAAGAGCTGGCCGCGCTCAACCGCCGGCTCGAGGCCGAGGAGGGAGACCTGCTGCTGGTGGTGGCCGACCAGCCCGACGTCGCCAACCCGGTGCTCGCGCAGCTGCGACTCGACCTTGCCGAGCGCTTCGAGCTGATCGACCCCGAGGCCGAGGTGTTCTGCTGGGTGACCGAGTGGCCGATGTTCGAGTTCAACCAGGACGAGCAGCGCTGGGATCCGCTCCATCACCCGTTCACCGCGCCGGCCGGCGAGTTCGACCCCGCGCGCCCCGGGGACGCGACCGCGCGCGCCTACGACATCGTCTGGAACGGCCAGGAGCTCGGCGGCGGCTCGATCCGCATCTCCGATCCCGAGCTGCAGCGCCAGGCCCTGGAGGCGATCGGGATCGACCGCGAGGAGGCCGAGGCGCGGTTCGGCTTCCTGCTCGAGGCGCTCCGCTACGGCGCTCCGCCGCACGGCGGGATCGCCTACGGACTCGACCGGATCGTCCAGCGGCTGGAGCGCACCGACTCGATCCGCGACGTGATCGCCTTCCCCAAGGCCGCCTCCGGCGCCGACCCGCTCACCGGCGCGCCGGCGCCGGTGGACGAGGCGCAGCTGCGCGAGCTCGGGCTCGCCCTGCGGCGAAGAAGCCCGGCGGCTAGGGCGCGGGGGAGATGAAGACGACACCTGGCCAGGCGTTTGCGAGCCGCTGCGGGCCGGGATAGGCTCGCCCCTCCGATTCACCCGGTGAAAGGGGCTTCAGTGGAAGGCAGGAAGCGCGTGCGTGCGTTTGTCGGCGGGCTGGTGGGCGCGGCGGTTCTCTCCGCGGCGGTCGCGGCTCCGGGGGCAAGCGCAGCGACGCCGTGCCCGGGCACGTTCAAGGTGCTGCACAACGACCGCATCGGTCCGTTGCAGATCCCGCAGGGCAACTACGTGATCAAGGTCAAGCGGATGACCTGTCAGAACGCGTCGAACAACTTCACAAACTTCCTCCAGCTTCCGCAGGGCAACCTGCCGAACGGCTGGAAGGTGATCCCGGCGAAGAAGAAGTTCGTCAACCGCGGGCTGGGGAACGCGTTCAAGATCAGGCCGGCGGCCTGAGCGACCGCGTTTTCGGGCTCGAGCCCGGTCATCCTCGCCCGCAGCGGGCGGGGAGGCCGGGCTTTCGTGCGTGATCGACGGCTGAGCGGGCAACTCCGCTCTCCCGAGGCTCAAGGCCCGGGGGTGCCCCGCCGACTAAGGGAAGGCGTAGGTCCGCCGTTGCTAATCTCGAGAAAGGCTCGAGCTTGTTCGCCAGCCGTTCAATTTGTGAACCAACACAATTGCCTTGGGAGCCACCGTCCGGTAGCGCGCTGGTCGTAGCGCCGGCAGGCACCCACCTGTTTAACCAGGTTCGCAGGCAGAGCGGCAACGGCAAGCTGGGGCCTCTTTTCTTGGCTTCCGCCGGGAGCGTCCGGTGAGGAAGGCGATCAACGAGAACCCCGTCGTGCAGGCGGCGCTGATCGGCGTCCTGGTGATCGTCGGCGGCCTGATGCTGCTGATGCGGATGGGCGGCTCAGACGAGCCCGCCGCCGAGGCTCCGGTTGCGGCCGCTCCGGCGACCGATTCGGCGGCAGCGGCTCCGGCAGCCGGCGCCCCGGCCACGGATCCGACCGCCGCGGCGCCCGCGACCGGCACCCCGGCGCCCGCCGGCGCGGCCCCGGCCGGCGCTCCCGGAACCTTCAAGGCCGGGCCGGGGCTGCCGGAGGAGATCGTCGCCGCCTACGATGCAGGCGACGCGGTCGTCGTGCTGGTCGTCAACGAGCGCGGGATCGACGACCGGCGGCTGAAGACGATGGTGCAGACTCTGAAGTCGAACCCGGGCGCGGCGGTCTTCGTCGTCGACGTCCGCGACGTGGCCGACTACTCGCGGATCACCGAGGGCGTCGACCTCGACCGGACCCCGGCGCTGGTCGTCCTGCGGCCGAAGGCGCTCACCGAGGGCTCGATGCCGAGCGCGGTCGTCTCGTACGGCTTCCGCGGCGAGGCCAGCGTCCAGCAGGCGCTCGAGGACGCGCTCTACAAGGGCCCCCAGGACCTGCCCTACTACCCGAAGTAGGGATCCGCTCCCTTTACGCTTGCCGGTGCGGCGCGCGGGCGCCGCGTCGATGAGCGCGAGCACCGATTCAGAGTCACTGCGGCACTACCTGGAGCTCTCCGGGCGTCGCGGCGAGCCGCTCGTCGGCGGCCACCACGGGGCGGCCGGCGGGGCCGCGTGCGGCGACCTGATCCGAATCTCGCTGATCGCGGCGGGTGGGCGGATCGAGCGGACGAGCTCCGACGCCGAGGGCTGCGCCACCGCCCGCGCCGCCGCGGCCGCGACCGCTGCGCTCGCCGAGGGCGCGACCGTGCTCGAGGTGGCGTCGCTCGGACCGGAGGAGATCGCCGCCGAGCTCGGCGGGCTCGGCCCGCAGGGGCGCCACGCGGTCGAGCTCGCCGCCGACGCGCTGCACCGCGCGCTCGCCGGGCTCGCCGGCTCCGGTGAGCCGCTCGCTGACCGGCGCGACACCGGCGAGCGGGTGCTGGTCGCGCTCAGCGGCGGAGTCGACTCGGCGGTCGCGGCCTTGCGCGAGCGCGATCGCGGGGCGGAGGTGGTCGCGGTGACGCTGAAGCTGTGGGCCGACCGGCGCACGGACGAGGCGAAGAGCTGCTGCTCGCCGACCGCCGTGCTCGGCGCCCGGCGGCTGGCGCACGGGCGCGGGATCCCCCACCTGACGCTCGACCTCGAGCCCGACTTCCGCGCCCCAGTGGTCGGCGCCTTCGTCGACGGCTACCGGGCAGGGGAGACGCCGAACCCGTGCGTGATCTGCAACGGCGAGCTGCGGATCGACGCGATGCTGGCGCTCGCCGAGCGTCTCGGCTGCGATGCGCTCGCCACCGGCCACTACGCGCGGCTCGCGGACGACGGCGAGGGCCCGCTGCTGGCCGCGGCCGCGGACCCGGCCAAGGACCAGACCTACATGCTCTCCGGCCTGCGCCCCGGGTCGCTGGCGCGGCTTCGCTTCCCGCTCGCCGAGCTCTCGAAGCCGGAGGTGCGCGAGCTTGCCGCCGCCGCCGGGCTCCCGGTCGCCGGCAAGGCGGAGAGCCAGGACCTCTGCTTCCTCGCCGGCGAGGGCAAGCGCTCGTTCCTCGCCCGCCACGGCGGACTTGCCGACAGCCCCGGCCCGGTGGTCGACCGCCGCGGACGGACGATCGGACGCCACCGCGGCCATCACGCCTACACGGTGGGCCAGCGCCGCGGACTCGAGGTCGCGAGCGCCGAGCCGCTCTATGTGCTCGCCACCGACGCCGCCGCCAACACCGTCGTCGCCGGCTCCCGCGAGGAGCTGGCGACGCGACGGGTGCGGGTGCGCGGCGCCACCCTGCACCGCCCGGGAGGGCGGGTCGACCGGGTGCTGTTGCGCTACCACTCGCGCCCGCTCGCCTGCGAGCTGCCGGCGGTCGAGGCGGGCGAGCACGCGGCGCTCGAGCTCGAGCTCTCCGAGCCCGCCTACGGCGTCGCGCCGGGCCAGACCGCGTGCCTGCTCGCCGGCGACCTGGTCGTCGGCCGGGCGACGATCGCCTAGCCGACCACCTTCCAGCGCCAGTGCACCGGCCTCGCCTCGACGTTGCCGCGGGCGTCGCCGGCGCGCACGCGCAGGGTGTGGCGGCCGAGCTTCGCCCGCCTGACCCGTTTCGGCGACGCGCACGGCTTCCACTCGCCCTTGTCGAGCCGGCACTCGAAGCTCGCCGACGGGTCATCGGAGCTGAACCTGAACCTCAGGCCGCGGCGCGCCCGACTGCGGGTCACCTTGCGCCTCGGCCCCTTGCCCTTGACGGTCACCGGGGCGATCCGGTCGCCGAGGAAGGCGCGCAGGTCGGTGGTCTCGAGCTCCGGCGGCAGGTAGGCGGCGGAGAGAAAGCGGGTGCTGAGCAGCGACTCCGCGGGCCGTCCGAGCACTTCGCCGGCCAGCAGCCGGTCGGTGGCCGCGGCGTCGTCGTGCAGCCAGCGATCGAGCCACGCCTCGATGTAGTAGGCGAGGTCGCGATGCTTGCTCTCCGATCCCGGCGTGGCGAAGTCGAGGTGGTTGTAGCCCGCCATCACCAGCTCGACCGCCGGCACCCCGGCCACCCGCCAGTGCTCGAACCCGGTCAGCTTCAGGTCCGGCGGCGCGACGTCGGGCCTCGCGTTGCAGGGCTCGTCCTTGGCGAAGCCGAGCGCGGGGACCCTGGGCGTCATCTCGAGCGCCTTCGCGGAGGCGCACTCGAACACCGCGCCGCCCGCGTCGCCGTTGACCCAGCGGCGCAGGGTGT
>DASPGZ010000218.1:0-3184 GCA_035620355.1 Solirubrobacterales bacterium | reverse complement strand
GGCTCGGCGCTGAAGGCGCTCGAGGGCGACGAGGAGGCGAAGAAGTCGATCGTCGAGCTCGCCGACGCGCTCGACAGCTACATCCCCGAGCCCGTGCGCGACCTCGACAAGCCGTTCCTGATGCCGGTCGAGGACATCATGACGATCACCGGCCGCGGCACCGTCGCGACCGGTCGGATCGAGCAGGGCGTCGTCAACACCGGCAACGACGTCGAGATCGTCGGCATCCGCCCGACCCAGAAGACGGTCGTGACCGGGGTGCAGATGTTCCACAAGGACCTCGACCAGGGCCAGGCGGGCGACAACGCCGGATGCCTGCTCCGCGGGACCAAGCGCGAGGACATCGAGCGCGGTCAGGTCCTCGCGAAGCCCGGCTCGATCACGCCGCACACCAAGTTCAAGTCCGAGGTCTACTGCCTCAAGAAGGAGGAGGGCGGCCGGCACACTCCGTTCTTCTCGGGTTACCGCCCGCAGTTCTACTTCCGGACGACCGACGTCACCGGCGTCTCCAACCTCCCCGAGGGCACGGAGATGGTGATGCCGGGAGACAACGTCGAGATGGAGATCGAGTTGATCAACCCGATCGCCATGGACCAGGGACTTCGGTTCGCTATCCGTGAGGGTGGTCGGACCGTCGGCTCGGGGGTCGTCACAGAGATCCTCGAGTAAGTGATTTGGAGCCGGCCATGTGACCGGCTCCTTCGTTGAAGTAACGGATACGACCGGGGCGCTGTCCCCCTTCTGGACGGCGCCCCTTTTGCGCCCGAGAACACCAAACGAAGAACAACCGGCAGCTGACAGGACAAAGTGGCAACACTCGCGACCAACAAGATCCGCATCCGTCTCAAGGCGTACGACCACGACGCCATCGATCGCGCTGCCCGCGAGATCGTCGAGACGGCCACCCGTACCGGCGCGTCGGTGTCCGGACCAGTGCCGCTGCCAACCGAGCGCAACATCTACTGCGTGATCCGCTCGCCGTTCAAGGACAAGGACTCGCGCGAGCACTTCGAGATCCGCACCCACAAGCGGCTGATCGACATCCACCAGCCGACCCCGAAGACGATCGACTCGCTGCAGCGCCTGGACGCGCTGCCCGCGGGAGTCGACATCGAGATCAAGATCTAGCTGGCTGATGGGCGCGATCGTGGGCAAGAAGGTCGGCATGACCCAGGTCTTCACTGAGGACGGCATCCGCGTCCCCGTGACCGTGATCGAGGCGATGCCCAACGTCGTCTCGGCGGTGCGGGTCCCCGATCGCGACGGCTACGCCGCGGTCCAGCTCGCCGCGATCCCGACGGAGGAGCGCAAGCTGACCAAGGGTCAGCTCGGCCACCTGAAGAAGGCCGGCGCCGACCCGATGAGCACCGTGGTCGAGTTCCGCGACGAGGCGCCCGAGGCGCAGATCGGCGAATCGCTGACCGTCGAGCAGTTCGAGCCCGGCGAGCGGGTCAAGGTCTCCGGTATCGGGGTCGGCAAGGGCTTCCAGGGCACGATCAAGCGACACAACTTCAGTCGCGGGCCGGTCACGCACGGCTCGCACAACGTCCGCGCACCGGGCTCGATCGGCGCCAGCGCCGACCCGGCGCGCGTGTTCAAGGGCACCAAGCTGCCCGGCCGGATGGGCGGCAAGCGCGTCACCGAGCGCCGCCTCGAGGTGGTCGAGGTCGACGCAGAGCGCAACCTGCTGCTGATCCGCGGCGCCGTGCCCGGACCCAAGGGCGGGACCGTGGAGGTGCGCTCCGATGGCTAAGACCTCGTCCTTGAAGGCGACCACGCTCGGCAAGCAGGCGAAGAGCGACCTGCCCGCGAGCGTGTTCGGCGAGGAGTTCCACGAGAGCCTCGTCCACGAGACCGCGAGAGCGGACCTCGCCGCGCGCCGCCGCGGCACCGCCTCGACCCTGGGTCGCGGCGAGGTCTCGATGACGACCGCGAAGGCGTGGAAGCAGAAGGGCACCGGCCGTGCCCGCGCCGGGGCGCTCAGCGTCCCCCACCGGCGCGGCGGCGGCGTTGCTTTCGGCCCCAAGCCGCGCTCGCACACGGTGAAGGTCAACCGCAAGGCGCGCCGCCGGGCGCTGCGCTCGGCCCTCTCCGTGCACGCGAGCCGCGGCAGCATCGCCGTGTTCGACGGCGATGGCTACTCCGAGCCGTCGACCAAGCGCGCCGCCGAGGCGCTGGCCAAGTGGGCTCCCGGCAAGCGGACACTGGTGATCTGCGACGCGGAGGAGGCGGGTGTCCAAAAGAGCTTTCGCAACCTGCCGGGCGTCACGGTGCTGCCGGCGAGCGCGGCCGGGGTCGCGGTCGTGATCGGCCACCCCTCGCTCGCCGTGTCCGAGCAGGCCCTGCCGGTGCTCGAGGCGCGGGCGGCGGACGTCAAGCGGGGCGGCTCCGAGGGCGGTGACAGCTGATGGACTCGCGCCAGGTGATCATCGAGCCGGTCGTCTCGGAGAAGAGCTATGCCCTGATGGCGGACGGCAAGTACACGTTCCGGGTCGACGACCGCGCCCACAAGACCCAGATCCGCCACGCGGTGGAGGAGATCTTCGGGGTCGGCGTGATCGAGGTGCGGACGATCAAGGTGCCCTCGAAGCCGAAGCGCCGCGGGCTGCACAGCGGCCGCACCCGATCCTGGAAGAAGGCGATCGTCCAGCTCGCGCCCGGCGATCGGATCGAGCTGTTCGAGGGCGCGGCGGTGGCCGAGTAGGTGATCTGAGTGGCGATGAGGAAGACCAAGCCGACGAGCCCGGGGCGACGCTTCGCGACCTACCAAAAACGCGAGGAGGTCACGACGGACCGCAACAAGCCGCACAAGCCGTTGACGAAGGGCAAGGGCCGCAGCGCCGGGCGCAACTCACGCGGCCGCATCACGGCCCGCCATCGTGGCGGCGGGGCGAAGCGCCGCTATCGCGAGATCGACTTCAAGCGCCGCAAGGACGGCGTCCCGGCGAAGGTGGCGACGATCGAATACGACCCGAACCGGACTTGCTACATCGCCCTGCTCCACTACGTCGATGGCGCCAAGAGCTACATCCTGGCCCCGCAGGGCCTGCGTCCCGGCGACCGGGTGGAGTCGGGCGAGGGTGCCGACATCCGGCCGGGCAACGCGCTGCCGCTGCGCGCGATCCCGACCGGCACCGTGGTCCATAACGTTGAGCTCGTGCCCGGCCAGGGCGGCAAGCTCGGC
>DASPGZ010000217.1:0-18983 GCA_035620355.1 Solirubrobacterales bacterium | reverse complement strand
GGGAACTTGCCCATCTCGGACTCGTCGATCTCGGGCGCGTGCTCGCCGCAGATCGGGCACTCGGGGTCACGCTTGACCTTGAGCTCGGTGAACGCGGTCCCGAGCGATTCGTAGAGCAGCAGCCGGCCGACCAGTGGCTCGCCGATCCCGGCGACCAGCTTGATCACCTCGTTCGCCTGCAGCAGGCCCATGACCCCGGCCATCACGCCGAGGACGCCGTTGGCGCCGCAGCTCGGGGCGAGCTCCGGCGGCGGCGGCACCGGGTAGAGGCAGCGGTAGCAGGGCCCTTCGTAGGGGACGAAGGTCGAGATCTGGCCGTCGAAGCCGAGGATCGAGGCCGAGATGACCGGCTTGCGCAGCCGCACCGAGGCGTCGTTGAGCAGGTAACGGGTGGGGAAGTTGTCGGCGCCGTCGACGATCACGTCGTAGGGCTCGATCAGCTCGAGGATGTTCGACGAGTCGAGCCGGGTGTTGTGCTCGATCACCTCGACGTCGGGGTTGAGCGCCTCGATCGTCATCCTCGCCGAGGTCGTCTTCGCGATCCCGACCCGCTCGGTGTTGTGGATCACCTGGCGCTGCAGGTTCGACTCGTCGACGACGTCGTCGTCGACGATCCCGATCGTCCCGACCCCGGCGGCGGCGAGATAGAGCGCGGTCGGCGCCCCGAGCCCGCCCGCCCCGAGCAGCAACACCTTCGAGTTGAGCAGCTTCAGCTGGCCCTCGACCCCGACCTCGGAGAGCAGCGTGTGGCGCGAGTAGCGCATCCGCTGGGCCTTGGTCAGGCCCGAGTCGCTCTTGGTCGGCAGTCCGGCGTTCTCCCAGGCAACGATCCCACCCTCGACCACGCCGACGTTGTCGTAGCCGAGCTCGGCGAGCCGGGCGGCCATGTTGGCGGAGCGGTTGTCGGTGCGGCAGTGCAGCAGCAGGCGCTCGGAGGTGTCGGGGGCGATCTCGTCGATCCGCGCGACCAGCTCGTCCTGGGGCACCAGCTCGGCGGCCTCGATGTGGACCTCGTCCCACTCGTTCTGCTCGCGGACGTCGATCAGCTTCACGCCCTCCGCGAGCTCGCGCTGAGCCTCCTCCAGGTCCACCATCTCAACCGGCATCGATCAAAAACTCCTAATCCCTATCCGGATTACACCTAATACTTCAGAAAGTGTAGCAACGGAGCGGGGTCCGGGCGCGACGTCTCAGGCCCGCTCGGTGAGCCCGGCTACGTACCGGACCGGAAGCTCCGCCGGCGTCTCGCCCGCCTCGACGATCGCGGCCGCCTCGGCCAGCGTCCGGGCGCGCTCGCCCTCGGGCAGCGCGGCGACGAAGCTGAGCGAGCCGACGTAGTCGACGACCCGGCCCGGGTCGGCGGGCCGCGTGACCGTGATCCGGACCTCGCGCGGCGCGGTCCAGCCCCCGACGGCGGCGACCGCATCGCTCCAGGGAGGCCCGTCGAAGTAGGGATGCTCGGGACGCAGCCCGCTGATCAGCTGGCCGAGCTCGTACGCCCAGGAGGCTCCGGTCCAGTCGGGGACCGTCCAGACCACCGCGAGCCCGCCGCGCGGACGCAGCACCCGCTCGATCTCGGCCAGCGCGCGCGCCTGGTCGAACCAGTGGAAGCCGTCGGCGACCGTGACCGCGTCGACCGCCGCGTCGGGGAGCGGAATCGCCTCCGCGACCCCGTCCAGCACCCGCTCGGCGCCGACCGCGGCAGCGAGCCGCCCGCGCAGCTCGGCCTGCGGCTCGACCGCGACCACCTCGAGCCCGTAGGCGAGCAGCGCCCTGCTCAGCTTCCCGGTCCCGGCTGCGAGGTCGAGCACCCGCCCCCCCGGGGTGAGCCCGAGCTCGGCGGCGATCGCGCCGACCGCCGCCGGCGCATACTCGGGCCGGCCGCGTTCGTAGGCGTCGGCGACCGAGGCGAACTTCGATGCCAGCGGGTGCAGGGCCACGTTCGGGAGCGTAGTCCCGGGGGCCCGGCGGCCCTAGCGGGGCAGCCGCGGCGCCGGCCTGGCCGAGACGGCGGCCTCGACCGCGGCTCGGTCGCGATCGCCGGCGCGCCCGAGCAGCATCTTCGCGATCAACCGCAGGCGCAGGTTGCAGCGCAGCGCCATCCACCCGAGCCACTCGTGTCGCGGGCCGTAGGCGCGGCGGACGACGGCCCGCCAGTTCAGGGTCCCGGTTGGGCGCCAGCCCTCGCGCGAGCCGTAGACGAGCGTCGACGAGCCCTGGCCGTGGTGGACGATCCGGCAGGCGATCGGATCGAAGCGCGAGCCGACGCCGGCGGCGCCGGCGCGCAGCCCGAGGTCGATGTCCTCGCCGAACATGTGCAGCGCCGGGTCGAACGGCCCCAGCCGCTCGAGCACCTCGGTCGGGGCGGCGATGCAGGCGCCGGTCAGCCAGGTGACCGGCAGCGGGCGCTCGAGCCGGTAGGGCTCGGTTCGCGCCCGGACCGCGTCGGGCTGCAGCGCCGCCGGGACCAGAGCCCTGACCCAGGGCCAGGCGCCGACCTCGGCGCCGCTGGCCGACGGCTGCACCGAGCCGTCGGGGTTCAGCACCCGCGGCCCGACCAGCCCTTGGACCCGCAGCGCCTCGGCGGCGAGCCGATCGAGCCCGTCGTCGAGCAGCTCCGTGTCGGGGTTGAGCAAGACGATCGCCTCGGCGGACGCCTCGCGCACGCCGACGTTCGAGCCGGCGCCGAAGCCGAGGTTCTCATCCAGGCCGATGAACCGGTGCTCGCCCTTCCACTCCGCCGCCGCCTCGGCCGGCGAGTCGGTGGACGCGTTGTCGACGACGATCAGCTGCTGATCGCCGTCGAGGTGTCGGTTCATCGTCGCCACCAGGGTGCGCAGATGGCCTGCGCACTCCCAGGTGACGACGACTACCGAGTACTTGATGCGGCGCTAACCGAGCGACGGACGCATCTGGCGCAGGCGCCGGACGCGCTCCTCGATCGGCGGGTGGGTCGAGAACAGGCCCGCGATCCCGCCGCCCGCGAACGGCTTGACGATGTAGAGCGGCTCGGTCGCCTGGTTGACCTGCATCGGCATCGCCTTCGCGCCCTCTTCCAGCCGCAGCAACGCCGAGGCGAGCGACTCCGGGTTGCCGCAGAACTGCGCCCCGGTGGCGTCGGCCGCGTACTCCCGCTGACGCGAGACCGCGAGCTGGATCAGCGACGCCGCGAGCGGCGCCAGCAGGACCAGCGCGAGGCTGCCGATCAACCCGAGCGGCGACTCGTCGTCACCCCCGAACCAGAGGAAGAAGTAGGCCAGGTAGGTGATCATCGCGCCGATCGCCGAGGCCACCGACTGGGTCAGGATGTCGCGGTTGTTGATATGGGCGAGCTCGTGGGCGATCACGCCGCGGAGCTCGTCCTCGGAGAGCAGCTTGGTGATCCCCTCGGTGACGGCGACCGCCGAGTGCTTCGGGCTGCGCCCGGTCGCGAACGCGTTCGGCTGTTCGGACGGGATCAGGTACAGGCGCGGCATCGGCAGGCCTGCGCGGGTGGTGAGCTCGCGGACCATCTGGTAGATCCCAGGCGCCTCCTGCTCGGAGAGCGGCTTGGCGCGGGCGCTGGCGATCGCGATCTTGTCGCTGAACCAGAAGGCGACGAGGTTCATCAGCAGCGCGATGCCGAGGAAGACGGACGCGATCTGGATTCCGCCGATCGCGTAACCGATCGCGACCATCAGGCCGCCGAGCGTCGCCATCAGGATGGTCGTCCGCAGGGCAGCGTTGAACTTGGACTTTCGGGTGGTAGTCATTGAGGAGCTGACTCCTGGATGCCTGCCGGGCTCTCAAAACACAGGCGGCCCGGCTTGAACCTGTAGCGGGGCGAGCCTCGCTCGCTCCACACTGGACATTCTGACGATGCCGCGGCCGCCTCGTATAGGGGCTGGCCCCTATTTCGCCCTGGGGTTCATCCCGCTTCCGCTCGGGGGCGGGAACGCCGCGCGGGGGCCGATACTTAGTCCATGCGCCGTCGCGATCTCCTGACCCAGGTCCTGTTCGTCAACCTGTTGCTGATCGTCGCGGCGGTGGTCACGGCGGCGGTCGCGGCCAACCCGGGGGCCGACCTGTTCGACTCTCCCGGCTCGGCGCTGGTGCTCGGGTTCGCGGTCGGGCTGACGATCCTCTTCAACGTGCTCCTGATCCAGCGCCGCTTCCAGCCGCTTGAGGAGCTCGTCGACCAGATGGAGCGGGCCGACCTCTCCCGCCCCGGGGCCAACCTGCGCGCCGGCGCCGACCCGCGCTGGCCCGACGAGGTCGCCCGGCTGCACCAGGCGTTCGCCCGCATGCTCGAGCGGCTCGAGGCCGAGCGGCGGCGCGCCTCGAGCGCCGCGCTCACCGCCCAGGAGCAGGAGCGTGCCCGCGTCGCCCGCGACCTCCACGACGAGGTCAACCAGTCGCTTACCGGCTTGCTGCTGCGACTCGAGGCCGCCCGCAAGAAGGCGCCGCCCGAGCTGGCCGGCGAGCTCGGCGAGATCCGCGCGCTCGCCAACCGGGCGATGGAGGAGCTGCTGACACTCGCCCGGCAGCTGCGGCCCACGGCGCTCGACGACCTCGGGCTCGAGGCGGCGCTCGCCGGCAACGTCCGCGAGCTCACCAACCAGGGCGTGGTCCGGGCGAGCTTCGACGCCGACGGCGAACTCTCGGCGCTGCCCCAGGACGCCCAGCTGGTCGTCTACCGGGTCGCCCAGGAAGCGCTCTCGAACGCCGTCCGCCACGCGAACGCCGAGCACGTGCGGGTCGGGCTGCACCGCGAGGCCGACCGGATCGCGCTCAGCGTCTCCGACGACGGTGGCGGGTTCACCTTCGATCAGACCGCGCGCGGGCTCGGAATCAGCGGGATGCGCGAGCGCGCCCTGCTCGTGGGTGGCGAGTTCCAGATCGAGTCCCGCCCGGGAATCGGCACAAGGGTTCGGCTGTTGGTGCCGATAGGAACCCCAGATGCCGATTCCGGGGGCAGGTGAAGACGTGCGGATCCTGATCGCCGACGATCACGGGATCGTCCGGTCGGGCCTCAGGATGCTGCTCGAGCAGCAGGACGACATCGAGGTGATCGCCGAGGCCGCCGACGGCGCCGAGGCCCGCGACACCGCGATCCGCGAGCGCCCCGACCTGGCGATCCTCGACGTCAAGATGCCGAAGCTCACCGGCCTGCAGGCGACCCGCGAGATCCGCGAGCAGGCGCCCGACGTCGCGGTACTGATCCTCTCGATGTACGACGACGAGCGCTATCTGTTCGAGGCGCTGAAGGCGGGCGCCTCGGGCTACGTGCTGAAGACGCAGGCCGACGTCGATCTGCTCGAGGCGGTCCGCGCGGTCGAGCGCGGCGAGCCGTTCCTCACCCCCGAGGCGCAGCGGGCGCTGATCAAGGACGTGCTCGGCCAAGGCGTCGGGCGCAGCGACGAGCTCACCCCGCGCGAGCAGGAGGTGGTCAAGCTGGTCGCCGAGGCGCACACGAACAAGGAGATCGCCGAGATCCTCCACCTGTCGGAGAAGACGGTCGAGAATCACCGCTCGAACGCGATGCGCAAGCTCGGCATGCGCGACCGGGTCGAGCTGGTCCGCTACGCGATCCGCCGCGGCCTGATCGAGCCCTAGCCGGCGACCCGCCGCCCCGGCGGGGACCGCACGGCTTTTTCCGACTCCGGCGCTAGGATTTGTCGGGATGCTGTTCTCGACCAAGGCTGAATACGGAGTGCGGCTGATGGTGGAGCTCGGGCGGCGCGCCGGCGAGGACTCGCCGGAGGTCGCCGAGCCGGTGGCGCTCGCCGCCGTCGCCGAGGCGGAGCTGCTGCCGCTCTCCTACCTGGAGCACCTGGTGGCGAAGCTGCGCCAGGCCGGCCTCGTGACCTCCGTGCGCGGCGCCCATGGCGGCTACCGCCTGGCGCGACCGGCGCGCGAGATCGAGATGCTCGACGTGGTCGAGGCGCTCGAGGGCCCGATCGCGCCGATGGAGTGCTTCCACTCCGATCGCGAGGGGCGGGTGCTCTGCTCGCACGAGGTCGACGCGGGGCATTCCTGCGCGACCAAGCTGCTCTGGACCCGGGTCCACGGCGGCGTGACCAAGGCGCTGACGAGCACCACGCTCGCCGACCTGGTCGAGTTCGCCGGGCCGCTCCCCGCGCCCGCCGCGGTGGCCGAACCGGTCGCCTGAACGGCCGCCGACCGACTTTCAACCGACGACAAACTGGAGACCGATGGCTGACCTCGAAATCCGCAACCTGCACGTGAGCGCCGAGGACAAGGAGATCCTCAAGGGCCTCGACCTCAACGTCACGAGGGGCGAAGTGCACGCGCTGATGGGTCCGAACGGCTCCGGCAAGTCGACGCTCGCGAACGCGATCATGGGCCACCCGGCGCTCGAGGTGAGCGACGGCGAGATCTTCTTCGAGGGCGAGGAGATCACCGAGGCCGATCCGGAAGTGCGCTCGCGCTCGGGGCTGTTCATGGCCTTTCAGTATCCGGTCGCGATCCCCGGCGTCACCGTCGCCAAGTACCTGCGGATGGCGATCAACGCCCACCGCGAGGCGCGGGGCGAGCCCCAGAT
This sequence comes from Solirubrobacterales bacterium, assembly GCA_035620355.1. Classification (GTDB taxonomy): domain Bacteria; phylum Actinomycetota; class Thermoleophilia; order Solirubrobacterales; family 70-9; genus WHSW01. Next base: position 12,439 of record DASPGZ010000217.1, on the reverse strand, counting down.
CAGCCTCAAGGACTTCCGCCGCGAGACCGAGGCCGCGATGGAGCTGGTCGACATCCCGCGCGAGTTCTCGAGCCGCTACGTCAACGACGGCTTCTCGGGCGGCGAGAAGAAGCGGCTCGAGATCCTGCAGCTCGCGATGCTACGGCCGAAGGTCGCGGTCCTCGACGAGACCGACTCCGGCCTCGACATCGACGCGCTGCGGGTCGTCGCCAAGGGCATCAACACGTTCGCCGGCCCCGACATGGGCGTCCTGATCATCACCCACTACCAGCGCATCCTGCACCTGGTCGAGCCCGACTTCGTCCATGTGATGTTCGACGGGCGGATCGTCAAGGAGGGCGGCCCCGAGCTGGTCACCGAGCTCGAGGCGAAGGGCTACGGGTGGATCCGCGAGGAGGTCGCGGCACTGTGAGGCGGAGCCCGGGAGGGCGAAGCCGAACCGCGCCGCCGCTGAGGCGCCTGCTGTCATGACGACCACGGCCGAGACCTTCCCGATCGAGCGGGTCCGGGAGTCGTTCCCGGCGCTCGCTCGCGAGGTCAACGGCCGCCCGGTCGCCTATCTCGACTCCGGCGCCAGCGCCCAGCGGGTGCTGGCCTCGATCCAGGCGGTCGACCGCTACGAGCGCCGCCACCACTCGAACGTCCACCGCGGCTCGCACACGCTCTCGGCCGAGGCGACCGCCGCCTACGAGGGCGCCCGGGCCACCGTCGCCGACCACCTCGGCGCCGCCGACCGCCGCGAGCTGATCTTCGTCCGCAACGCGACCGAGGCGATCAACCTCGTGGCGCGGGCCTGGGGCGACGCCAACGTCGGCCCCGGCGACCGGATCGTGCTCACCGAGATGGAGCACCACTCGAACATCGTCCCCTGGCAGCAGCTTGCCGCCCGCACCGGCGCCGAGCTCGACTGGGTCGGGGTCACCGACGACGGCCGGCTCGACCACGACGCCTACCTGGCGCTGCTCGAGCGCGGGCCCAAGCTGGTCGCCGTCGCCCACGTCTCGAACGTGCTCGGAACCGAGAACCCGCTCGCCGAGATCTCTCGCCTCGCCCACGAGGCCGGCGCCCTGGTGCTCGCCGACGGTGCCCAGGCGGCGCCGAAGCTGGCGCTCGACGTCGCCGCGCTCGGAGTCGACTTCTACGCGCTCACCGGCCACAAGGCCTACGCGCCGACCGGGATCGGGGCGCTCTGGGCGCGGCTCGACCTGCTGCGCGAGATGCCGCCGTTCCTGGGTGGCGGCTCGATGATCCGCAAGGTGACCAAGGCCGAGACGACCTGGGCCGATCCGCCGGCTCGGTTCGAGGCGGGGACCCCGGCGATCGCCCAGGCGATCGGGCTGGCGGCGGCGCTGCGCTGGCTCGACGCGATGGGCATGGACGCGGTCGCCGCCCACGAGCGCGAGATCGCCGCCTACGCGCTCGAGCGGCTGGCCGAGGTCCCGGGCCTGACCGTGTTCGGCCCCGGGCCCTCGCCGGAGCGGCTCGGGCCGGTCTCGTTCGAGCTCGAGGGCGTCCACGCGCACGACGTCTCCGAGATCCTCGACCGCCACGGGGTCGCGGTCCGCGCCGGCCACCACTGCGCCCAGCCGCTGATGGACCGGCTCGGCGTCCCGGCCACCGCGCGGGCGAGCTTCGGCGTCTACACGACGCCGGAGGAGATCGACCGGCTGATCGACGGCCTGCTCGACGCGCGCCGCGTGTTCGAGATCTGAGCGCGGCCACCCCGTAACCTCGCTGGCGATGGACGACCTCTATCGAGAGAACATCCTCGACCACTACAAGCGGCCGCGCAACTACGGCCGCCCGGAGCGGTTCGACCTCGAGTTCGAGGACACCAACCCGCTCTGCGGCGACGAGCAGCACGTGTTCATCGTCCTCGGCGAGGACGGCAAGGTCCGGGAGGTCGGGTTCGAGGGCAAGGGCTGCGCGATCTCGACCGCCGCCACCTCGATGCTGACCGAGGAGCTCGCGGGCAAGAGCCGCGAGGACCTGCTGCGGCTCGACAAGTCCGAGGTCCTCGACCTGCTCGGGATCGAGATCTCGGCGACCCGGATGAAATGCGCGTTGCTCGGGCTCAAGGTGGTCAAGTCGGCGGCCCTCGGCGGTTCCGCCGACTGGGAGGACGAGGGTTCCCCCGGCGACCCGCGCGCCGACCGCGAGCTGATCTAGAGCGGCGCCAGCTCGCCGCGGTCGTCGAGGGTGGTGTTGGGCGCCCCCGCCGCCTGCACCTGCAGCTCCGCCAGCCTGGTCAGCTCGACCCCGGCGAGCTCGGAGATCGGCTTCCAGGTCCGTCCCTGGAGCACCTGGCCGGCGGCGAAAGGCTCCGGGTCGAGCGCCTCGGAAGGGAAGACCACCGCGCACAGCCCGACCTCCCCCGGCCCGACCTCGACCGCACCCTCGGCGAGGAAGGTCACCAGGGCGCCGGTGTAGTGGTGGAAGTCGAAGTTGTGGCGGCCGTAGGCGAGCGCCGCGGGGTCGGCGTTCCAGGCCTCGACACAGGACTGCGGCGGGGCGATCACCGCCTGGTCGTCGGAGTCGCCGGCCGAGGCGACCGCGACGACGACGATGATCGCGGTGAGGACGAGCGCCGCGCCCAGCGCGATCACCAGCCGCGCCCGCGAGGTGGCCTGCTCGGGCTGCACCGCGGGGACGCTACCGGCGGGATCAGCAGCGGGTGCCGGATGCCCGGGGTGGCAGCGCTAAAATCCGACCAGGAGACTAGGAATAGTGACCACGGACACAACCATCGTCGTCTGCAAGCTCGCCGATCTGCCGGCGGGCGAGATGCGCCTGATCGAGGCCGACGGGCGCAAGATCGGCGTATTCCACTGCGCCGACGGAAACATGCACGCGATCGAGGATCGTTGCTCGCACGACGACGGCCCGCTGGCCGAGGGCACCTTCGATGCCTCCACCTGCACGGTGGAGTGCCCGCGCCACGGCTCGCTGTTCGACCTGACCAACGGCAAGCCCAAGACCCTCCCGGCGTATAGACCTGTGGAGACCTACGATGTCCTCGTCGAAGCTGGCGAAGTGAAGCTGGAGCTGTGAAGACTTATGACCAAGCCCCCTGAGACCATCACCACCCCCGCCGCCCCTTCCGGCAAGCAGCTGACCGAGGCCGAGTCCGGCCTGAAGGAGATCGGATCCGACTACAAGGAGAAGTTCGGCTTCTCCGATCCGGAGACCGGTTACGCATACAAGGCGCCCAAGGGGCTCACGCGCGAGCTCGTCGAAGCGATCTCCGACTACAAGGACGAGCCGCAGTGGATGCGCGACTTCCGGATCAAGGCCTACGAGCACTTCGTCGAGCGCCCGATCCCGAAATGGGGCGGCGACCTCGGCCAGATCGACTTCGACGACATCCACTACTTCGTCCGCGCCTCGGAGAGGAGCGAGCGAAGCTGGGAGGACGTCCCCGAGGACATCAAGAACACCTTCGACAAGCTCGGCATCCCGGAGGCGGAGCGCAAGTTCCTCTCGGGGGTGGGTGCGCAGTACGAGAGCGAATCCGTCTACCACCAGGTGAACGAGAAGCTCGAGGCCCAGGGCGTGATCTTCACCGACATGGACACCGCCCTGCGCGAGCACGAGGACCTGGTCCGCGAGTACTGGGCGACGATCATCCCGCCGAACGACAACAAGCTCGCGGCGCTCAACTCGGCGGTCTGGTCGGGCGGCTCGTTCGTCTACGTCCCCAAGGGCGTCAAGGTCGAGATGCCGCTGCAGGCCTACTTCCGGATCAACACCGAGAACATGGGCCAGTTCGAGCGCACGCTGATCATCGCCGAGGACGGCGCCGACGTCCACTACATCGAGGGCTGCACGGCGCCCGTCTACTCGACCGACTCGCTGCACTCGGCGGTGGTCGAGATCGCCGCCAAGCCGGGCGCCCGGGTCCGTTACACGACGGTCCAGAACTGGTCCCAGAACGTCTTCAACCTGGTGACCAAGCGCGCCGTGGCCTACGAGGACGCGACGATGGAGTGGGTCGACTGCAACCTGGGCTCGAAGCTGACGATGAAGTACCCGTCGATCTACCTGCTCGGAGAGCGGGCTCACGGCGAGATCCTCTCGATCGCCTTCGCCGGTGAGGGGCAGCACCAGGACGCCGGCGGCAAGATCATCCACGCGGCGCCGAAGACGACCTCGTCGATCTTCTCCAAGTCGATCTCCAAGGACGGCGGCAGGGCGACCTACCGAGGCCTGCTCGAGGTCGCCCAGGGTGCGACCGAGTCCAAGTCCAAGGTCGTCTGCGACGCGCTGCTGCTCGACGAGTCCTCGCGCTCCGACACCTACCCGACGATCCGCATCGACGAGTCGGACGCCAACGTCGGCCACGAGGCGTCGGTCTCGAAGGTCGGCGAGGAGATGCTCTTCTACCTCCAGGCCCACGGCCTCGACGAGGAGGAGGCATCGAAGATGATCGTCAACGGGTTCATCGAGCCGATCGCCAAGGAGCTGCCGATGGAGTACTCGGTCGAGATGAACCGGCTGATCGAGCTGCAGATGGAAGGCAGCATTGGCTGACGGTGCCGCAGCGGCACCGCAGCTTCAAGAACCCGGCTGGCTGAGCGAGGCGCGGGACCGCGCCAAGCTACGCGAGGGCGAGCTCCAGCTACCGGACCAGAAGGCCAAGGGCTGGGAGTTCACCGACCTCTCGGGGCTCTCCCTCGACGCCTACACCGAGGCGATCGCCACGGTCGAGGGCCTGAGCGCCTTCGCCGCCGAGGGCGCGATTGTGATGCCGCTGGCCGAGGCGGCCGCCGAGCATCCGGAATTGCTGCGCGAGCACCTCGGCACGGTGGTCCCGGCCGCCGACGTGTTCACCGCGCGCAACGAGTCGCGATGGCGCGACGGCGTCTTCGTCCACGTGCCCGCCGGCGCGCAGCTCACCGAGCCGCTGCGGCTGACCGTCTCCGGAGCGCCCGGCGACGAGATCGAGTGGCGGGTGCTGATCGTGCTCGGCGAGGGCGCCGAGGCGGAGGTCTGGGAGCGCTACGCCTCGGAGGGCGAGGGCCTCTTCAACGGCGTGGTCGAGCTGGTCGTCGGCGACGGCGCCAACCTGCGCTACGTCTGCGAGCAGCAGATCTCCGACGAGGGCTGGGTGTTCGCGACCCAGCGCGCCGAGATCGGCCGCGACGCGAACCTCGACTGGGTCGCGCTCGGGTTCGGCTCGGCGCGTGGCAAGGTGCGGATGGAGACCAAGCTCGCGGGCCGCGGGTCGAGCGCCAAGGTCACCGGCGCCTACGCCGGCGGCGGAAGCCAGCACCTCGACTACGACACGACCCAGGAGCACGCGGCGGAGGACACCGTCTCGGACCTCGCCGTCCGCGGCGTGCTCGCCGACCGCGCGACCGCGGTCTGGCGCGGGATGATCCGAGTCGACCCCGGCGCCCAGCGCACCGACGCCTTCCAGGAGAGCCGCAACCTGCTGCTCTCGACCGAGGCGCACGCGGACGCGATCCCCGGGCTCGAGATCGAGGCCGACGACGTGCGCTGCACGCATGCGGCCGCGGTCGCCCAGGTCGACCCCGAGCAGCTCTACTACCTGCGCTCGCACGGGCTCGCCGACGCCGAGGCCAAGCGGCTGGTGATCGAGGGCTTCCTCCAGGAGCTGGTCGAGCGCGCGCGTCCGGGGCCGATCCGCGAGACGCTCGCGACCGAGCTCGAGTCCCGCCTCGAGCGGCTGCTCGAGGCGGCGTAGCCGTCGGCGGGCGGCGTTAGGGTCGAAGCATGCCGAGCACGATCGTCTTCGCAGCATCCAGGGGCGACAGCTCGGTGACCCTGAGGGTCGCCGAGTCGCCGGACCAGGTTCACGCCGCCTGGGTCGCGGCGGCCGGGAACCCGTTTGCGCTGACCATGGACCCCGGGGTGCGGCCGGTCTACGTCAACCCGGCGACGGTCGCCTACTGGCAGGAGCTCGCCGGCGGGCCCGGGCTGCGCGGGGTCTAGCGCGCCGAGGCCGACCGCCGGCGCGTCCTCCGGCGGGATACTCCGCTCGGACGTGATCCGCGCGACCTCCCTCCTCCGCCGCCTGCTCGATCGCCCGCTGCCGCCGCGGGTGGCGGTCGTCCAGCGCGAGCTCGACCGCTTCCCGGCTCCGCGCTACCTCGAGCTCGGCGTCCACACCGGCGTCCTCTTCCTCCACGTCCGCGCCCGCTCGAAGCTCGGGGTCGACCCCGATCCGAGGGTGCCCGCCCTGAAGCGCGCCCTGCATCCGAACACCGCGCTCCGCGGCCGCCTCGTGCGCGCGTCGAGCGACGAGTTCTTCGCCGGCCTCGATCCGGCGGCCCGGTTCGAGGTCGTCTTCGTCGACGGCCTGCACCTGTACGAGCAGTGCCTGCGCGACGTCGACGGGTCGCTCGCCCACCTCGCCGATGGCGGCGTCGTCCTGGTCCACGACTGCAATCCGGCCGATCCGCTGAGCGCCGGGCGCGACCCCGCGGCGACCCGGGGCGCCGGCTGGTCCGGAGACGTGTGGAAGGCGGTCGCCCAGCTCCGCGCCGGGCGGCCGGAGCTCGAGGTGGTGACGCTCGACACCGACGGCGGGATCGGCGTGATCAGGCGCGGCGGGCGCCGGCGAGCGACCGCCGAGCTCGACGTGGCCGCGCTCGGCTATGAGGATCTGGAGCGCCGGCGCGCCGAGCTACTCGGCCTGCGCGCGCCATGAGGGGCGCGAGAGGACCCGGAACAGGCCCTGGTCGTTCTCGAGCACCGACTCGCGCCTGAATCCGGCCGCCTCGGCGACCCGAAGCGAGCGCTCGTTCCACTCGAGCACGTAGAGGCGGAAGAGCTCCGGGTCGAAGCTCGCGGTCGCGAACCGCAGCACGGCGCCGACGAAGGCGCCGCCGCGGCCCTGGCCCATGAGCTCGGGCGCGAGCCCGTAGCCGACGTCGAGCGTGCCCTCTCGCGGGTCGGCGCTCAGAACCCGCGCCGGAGCCCCGAAGCAGCAGTAGCCGACGAGCTCGCCCGCGTCGTCTACCGCCCAGTGATCGTCCGAGAGCTCCGCGGGACCGGAGAGGTCGTAGGTCGCGTACTCGCCCGGATACCGCCACGACGCGATCGTCTCGGCGTCCGCGGGGGTGATCGCGCGTACCTCCACTCAGCCTAGGAAAGCAGCCCGTCGCCGACGAAGCCTCCCTCGACCGCCCCGGGCGGGATCGCGAACACGGCGCTCGAGCTGTGGACGATGTACTCGTTCAGGAGGTCGGCGGAGAGGTTGCGCTGGATTGTCTCGAACTGCCCCGGGTCGCGCTGGAAGCAGATGAAGAAGAGCCCGGCGTCGAGCTGGCCGGTGACCTCGTCGAAGCCGTCGGTGAACGAATACCCGCGGCGCAGGATCCTGGTGCCGAGCGCGTCGCCCGAGCTCAGCCGGATGTGGGCGTCGCGGGCGATCACCGGCCCCTCCGGCCCGCGGGCCGCGAGGTCGGGCTGGTCGAACTCCGATCCGCCGCCGAGCGGGGCGCCGGTCGGCTTCTCGCGCCCGATCACCCGCTCCTGCTCGGCGAGGTTGGTCCGGTCCCAGCTCTCGATCAGCATCCGGATCCGGCGGGTGACCATATAGCTGCCGCCGCGCAGCCACTCGGGCGCCTCGTCGCCGACCCAGACGAATTGGTCGAGCTCGGCGGAGTCCTCGGCGCGGACGTTGTTGGTCCCGTCCTTGAACCCCATCAGGTTGCGGGGCGTGTCCTGCGCCCGGGTGGTCGTCGCCGTGCGGCCGAAGCCGAGCTGCGACCAGCGCATGACCACCGAGCCGCGACCGATCCGAGCCAGGTTGCGGACCGCGTGGAAGGCGACCTGGGGATCGTCCGAGCACGCCTGCACGCAGAGATCGCCGCCGGAGCGGTCGGGGTCGATCGCCTCGGCCGGCAGCGGTGGCATCTGGCGCAGCTCGGGCGGGCGGCGAGAGCGGAGGCCGAAGCGGTCGACGCCGTCGCGCTCGAACAGGCCGGGGCCGACGCCGAAGGTGATCGTCAGCCGGCTCGGCAGATGCCCGGAGGCCTCGCCGGTGTCGTCGGGCGGCAGCAGCGGCTCGTCGTTGCGCGGCCCGGCGGGGAGCCCGGCGGTGAGCGCCGCCGCGGCCGCCGTCCACTCACGCAGCAGCGCCTCGAGCTCGGCCGGGGTCTCCGCGGTCACGTCGAAGGCGGCGAGGTGCAGCCGGTCCTGCTGCGCGGTCACGATCCCCGCTTGGCGGTCGCCCCAGAACGGGACGGTGCCGGTTCCGTCACCCCCGTCTTCCTCGGCCCGTTCCTGCCCGAGCGCATAGCCGGCGGCGCCGAGCCCGAGCCCGGCGCCGGCGACCCCGGCCGTTGTGATCAGGCCCCGCCGGGTCAGGCCGCGGCGGGGCGGTGACTCGTCAGTGCGCCGTTCGTCGGTCACCCGACCAGCGAAGGTATCTGCGAGAGCGGTTCGCCGAGCGTGTCTATCTGCTGCGCGAGCTCCTGCGTCTGCTCCTCGCTCAGGGTGTCGTAGAGGACGAAGCCGTCGCCCTCGCGGTGCTGGTCGAGGAGCTCGTACATGGCGGCGAACTCCATCTCGATCTCGTCGGCGAGCTCGGGATCGGCCTGCTCGAGCGCCGGCTTCAGCGCCTCGAACCCGGCCTCGGCACCGGCGACGTTGGCCTCGAAGTCCCAGAGGTCGGTGTGCGAGTAGCGCTCCTCCTCGCCGGTGATCTTCGAAGCCGAGACCTCTGCGAGCAGGTCGACCGAGCCCTGGGCGATCTCCGCCGGGTCGAACTCCGCCTTGATCGCGATGTCGTTGAGGTTGGCGACGTCGTTGCGCAGCTCCTTGATCGTCTTCTCGAGACCCTCGGTGGACTCGTCGATCCACAGCGCCTTCTCGATCCGGTGATAGCCGCCCCAGTCCTGCGGCGGGATGTCGCCCTCGCGGCCGTCGATGTCGGGGTCGAGGTCGCCGAAGGCGCCGGCGACCGGCTCGATTCGCTCGAAGTGAACGCGGGCTCCGGGGTAGGCCGCCTTCGCCCCATCCACGTCCCCGGCCTCGACCGGGGCGAGGAAGTCCTCGGTGGCGACGACGAAGTCGCCGGTCTCCTGCTCGACGTAGGCGTCGTACTCGGCGACCGCCTCGTCGAGCAGCACCGGTTCGATCTCGGCGGTGGCCTCGGTGGTCGACGAGCTCGAGGCGGCCTCGGAGGTCGACTCGTCATCGTCGCCGCAAGCGGCGAGGGTGAGCGTCCCGGCGACCAGCAGGCCGCAGAACGTTGCCCGGGTCGGGTTTAGCGATGTCAACGCGCGTTCTCCCTTCTGGGTGGTGGCGGGTGGCATCGCCCCCCGGCTTAGGTATCCCTAATTAGGCTACCCTAACCAGCGCGACGGAAGGCCACCGCCATCCGGTGGTCCGCGCCTCGATCCGCGCGTCCACCACCGACGGGCAGCGCGCGACCCAGGACTCAGGAGGCTGTGTCGTCCGTTCGCTCGCCGTCGGCGGCCTGCCGCCGCTCGCGCCGCATCGAGGTCACGATCGAGGCGACGACGACGATCAGCGGAACCGCGTAGAGGATCCACAACGCCCAGTGGCCGGCGTGGGCGACGGGGAGCAGCATCGCCCCATTATCGCGCCCGGCGCTCCCGGTTAGCCGGAGCGCGCGCAGCTCGAGCATTCGCCGCGGATCAGCACGTCGTGGCCGCGGACCGTGTGCGCGAGCCGGCCGGCGAGCCTGTGCATCGCCCGCTCGAGGTCCTCGTCCTCGAACGGCGTCAGCCGCCCGCAGCGCTCGCAGACCACGTGGTGATGGTGATCGCCGCCGGGGACGATTCGCTCGAAGCGCGCGGCACCGTCGCCGAGCTCGATCCGCTGCACCAGCCCCTCGCGGGCGAGCAGGTCGAGGGCGCGGTAGACGCTGGCGACGCCGACCCGTCCCCGCAGCCGGTCGGCGACCTCCTGGGCGCTCAGGCAACAGCTCTGGCCGGCGAGCAGCTCGACCACCGCCCGCCGGGCTCCGCCGGCCTTGCGTCCCTCGCTCGCCAGCGCCCCCAGCGCCAGCTCGGCCCACTCGGTCTCGGGGCTCGCGTGCACCCGGAAAGCTTAGCCGTTTTGAGAATGATTATCATTCTCGCAGTCATGGATTGGACCGTGCTGCCGTTCGCGATCGCGACCGCCGCCGCCACCTTCGCCGGGGGGGCGCTCGGCCTGCGCCTCTCCCACTCGCTGCCGACGCTGATGGCGCTGACCGGCGGCGTCGTGGTCGCGGTGGCGCTGTTCGACGTCCTCCCCGAGAGCATCGAGGCGGTCGCCGACCCGGATCGGGTCGCGATGCTGGTCGGAGCCGGCTTCCTCGGCTTCTTCCTGATCGAGCGGGTGCTGGTGCTCCACCACCGCGACGACCCCGAGCAGGCGCGCGCCCACCATCAGGTCGGGACACTTGGCGCCCTCGGCCTCTCGGTGCACTCGTTCATCGACGGGCTCGGGATCGGGCTCGCCTTCGGCCTCGACACGACGACCGGGGTGCTCGTGTTCATCGCCGTGGTCAGCCACGACTTCGCCGACGGCCTGAACACGGTCTCGTTCGTGCTCAGCCAGTCGCAGGACCGCCGCCGGGCCAAGCGCTGGCTCACCGTCGATGCCTTCGCCCCGATGCTCGGGGCACTGGTCGGCAGCGCGGTGACGATCTCGGAGTTCGGGCTCGGGCAGCTGCTCGCGGTGTACACCGGGTTCTTCCTCTACATGGGGGCGACCGACCTGCTCCCCGAGGCGCACGGCGACCACCCATCGTGGGCCAGGGTCGCGCTCACCGTGGCCGGGTTCGCCGCGATCTTCGCGGTGAGCCAGATCGCGCACCAGTAGGCGCCCAGCGCCCTGCGCTCAGCGCATCAGGTGGCAGACGGCATCTTCCTGCGTCAGCCGGATCAGGTCCGAGACCTCCTCCGAGCCGAAGCCGGCGACGATCTGCGAGTTGGCGACCATGACCAGCGAGCGCTTGCCGTTCGCGGTCGAGGCGGCGAGCATCCGGTAGCCGGGGAACGACCCGGTGTGGCCGTAGACCGTCCCGCAATGGGAGGCGTAACGGAACAGCCCCAGGGTCGCCCGGTTGCGGCCGGGCCCGGGCGGCTGCGAGGAGCCGATGACGAAGTTGTTCTGGGCCCGCCGCGCCTTGCGGCCGAAGAGGTCGCCGCCGACGTAGGCGCGGAAGAAGCGGTCGAGGTCGGTCATCGTCGAGACGATCCCGCCCGATGCCCAGGCGCCGGACGGGTTGATCAGCTCGGAGGTGTCGAACGGCGGCGCGTCCGCAAACACGTCGTAGCCGTGCATGTAGGGCTCGGGCATCTCGACCGTGATCGGGAGGCTGGTGCCGGTGAGCTTCGCCGGCCCGTAGACGTACTGCTGCAGGAGCTGGTCGTAGGTCATCCCGGTCGCCGCCTCGGCCATCAGGCCGACGACGACGTTGTCGGTGTCCGAGTACTCGTAGCGCGTCCCCGGCGTGTGGTTGAGCGGGGTGTCGGCGACGAACTCGACCAGCTCGGTGGGGCTGCGATACCGCCCCGGATCGCTGACCAGGTCGTCGATGAACTCGGGGTCGAAGATGTAGTCGGGCAGTCCGCCCGTGTGCTGGAGCGCCTGGCGCAGGGTGACGTCGTTGGCGAGCGGCAGCAGGCCCGGGAGCCGCTGGCCGACGGTGTCATCGAGGCCGAGCCTGCCCTCGGAGACCAGCGCCAGGGCGACCGCGCCGTTGAACGCCTTGGCGACGCTCGCGATCCGCATGTACTGGCGCCGGTTGATCTTCGCCCCCGTGGCGACGTCGGCGACCCCGCGCTTGAGCACCTGGATCTCGCCCTTGCGGTGGAGCAGCACGGCGATCCCCGGCGGCGCCTCGGGCGCGCCGATCACCTCGTCGAGCGCCGCGCGCAGCGCCTTGCCGGTCTTCACCGGCGGCTCGGCGGCGGCGTTGGCGCCGGCCGCGGGCACGATCACGACCAGACACGCCGCGACCGATCCCAGAAAGCGTCGATGGCCCCCCGGCCGACTCACCCGTCGGACGCTACCGCGTTCGCCGCCGTCAGGCGTTCGACTGCGAGAGCAGGAACAGCCCCAGCGAGGTGAAACCGACCATCAGCGCGAGCATCCAGTACTGCGAGCGGGTGGCGACGCGAGTGTCGCCGTAGACCTTCAGCGCCCGGTCGTGGCCGAGCACGAGCGCGCACACATGCCCGACGACCAGCGCTCCGACCTGCACGTACCAAATGGCGTTCGAGCTGATCGCCGTGTAGTTGATGCCGCTCGTCGCGGTGCCGAACAGGTTCGAGCCGTCCCCGAGCGGGTCCGAGAGCAGGAACGTGAACTGCGCCTGCTCCTGGAAGACGACGAGGCTGAAGTAATGGGCGACCAGATAGGCGAGGGCGATCGGGATGAAGGCGTGGCCGAAGAGGCGCGCGAGCTCTCGGGTCGAGAAGCGGGTGCGGACCGTGTGCATGCCGTAGAT
>DASPGZ010000216.1:0-4988 GCA_035620355.1 Solirubrobacterales bacterium | reverse complement strand
GGGCCGCTGGCCGCGGCCGAGCCCGAGCTCAAGGTGCGGCGCGCGAGCCGGCGTCCGAACCGGCTCGGCTTTGCCGTCCCCGGCGAGTTCCGGCTCTCGGTCACCGCCTACCCCGGGATCCGACCCGGCGACGTGCTCGAGACCCTCCTGCACGAGCTCGTCCACCTACACGTTGGTCGCAGCCGCGAGGCCCGCGCCTGGCATGGGCGGGCGTTCAAGCTCGCGCTCGCCGAGGCGATGGCCCAGGCCTACGGGATCGCCGGCGTCCGGCCCCGCAACGTCCTCCACGGCACCTACGCCGAGGCGATCGAGCGGCGGCGGCTCGTCGAGGGCACGCAACTGGCGCTGCGGCTCGCCGCCTGAATGATTGAGAAGCCCGATCAACGGGCAGTTTGAGCGTGGGGACGCAAACGCCTGGGGGAGCAAACGGAGGTTTTCGTGCTTGCAATGACTGAGAAGGCGGCGGACGCAGTCGAACAGCTCGTGTCCCAGCCGCAGGTGCCCGAGACGGCGGTGGTCCGGATCGCGGCCGGCGAGGATCGCTCGAACGGCTCCGGCCCGTCCCAGGAGATTCAGATCGAGCTGGCCGCCACGCCGATGTCCCGCGACCTGGTGGTCCAGGAGATGCGGCTCGCGGTCGATCCCCGCTCGCTCACCTTCCTCGACGACAAGGTGCTCGACGCCGAGGTCGCCGACGGCGAGGTCGAGTTCAGCCTCCACCGGCAGCCCGGCGAGCCGAACTAGCTCGCCTCCCCGCGGCGCGCTCGCGCCGTAGGATCGGGGCGATGCCCAACGACGAGGTCGAGGCGCTCAACCCGCCCGCGTTCGACGAGCTTCGCCGCCGCGCCGGCGAGGGGCCGGTGCTGATGCTCAACCTGCTCGACTTCAAGCCAGGCGGCGGCGCCGAGCGCTACGCCGAGTACGGCGAGGCGGTGGCGCCGCTGCTCGAGCGTGCCGGCGCCCGGATCGTCGACGCCGGAACCGGCGGCGGCGCCCTGATCGGCCCCAGCAAGTGGGACCTCGTGGTCCTGGTCTCCTACCCCACCCGCCAGGCGTTCCTGGAGATGATCGGGTCGCCCGAGTACCAGGCGGTCGCCCACCTGCGCACCGAGGCGCTCGAGCGCTCCGAGCTGCACCCGCTCGATCCGGTCGAGATCGCGGGCTGAGCCGCGTCGCTAGGCGACCGGCGCCGGGCGGCCCAGGTGGTAGCCCTGGGCGAAGTCGACCCCGAGCTCGCGCAGGACCCCGAGCGTCGCCTCGTCCTCGACCCCCTCGGCGATCGTCCGCATCCCGAGGCTGTCGGCGATCGTGACGATCGACTGAACGATCGCCCGGTCGGCCGCCGAGTCGGCGATCCCGCCGACGAACTCCATGTCGATCTTCAGGTAGCGCACCGGCAGGTGCTTGAGGTAGGTGAGCGAGCCGAACCCGGTCCCGAAGTCGTCGATCGCCAGCGCGCAGCCGAGGCGCTCGATCCGGGCGCCGAACTCGCGCAGGTCCTCGCTCGCGGTCGCCGCCGCGGTCTCGGTGAGCTCGAAGACCACGTCGGCCGGGTCGGCTCCGGAGCGCCCAAGAACATCGGCGATGTGGTCGAGCAGCCCCGGGTCCGAGATCGAGCGAGCCGAGAGGTTGATCGTCACCGGGGCGCCCGAGGCGGCGACCCCGATCGCGTGCTCGACCACCCAGTGGTCGATCTCGCGGATCAGCCCGAAGCGCTCGGCCGTCGGCAGGAAGGCGGCCGGCTGCAGGACCGAGCCGTCGGGCTCGACCATTCGCACCAGCATCTCGGAACCGAGCCGCTCGCCGGAGCGGAGGTCGAAGATCCCCTGGCCGTGCAGGACCAGCCGGTCGTCCTCGACCGCCTCGCGCAGGTGGCCGACCCAGGCGAGGCGCTCGGAGCGGGCGCCGGTGAAGATCTCGTAGCGGTCGCCGCCGCGCTCCTTGGCCCCGTGCAGGGCGATGTCGGCGGCGACGATCAGGTCCTCGTCGGTCGAGCTCGTCTCGGCGTCGAAGAGCACCGCTCCGCAGCTCGCCCGCGCCGAGAGCGTCGACTGGCGACCGCGGACCGCCCGCAGCAGGGCCGCGAGGCGACGGCGCACCTGGGCCTCGGTCGAGGCGCCGAGCAGGACCGTGAACTCATCGCCGCCGAAGCGCGCCAGGAACTCCCCCGGGCGCAGCGTCTGGGTCAACGCCGCGGCGACCGAGCGCAGCAGCGCGTCGCCGGCCGCGTGGCCGAGCGAGTCGTTGACGTACTTGAGGTCGTCGACGTCGACGATCGCGACCGCTCCCCGGGCGCGCTCGACGTCGCGCCGGTCGCGCAGCTCGTCGGCGAACCGGCGCCGGTTGGCGAGCCCGGTGAGCTCGTCGTGCTCGGCGCGGTGGCGGAGCTCCTCCTCGGCCAGCCGACGCTCGGTGACGTCGATCATCACGCCCTCGACCAGCACCCCGCGATCCCCGGGGCGCCCGTAGGCGCCCTCGTCGCGGACCCAGACGACGCGCCCGTCGCGGGTCAACATCCGGTACTCGATCGAGAGCGGCTCGAGCGTCTCCACGCAGCGCTGCTCCTCGGCCTCGAGCCGGTCGCGGTCCTCGGGGTGGACCCGCTTCCACCACAGCTCGCGGTCGGCGATCCACTCGTCGGCGCTGAACCCGAGCAGGTGCTCGATCTGCGGCGAGACATAGAACCAGCGCCCGCCGGGGCCGTACTCGGCGAGGTAGGAGACCACCGGGAGGCGCTCGATCAGGCCCCGGTAGCGGCGCTCGGCCTGCTCGAGCATCGCGACCGAGGCGTGGCGCGAGATCGACCAGACGAGGATCTGGCAGCAGGCCTCGAGGAAGCGAAGCTCGTCGTCGTCGAGCTCGCGCATCGGCTCGCCGTAAAGCGCGATCGCGCTCGCCGGGCCGTCCGGCGTGATCAGCCTGAACACGAGCCCGTCGTCGAGCCGCAGCGAGCCGGTCTCGGCGGAGGGCATCGGCGGCGGCCCGTGGCGCTCCTCGTCGGCCTCGCCGGCCGAGGCGAGCAGCTCGAGGCTCGCGTTCCCGCGTGCGCGCTGCCAGATCCGGACCACGTCGACCCCGAGCTCCTCGCGCGCGAGCACCCCGACCTCGATCGCGATCTCGTCGACGGCGGCGCTGCGCAGGACCTGGTGGCCGAGCGCGGTGAGCGCCTCGCGGCGGCGCTGCTCGACCTCACGCTCGCGGCGGGTCGCGTCGCGGACGCGGATGTCGCGGATGAAGCCGACCACCAGCGGCGACGGCCCCCCGACCCGCGAGAGCGTGAACTCGATCGGAAACTTCTCGCCGGCGGCGTTGCGCGCCACGCGCTCGAGCCGGAGCCCGTACTCGGGCGCGCCCGGGTTGGCGGCGATCTCGAGCAGCGCGAGCCGCCAGCGGCGGCGCTCGGAAGGGGGCGTGACGAGCTCCATCAGGTCGGCGCCGAGGGCGCGCTCGCGCGAATAGCCGAAGGTGCGCTCGGCGGCCGGGTTCCACTCGACCACGCGCCCGTCGGTGTCGACCGCGACGACGCAGTCGATCGAGGCGTTCAGCAGCGCCCGGGAGAGGGATCCGTTGTGCGAGCCGGCGCCGTTACGGGAGGGGACGCCGTTCGACCCGTCGGGCCGGCTCCGTGCAGCGCTCTCCCTGAGCTTCGTGGCTTCTGTTCCCAAGACCAATGGAACCTTCCGCGGCCCTTGCGGTGGGTCGTTGTACGTATCGGCAGAACGGGTCGATCCGTTAACCGTCGGCGCCGGTGAGCCGGGCGCTGAGCTCCCAGAGCCGCCGCCGCGCCTCGGGGTCGTCTGCCTGTGGGTCGGCCCCCGACTCGGCCGTCCCATTGAAGAACCGTCCGGTGACCCCCTCGACGTCGTCGCCGACCGCGAGTCGCCGGGTCGCCTGCATGCCCTCGTCGACGGTGTTGATCGGCGTCTGGCCCATCGCGTGGACCATGTTCGTGTCCATGAAGGTCGCCGGGTGGAGCGCGTTCGCGGTCGGGCGCGCGCCGACCCGGTCGGCGAGCTCGCGGGTGAACAGGATCTGCGCCAGCTTCGATTGGCAGTAGGCGCGGGCGCCGTCCCAGCTGCGTTCGAGCATCACGTCGTCGAAGTCGATCGCCATCTGGCCGATCGAGGAGACGTTGACGATCCGCGGTCGCTCGGCCGCCCTCAGCAGCGGCAGCAGCTCGAGCGTGAGCAGGAAGTGCGCGAGGTGGTTGACGGCGAAGTCGAGCTCGAACCCGTCCTCGCTGGTCCGCCGCTCCATCGTCGCGACGCCGGCGTTGTTGACCAGGACATCGAGGCGCTCGTGGTCGGCGGAGACCGCGCCGGCGAGCTCGCGGGTTGCGGCGAGCGAGGCGAGGTCGGCGACGTACGAGCCCGCGGCCCCGACCTCGCCGGCGACCCGCTCGACCTTCTCCGGGTCGCGGCCGTGGACGAGCACCGCGGTCCCGTCGCCGGCGAGCGAGCTGGCGAGCGCCAGCCCGTGGCCGTCGGTGGAGCCGGTGATCAGGATCGATCGCCCCTCGGGCGAACTCATACCTCGATCCTACGTTGGACCCACTCCCGGAAGTTTGGGCTCCCCGCGCATGTGGGTAGCGGAAGCTTCGGAACGCCCGCGCGGTCTCGTGCGCGGGCTCGATCCGGGAGGACAACTTGATGAAGAGTGCACGCAGCTTGCGGGGGTTGCTGGTCGTGTTCGTGCTCGCCGGCCTGCTGATCGGCGCCGCCGGCGCCGAGGCGAAGCCGCACAAGGCCAAGGCCAAGGACTGTCTGCCGGGCCAGCCGCAGGGGGCGCCGGGGATCGGCGACGAGTACTACCCGACCTACGGCAACGGGGGCTACGACGTCCAGCGCTACCTCCTGGATGTCGCCTACGACCCGGCCACCGACGTGCTCGACGGCAAGGCGACGATCAGGGCCCGGGCGACGCAGAGCGTCTGCAGCTTCAACCTCGACTTCGTCGGGCTCGAGATCTCGAAGATCACCGTCGACGGG
>DASPGZ010000215.1:0-10766 GCA_035620355.1 Solirubrobacterales bacterium | reverse complement strand
TAGAGGGCGGCGACCCCGGCCGCGACCGCCGAGTAGGGATCGACCTGCGAGGAGCCGACCGCGCGCACCGCGTTGGTCGAGCAGTTCTGCTCGTGGTCGGCGTGGAGGATGAAGAGCACGTCGAGCGCCTTCGCCAGGCGCGGATCAGGCTCGTACTTGGCCTCGGTCTTCTTGAACATCATCGAGAGGAAGTTCTCGGAGTAGCTGAGGTCGTTGTCGGGATACACGTAGGGCAGCCCCATGTTGTGGCGGTAGGCGAACGCGGCCAGCGTCGGCACCTTGGCGATCAGCCTGATCGCGGCCATGTAGCGCTCCTCGATGTCGTCGATGTGCTTCGCCTCCGGGTAGAAGGTCGAGAGCGCGCCGACCCCGGCGAGCAGCATCCCCATCGGGTGGGCGTCGTAGCGGAACCCGGTTAGGAACTGCTTGATGTCCTCGTGGACGAAGGTGTGGTGGGTGACGTCGAAGACCCAGCGCTCGAGCTGCGGCTCGGTGGGCAGCTCGCCGTAGACGAGCAGGAAGGCGACCTCGAGGAAGGTCGAGTGCTCGCACAGCTGCTCGATCGGGATCCCACGGTGCTGGAGGATGCCCGCGTCGCCGTCGATGTAGGTGATCGCCGAGCGGCAGGAGGCCGTGTTCAGGAACGCCGGGTCGTAGGACAGCGTCCCGAAGTCGTCTTCGTTCACCTTGATCCGGCGCAGGTCCATCGCCCGCACGGTCTCGTCGGTGATCTCGAGCTCGTAGGACTGGCCGGTCCGGTTGTCGGTGACCGTGAACGTGTCCTTGGCGGCGTCCGCGGTCGCCACGCCGGCGCCGTCTCCCGAGGTCTCTTGCTCTGCCATCGGCTCTCCTCGTCGTTCGTTGCTTCGACACCATTCTCGCACCTCAAGCCCGCCCGGTCTTCCGCCGATTAGATCCACGAGGTATGTCGTGGCCACGGTGACAGCCGGAAGGGGGCTGGCGACGCTGAAGGAGGGAGCCAGGTCCGCGAGCAGCGCGCGCTCCGCGGAGGGCTTCCTCGCCGAGGCGGTCGACCAGCTCGGTCGCTTGGTCGATTCCGAGCTCTGCTCGATCCTGCTCCTCGAGGGCGATCGCCTCTACCACGCCGCGGCCACCGGGCTGCCGCGCGAGTACCTGATCGCGATCGACGGCTTCGAGATCGGTCCCGAGGCCGGCAGCTGCGGGACGGCGGCGTTCTCCGGCGAGACCTGCATCAGCGAGGACATCGAGATCGACCCGCGCTGGGAGGGCTTCCGCCAGGTGGCCCGCGACGCCGGGCTGCGGGCGTGCCTCTCGGTGCCGCTGAAGCTTCCCGACGGAGCCGTCCTCGGCACCTTCGCCACCTATGCGCGCGAGCCGCTGCGGCCCGAGCCCGAGCAGGTCGGGATGGTCGAGGCGCACGCCTCGATCGTCGCCCTCGGGCTCGACAACGTCCACCACAAGGCCGAGCTCGCGGCCAGCTACGAGGCCGCGGTCCTCGCCCTGACCTCGGCCCTCGACGTCCGCGACGACTACACCGGCTCGCACTCGACCGCGACCTCGCACCTGGTGCGCGAGGTCTGCGCGCGGCTCGGCCTGCCCGCGCGCGAGGTCGAGGTGATCGCCAGGGTCGCCGCCCTCCACGACGTCGGCAAGCTCGGCGTGCCGACCGAGATCCTCAGCTCGAGCGGACCGCTGACCGCCGAGCAGGCGCGGGTGATGCGCGACCACCCGGTGATCGGCGAGCAGATCCTGCGCCAGATCCCGGGGATGGAGGAGGTGGCGAAGGCGGTCCGCCACGAGCACGAGCGCTGGGACGGGGGCGGCTACCCGGACGGCCTGGCGGGCGAGCGGATCCCGCTCGCGAGCCGGATCGTGTTCGCCTGCGACGCCTACCACGCGATGGTCTCCGACCGGCCCTACCGCCGCGCCCTCGGGCACGCCGCCGCGGTCGCCGAGCTGCGCGCCAACGCGGGCAGCCAGTTCGATCCCGAGGTGGTCGCGGCGCTGCTCGGCGTGCTCGGCGACGGGGCGGTCGTGCTCGACCCACCGGGGGAGATCGAGGAGCGCCACCGGCGCGAGGCGCTCGAGCGGATCGCGGCCGAGCTCGGCGCCGAGGACGTGTTCGTCTTCCGCAAGGTCGCCCGCGACACCTTCTCGCACCTGGCCGGCGCCGGCCGCGGCGAGGGCTGGGCCGGGAACATCGAGGTCAGCGGCGAGAACTCGCGCTTCGCGCCGCTGCTGGAGACCGGGCGCACTGCCCGCCTCGCCGAGCCCGACGCGGTCCAGATCGTCGGCCCCTACTACGCCCGCAGCGCGCTGATCGTGCCCTGCCGCCACGACGTGATCGTCGTCTTCGGCTCGTCGACCGAGTCGCTTCGAGGCGCCGACGAGCGCGAGTCGATGGCGCTCGCCGAGCGGGTCGCGCGGATGATCGACCAGGTGCCGGCGGCGAAGCGGCTCGCCGACGAGCTCGAGGTGCTCGACGCGGTCCGCGCGGTGACCACGGTCAGCGCCGAGGGGGTCGAGGCGGCGCTTTCGGAGATCGCCGAGCGCGGCGCCACCGCGCTCTCGTGCGAGTTCGGCGCCGTCGTCCTCAACCGCGGGGCGATCCCGCGGGTCGGCTGGCACGGCCGCGGCTGGGATCCGGCCGAGGACGAGGCCTCGACCCGTGAGGCCCTGGTCGAGCTCGCCGAGAGGGTCGGCCCGGACAGCGGCCTGCTGATCCAGGACACGGCCGATCCGGCGGCCGATCCGCCGCCGGGCTTCGGCGCCGCCGACGGGGTCGCCTCGCTGCACGCGCTCTCGATCTCCGACCTCGGCGTGCTGGTCACCGTGCACGCCCAGCCGAGCCCGCGCGGATTCACCAACCTCTGCCAGCGGGTCGCCCGCTCGGTCGCCGACGGCGCCGAGCTCGTGATCCGGCGGGCGCTGGCCCAGGAGCAGCTCTCGCGTGAGAACGCCAGCCTCGAGCGCCGCGCCAGCACCGACCCGCTGACCGGGGTCGCCAACCGAGGCAGCTGGGACGAGGCGCTGATGCATGCCGAGATCGAGCTCGCGCGCGGCGCCGCGACCTTCGCCGTCGCCCTCTTCGACCTCGATGGGCTCAAGGTCGTCAACGACGGGCACGGACACGCCGCCGGCGACGAGCTGCTGCGCTCGCTGGCTGCGATCCTCGGCCGCACGGCCCGCAGCCAGGACCTGGTGGCGCGAATCGGCGGCGACGAGTTCGCGGTCCTGCTGCGCGATTGCGACGGTCCCAACGCGCGGGCCTGGTGCGAGCGGGTGCTCGACGCGGTCGCCGAGCACAACGGCCACACCGGCGTCGAGCAGCCGATCCAGGTCTCTCACGGGGTCGCGGCCGCCGGCCCCGGTCGCGGGCTCGGGGTAGCGCTCGGCGAAGCCGACCGCGGCCTCTACGGCGACAAGGGGGCCTGAGCGGCGGCCCGGCTAGGCCCGGTCGGCGTCGAAGTGGGTGAGCCGCTTGAACGCCGCGAGGCGCTCGGCGATCTCGGAGCCGTCGAGGTCCGCGAGCCGCCCGGTCCCGAAGTCCTCGACGTTGAACGAGGCCATCACCGAGCCGTAGGCCATCGCTTGGCGCAGCGCCCGGTCGTCGGGGCCGCCATTGACGCGCACACCGTCGAGATACCCGAGGAAGCCGCCGGCGAAGCTGTCGCCGGCGCCGGTCGGGTCGCGCACCTCCTCGAGCGGCAGGCCCGGGATCGCGAAGAAGCCGTCGTCGGTGAACAGCACCGCTCCGTACTCGCCGCGCTTGGCGACGATCACGCTCGGGCCCATCTCCATCGTCGCCCGCGCGGCATGGACGAGGTTGGGCTCGGAGGTCAGCATGCGCAGCTCGGCGTCGTTGAGCAGCAGGCAGTCGATCTCGCCGATCGCCGCGACCAGCGACTCGCGTGCGGTGTCGATCCACAGGTTCATCGAGTCGAGCGCCGCGAACCCGGCCGAGGACTGCGTCCGCACCCGCCGCTGCAGGTCGGGCTGGATGTTGCCGAGGAAGAGCATCTCGGCGTCGCGCGACCGGGGCGAGAGCTTCGGCTCGAAGTCGGCGAACACGTTGAGCTGGGTCTCGTCGGTGTGGGCGACGTTCATGTCGTGGTCGTAATGGCCGCGCCAGTAGAACGTGCGGCCGCCGGCGACGTGCTCGATGTCCGAGGTGTCGACCCCGCGGCGCGCGAGGATCTCGTGCTCGTCGGGCCCGAAATCGTCGCCGACCGGGCCGACGACGTTGACGTCGGTGAAGAAGCTGGCGGCGAGCGCGAAGTGCACGGCTGAGCCGCCGAGCATGCGCTCGCGGGCCCCGAACGGGGTGGTCACGCTGTCGAATGCGATCGAGCCGACGACGGTCAGAGACACAAGTGCGGCAGACTAGCGGCGTGAAGGCGATCCGGATCGAGCGCTTCGGCGGCCCCGAGGTGATGGAGCTGGTCGAGCTCCCCGACCCCGAACCCGGGGAGGGCGAGGAGCTGGTCGAGGTCGCGCGGGCGGGGATCAACTTCGCCGACACGCATGCGACCCGCAACGACTACCTCGCCGAGCAGACCCTGCCGCTGACCCCGGGGGGCGAGGTCTCGGGTACGACCGCCGACGGCCGCCGGGTGGCGGCGCTGCTGGCGAACGGGGGCTACGCGCAGAAGGTGGTCGTGCCCTCGAACTGGCTGATCCCGCTCCCCGACCAGGTCTCCGACGATCAGGCCGCGGCGCTGCTGCTCCAGGGCCTGACCGCGCACGCGCTCGTCAACCGCTGCGCGCGGCTCCAGGAGGGCGAGACGATCGTCGTCCAGGCAGCCGCCGGCGGCACCGGGACGCTCGCTGTCCAGCTGGCCAAGCGCGCCGGCGGCCGGGTGATCGCGCTCGCCTCGAGCGAGGAGAAGCGCGAGCTCGCCACCCGCCTCGGCGCGGACGCGACCGTCGACTCCCGCGCCGAGGACCTGAAGGCGGCGATCCTGGAGGCGAACGAGGGACGCGAGGTCGACGCTGTGCTCGAGATGAGCGGCGGCGCCACCTTCGAGGCCTGCCTGCGGACGCTGGCCCCGTTCGGCCGTCTGGTCCTGTTCGGGATCGCCTCCCGCGAGCCCAACGAGGTCAACACCGGGCACTTGCTGCGACACTCTCGCGCCGTGATCGGCTTCTGGCTCATGCACCTGGTCCCGCGACGCGACGAGGTCGCGGCAATGATCGCCGACCTGCTCGGCGCCGTCGCCTCGGGCGAGCTCGAGGTCGTCGTCGGCGACGTCTACCCGCTTTCCGATGCCCGCCGCGCCCACGAGGAGCTCGCCGGGCGCCGCACCTCGGGCAAGCTGCTGCTGGATCCCGCTGCATGAGCGGCTTCTCCGACCTGGGCTTGAAGCCCGAGATCCTGCTTGCCCTGGAGGAGCTCGGCTACACCGAGCCGACCGCGATCCAGGAGCAGGCGATCCCGGAGCTGCTCGCCGGCCACGACGTGATCGGCCAGGCGCAGACCGGGACCGGGAAGACCGCCGCCTTCGGGCTGCCGCTGCTCCAGTACCTCGACCCGGAGGACGAGCAGACGCAGGCGGTCGTGCTCACCCCGACCCGCGAGCTCTGCATCCAGGTGACCCAGGCGTTGCGCGCCTATGCCGAGCACGTCGGGGTCGAGGTCGTCGCGGTCTTCGGCGGCGCCCCGATCGCCACCCAGCAGTCGCGGCTGCGGCGCGGCGCCCAGGTCGTCGTCGCCACCGTCGGCCGGATGATGGACCTGATCTCGCGTCGTTCGCTGGTCCTCACCTCGGCCCGCTACGTCGTCCTCGACGAGGCCGACGAGATGCTCGACCTCGGGTTCATCGAGGAGGTCGAGAAGATTCTGCGGATGTGCCCGTCGGGGCGCCAGACGGCGCTCTTCTCGGCGACGATGCCGGCGCCGATCGCGCGCCTTGCCGAGCAGTACATGTACGAGCCGGTGACGATCAAGGTGACCCCGAAGCAGCTCACCGTGGACGCGATCGAGCAGGCCTTCGTCGAGGTCGAGCCGCGCGAGAAGACCGACCGGCTGATCAGCGTGCTGAAGGCCGAGGAGCCCGAGCAGGCGATCATCTTCTGCCGGACCAAGATCGGGGCGGCCCGGCTCGATCGCCAGCTCGCCGACCGCGGGCTGCGGGTCAAGGCGCTGCACGGCGACATGAGCCAGGGCCAGCGCGACGGCGTGATGATCCAGTTCAAGGAGCGCGGGATGCCGCTGCTGGTGGCGACCGACGTCGCCGCCCGCGGGCTCGACATCGAGCACGTCACCCACGTGATCAACTACGACCTGCCCAACAACACCGAGATCTACGTGCACCGGATCGGCCGCACCGGCCGGGTCGGGCGCACCGGCAGGGCGATCACCTTCGTGACCGCCAAGCAGCGCGACGAGATCGGCAGGATCGAGCGCGAGGCGAAGACCGCGATCGGCGAGTGGGAGGCGCCCGAGGAGCGGATCGAGCACGCGCCCAGGCCGCGCCGCCGCGACCACGACGCCGAGCGCTCTCCGAGGCGCGAGCGCCGGCGGCGCCGGGAGCAGCCCGAGCCCGACTCCGAGGACGGGCTCGCCAAGGGCGACTCCGGGCACGTGAAGCTTTTCGTCAACCGCGGCAGCCGCAGCGGCATCGACGAGGACAACCTGCGCTGGGCGCTGACCGAGGGCGCGGTGATCCCCGAGGACCAGATCGGCGGGATCCGGGTGCTGGAGCGGTTCTCGTTCGTCGAGCTCCCGGACGAGCAGGCGAAGCTGGCGCTCGAGCGACTCGACGGGACCAAGCTCGAGGGCAAGCAGATCCGGGTGGAGTACGCGAAGGACTAGCTTGGTGCTGCGGCCGACGCTGCTGGCGGCGGCGCTGGCGGCGGTCTACCTGATCTGGGCGCCGGCGAGCCAGGACCTGGCGGCGGCGACCTTCCGCGCCGACCTGTTCGCGGATCACGGTTTCGCGATCTGGAACAACGCCTGGTACGACGGCCACTACCTGCTCTCCTACAGCGTCCTCTACCCGCCGCTCGGGGCGCTGCTCGGTCCGCGGCTGACCGGGGCGCTGGCGGTGGTCGCCGCGGCGGCCCTGTTCGCGATCCTCGCCCGCCGCCGGTTCGGCGACCGGGCGCTGATCCCGTCGCTGTGGTTCGCGGTCGCCGTCTCGGCCTGGCTGCTGACCGGCCGGATCCCGTTCCTGTTCGCGCTTCCGATCGGGCTCGGGGCGCTGCTCGAATCGGACTCGGGTCGCCCGTGGACGGCGACCGCGCTGGCCGCCGCCACGAGCCTCGCGAGCCCGGTCGCCGGGCTGTTCGTCGCCCTTGCCGGGGCGGCGCTCGGGCTCACCGGGGACCTGCGCCGGGGGCTGGCGCTGGCGCTCGGGGCGCTGATCCCGATCGCGGTCCTCAACCTCGCCTTTCCGACCGGCGGCTTCGAGCCCTTCGTGTTCTCGGCCTGGATCGCGATCCCGCTGCTGGCGGCGGTCGTGCTCTGGCTCGTCCCGTCCGAGTTCGCCGCCCTGCGGGTGGGGGCGGTCCTCTACGCGCTGCTGGCGCTCGCCCTGTTCGTGATCGACAACCCACTGGGCGGCAACGTGACCCGGCTCGCGGCGCTGTTCGCCGGGCCCGTGCTCGCCCTGGCGCTCTGGCCCCGCGGCCTGTGGCTGGTGCTCGCGGTCTCGATCCCGCTCGCCTACTGGCAGCTGGTGGCGCCGGTCCGCGACGTGCGCAAGGCGTCCGGCGACCGCTCGACCGAGCTCGCCTTCTACGAGCCGCTGCTGGCCCAGCTCGACCGGGTCGACGGCGGCGACCCGAGCGGCTTCCGGGTTCAGATCCCGCCGACCAAGAACCGCTTCGAGGCCGCCTACGTCGCCCGCGAGCGCCCGATCGCGCGCGGCTGGCTGCGCCAGCTCGAGTCCGAGGACTTCGATCTGTTCACCGACGGGGGGCTGACCGCGGAGGCCTACCGCGGGTGGCTCGACGACCACGCGGTCGGCTGGGTGGCGGTCGCCGACGCCCCGCGTGACTACCTGAGCGAGGACGAGGTCGCGCTGATCGACTCCGGGCTCGACTACCTCGATCCGGTCTGGACCTCCGACGATTGGACCCTCTACCGGGTCGCCGACCCGGTGCCGATCGGCGCCGATGTCTCCGGGCCCGACCGCTTCGAGGTGGAGGCCGAGGCGGCGGGCGAGCTCGCGCCGGCGCTCAACTACAACCGCTACTGGGACGGCGAGGGCGGCTGCGTGCGCGACTCGGACGGCCGCACCGTGGTCGAGGCGAAGGCGCCCGGGCGACTCGAGTTCGGCGTCTCGGTCAGCGGCGCGCGCTGCTGAGCCCGACCCCGAGCAACCGCTCGAGCTCCGGCACGGTCTCGGCGGCGCCGCGATGGCGCACCGCCGTCATCCCGACCGCCTCGGCCCCCTCGCAGTTTTCGCGCAGGTCGTCGACGAACACAGCCTCGGCCGGCGCGACCCCGAGCCGCTCGCAGGCGAGCAGGTAGATCTCGGGCTGCGGCTTGTGCAGCCCGACCTCGCCCGAGATCACCGTGGCGTCGAAGAGATCGGTCGACTCGAGCCGGTCGTAGATCCCCAGCCCCCACGAGTTCGAGATCAGGCCGGTGCGCACGCCCGCGGCGCCGGCGGTGCGAACGGCGTCGAGCATCTCCTCGTCCGGGGCGAGGTCGGCGAACATCCTCGTGATCAGCCCCTCGGTCTCGGCGACGCCGAGCATGGCGCCGAAGCGGGCCTCGAACTCGGCGTCGGCGAGCGCCCCGGTCTCCAGGCCACGGAGCAGCGCCAGGGCCTCGGCGTCGCCGCGAAACAGCTCGCGGACCGTTTCCGACTCCAGGCCCTCGCCCTCGCAAAACGAGGCGAAGGCGGGCCAGATGCTGGTCGTCAGCACCCCGCCGAAGTCGACCACGAGTGCTCGCATATCCTTCCGCGCCATGGCCGGGCAGGCTACCGACGGGATCGACGCGCCCCGGGTTGAGGCGTGGCTGGGCGAGCGCGTCGACGGGCTCGAGCCGCCGCTCGAGTTCGAACGGATCTCCGGCGGGCGCTCCAACCTCACCTTCAGGGTCTCGGACGCCGCCGGCGGCCGCTGGGCGCTGCGCCGCCCGCCGCTCGGCAAGCGGCTCGCCTCCGCCCACGACATGGGCCGCGAGTTCCGGATCATCTCCGCGCTCCAAGGCACCGCGGTCCCGGTGGCGCCCGCGGTCGGCCTGTACGAGGACGACGAGGACCCCTTCTACGTAATGGACTGGGTCGAGGGTCCGATCCTGCGCTCGATCGACGAGGCCGGCGAGTTCCCCGACACGGACGACCGGCGCGCGATCGGCGAGCGGGTGGTCGACACCCTGGTCTCGATCCACGAGGTCGATCCGGACGCGGTCGGCCTCGGCGAGCTGGCGAAGAAGGAGGACTACGTCGCCCGCCAGCTGCACCGCTGGCAGGGCCAGTGGCAAAAGCAGCACACGCGAGAGCTGCCGCTGATCGACGAGATCCACGACCGGCTGGCGGCGCGGATCCCCGAGCAGGGCCCGGCGACGATCGTCCACGGCGACTACCGGCTCGACAACATGATCCTGGCGCCCTCGGGCGAGGTGGCGGCGGTCGTCGACTGGGAGCTGTGCACGCTCGGCGACCCGCTCGCCGACGTCGGCCTGCTGCTCGTCTACTGGGGCGAGGAGGGCGATTCGCTGATCCCGCTGCTGCGGCCGGCGACGATGGCGCCCGGGTTCCCCGGTCGCGAGGAGGTCAAGCGTCTCTACGCGGAGCGCTCCGGCCGCGACCTATCGCAGATCGACTTCTACGTCGCCCTCGGGCTCTGGAAGCTCTCGATCATCCTCGAGGGGGTGTTCGCCCGCTACCGCGCCGGCCAGTACGGCGAAGCGGAGGAGACCCGCGAGGGGGACGTGGTCGAGCAGCTGGTCGTCGCCGCGTCCGAGGCGGCCGACCGGCTCGACTGAAGCTCAGGCCTCGACCGCGGCCGTCGCCGGGGCGCCGTTGGCGGTCGCGTCCGCCTCCTCCGCGGCCCAGCGGTTGAGCTCGCGGCGGGCGATCACCATCTTGTGGACCTCGTCGGGCCCGTCGGCGACCTTGAGCATGCGCGAAAAGCGCCACATACCGGCCAGCGGCGTGTCGTCGGACATCCCGAGCGAGCCGTGGACCTGGATCGCGCGATCGAGCACGTCCATGACCACGTTGGCGGCGACGACCTTGATCATCGAGATCTCGCGCCGCGCCTCCTTCTTTCCGTAGGTGTCCATCTTCCAGGCCGCCATCAGGGTCAGCAGCCGGGCCTGCTCGGTCTCGATCCGCGACTTGGCGACGAAGTCCTGGACGAACTGCTTCTCGGCCAGCTTCGACCCGAACGCCTCGCGCGTGTTGGCGCGCCGGCACATCATCTCGATCGCGCGCTCGCAGCTGCCGATCGCGCGCATGCAGTGGTGGATGCGGCCGGGGCCGAGCCGGTCCTGGGCGATCACGAACCCGGCCTGGCGGGGGCCGAGCAGGTTCGAGGCCGGCACCCGGCAGTCCTCGTAGCGGATCTCGCAGTGGCCGGGGCCGCCGTCGTGGCCCATCACCGGCACCGGGCGGATCAGGTTGAAGCCGGGCGCGTCGGTCGGCACGAGGATCATTGAGGCGCGGCCGTAAGGGTGCGCGTCGGGGTCGGTGACCACCATCGCGATCGCGACCGCCGCGCCGACCGCGCCGGAGGTGAACCACTTGTGGCCGTTGATCACCCACTCGTCGCCCTCGAGCACGGCCCGGGTCTGCAGGGTCCGCGGATCCGACCCGGCGACCTCG
>DASPGZ010000214.1:0-3597 GCA_035620355.1 Solirubrobacterales bacterium | reverse complement strand
CCGCGCAACAACGCGACCGCGCCCACCGAGACGGGCTGCACCGGCGGCGGCGACACCGACCCGCCGCAGACCGAGATCACCAAGGAGCCGAAGGCGAAGACGACGAAGGCGAAGGCGAAGTTCAAGTTCCGCTCCGACGAGACCTACTCGGACTTCATGTGCAAGCTCGACAAGGGCGGGTTCGAGAAGTGCTCCTCGCCGTTCAAGGAGAAGGTCGATCCGGGCAAGCACAAGTTCTCGGTCTTCGCGATCGACCGGGCCGGCAACGAGGACCCGAGCCCGGCGAAGGCGAAGTTCAAGCGCGTCGAGCGCTGAGCCGCCCTAGAGTCCCCGGCCGATGAGTGGCACGGCCCGAGACTTCGACCTGATCGTATTCGGTGCCACGGGGGTGACCGGACGCGAGGTGGCGCGCTACCTGACCGAGGTCGGCGCGAACTGGGCGGCGGCCGGTCGCGATCCGGCGAAGCTCGAGCGCACCCTGGCCGCGGTCGACGCCGAGCCGGCGGCGTGCATGGCCGCCGACGTCGGCGACCCGGGCTCGCTCGCCGAGATGGCCTCGCGGAGCGCGGTCGTCCTCAACCTGGTCGGGCCCTACACCAGTCGCGGGCGCCCGGTGATCGCGGCCTGCGTCGAGGCTGGCACCCACTACGCCGACCTCACCGGCGAGATCCCCTTCGTCCGCGACACGATCGCCGAGTTCGACGCGGCGGCGACCGAGGCAGGGGTCAAGGTGGTCCAGGTGTGCGGGTTCGAGGCGCTGCCCCCAGACCTCGCGGTGCAGCTGGCGGTCGAGGCCGCGAGGGAGCGCCACGGCTCGGAGCTGGCCACCGTCGACGTCTCGATCGCGGTCACCGGCCAGCCGTCCGGGATGCCGCGGCCCTCGGACATGATCTCCGGCGGCACCCTCCAGAGCATGGCCGAGGCGGTCGGCTCGACCGATCCGAGCGTGCTCACGGATCCCGCGGCGCTGATCGCCGACCCGGCCGCCGCCCGGGTGGTCCGCGAGCGCAGCCCGATCGGCCTGCGCCCGCGGCGGGGCGCCGACGGGGCGGTGATCGCGCCGATGACCCCGGCCGCGTTCATCAACCCGGCCGTCGTCCAGCGGACGGCCGCCGTCACCGCGAGCGAGCGCGGCGTCGCCCTGGAGCCGTTTCGCTACCGCGAGGGGATCGCGATCGGCGGTTCACCGCTCACCCTGCCGCTGCGGATGGGCGCGGCGACCGCGCTCGCGGGCACCCAGCTCGGGATGCGCGCCGCGGCGCTCGCCCGCCCGCAGGTCCGCGAGCGGGTTGCCGGCGGGCTGCGCCGGCTGTTCCCCGGATCCGGCTTCGGGCCGGCCGCCGACCGGATCGGGGCCTGGCGCTGGCGCCTGGTCGCCGAGGGACGCACCGCCGCGGGCGAGAGCGTGACCGCGACCGCCGACGCCGAGGGCCATCCCGGCTACCTGACCACGGCGCGGATGCTCGGCGAGGCCGGCCTGCTGATCTCCGAGGAGGGCGCGACGCCCGACCGCTCCGGCTGCCTGACCCCGGCGCTCGCCCTGGGCACGGGCTCGATCGAGCGCTTCGATCGCGCCCGGCTTCGCTTCAGCGTCGCCTGAACGGGCCCGGCGCGCTCAGCGGACGGTGCTCCGGCGCGCCCGGTAGGCGCGGTTCTTGATCACGTTCCCGCAGGTCTCCATCTTGCACCAGGTGCCGCCGCGGTTGCGCGAGCCGTCGTAGAACGACCACCGGCACTCGTCGCTGGCGCAGATCTTCAGCCGCTGCCAGCGGTCCTCGATCTGGGCCTGCATCACAATCCCGATCAGCTGCGAGATCAGCCCGTCGACCGAGCCCACGGGCTCGAGGTCGAGGGTCAGCTCGCCGCGCGGGCCCACCGCCACCGCCACCGGGTGCGCCTCGGCGAGCGCCCGCAGCCGCGTCGCCGCGGCCTCCGGGTCGCCGTCGAGGTTGGCGTCGATCAGCTCCCGGATCGCGGCGCGGAACTCGACCAGCTCGCGCCACTCCCGATCGCCGAGGCGGACCTGCTCGGTGGCCAGATCCGACACGAGCAGCCACTCTCGGGCGCTCTCGGGGTCGCGTAGCCGCTCCTCCCCGGGTTCGAGGGCGAACGTGTTAGCGAGCGCCTGGACCGCGATCAGCGGCGCTGGAGCGAACTTGTACTCAACCTGGCGCTTGAGCTCGGCGACGTCCATGGGGCGTGATTGTAGTCAGAAATGACCAGCTAAATCGCTTGACAGGTCATGCATGACCGGTATACGGTTGATGATGGTCACGCTCTCCCACCACCGAAGGGGTCCGCAGATGCTTCCGATCGCCCAGTTCGTCGCCCATCAGGTCCGACCGGGTCAAGGCCGCGCTTCGCAGCGCCGTCGCGCCATGCCCGCGCGGAAGCCGAGGGCGTCGGCGGCGATCGCGCCCCGACGGCGCCTCGCCCTGTTCCGCCGGCCGGCCCAGGTCCGGCGCGCCGCTCAGCCCGAGTAGAGCTCGGTGATCTCCGAGTCGTACTTCTCGGCGATCGGCTTGCGCTTCAGCTTCATCGTCGGGGTGAGCTCGTCGCCGCCCGGGATCCACTCGGTCGGCAGCACCTTGAACTTCTTGATCTGCTCGACTCGGGCCATCTTCGCGTTCGCCTCGTCGACGCCCGACTGGATCGCCGCGATCGCCTTCTCGTCGGTGGCGAGCTCCTCGGCGGATTTGCCCTCGAGCCCGTTCTGCTGCGCCCAGACCGGGGCGAAGTCGGGATCGAGGACGATCAGCGCGACGTTGTAGGGGCGCTGGTCGCCGATCGCGATCGCCTGCCCGATCAGCGGGCTCGCCGCCTTCAGGTGCGACTCGATGTTCGCCGGCGACATGTTCTTGCCGGCCGCGTTGATGATCAGCTCCTTCTTGCGGTCGACGATGCTCAGGTAGCCGTCGGCATCGAGCTCGCCGATGTCGCCGGTCGCGAGCCAGCCGTCGTCGTCGATCGTCTCGGCGGTCTTCTCGGGCATGTTCCGGTAACCGGGCATGATCGAGTCGCCGCGGACCAGCACCTCGCCGTCCTCGGCCAGCTTGATCTCGATCCCAGGGAGTGGCGGGCCGACGGTGCCGAGCTTGACCCGCTCCGGCGGGTTCACGGTGCTCGCCCCGCAGGTCTCCGACATCCCCCAGAGCTCGCCGATCGGGATCCCGAGCGCGTGGAAGAACTCGAGCACTTCGAGCGGGGTTGGCGCGGCGCCGACGTTGACGGCGAGCGCCTCGTCGAGGCCGAGCGCCTTGCGCATGTTCGAGAACAGGGCCGCGTCGGCGGCGGCGACCCCCTTGGCGAGCTCCTCCGGGACCTCCTCGCCGGCCTGCTCCAGCCGCACCTTCTGGATCGCCGCCGCGAGGCCCTGGCGGGCGCGCTCGCCGTCCTCGCCCGGGATCGCGGCCAGCTTCGCCTCCAGTCCGGCCTTCAGCTTCTCCCAGATCCGCGGCACGGCGAAGAACCAGGTCGGGTGGACCTGGGGCAGGAACTCGACGATCTTCCGCGGGTCGGGGCAGATGTAGACCGTGCAGCCCCGGATCACCGGCAGGTAGTAATGCGCCCCGCGCTCAGCGATGTGAGCGGCGGGCA
>DASPGZ010000213.1:0-11708 GCA_035620355.1 Solirubrobacterales bacterium | reverse complement strand
GGTGATCCCGGCGATCGGCGCCAAGGAATGCATCTACAACCTCTGCTTCGCCTTCCTCGACCCCGGCGACGCGGCGCTCGCCTCGGACCCCGGCTACCCGGTCTACACCGGCGGCCCGACCCTCGCCGGCGCCGAGGCGGTCGTGCTGCCGCTGCTCCCGGAGCTCGGCTTCGCCCCCGACCTCGACGCGATCGACGCCGCCGACCTCGAGCGCGCTCGGCTGATCTTCCTCAACTACCCCAACAACCCGACCGGCGCGATCGCCCCCGAGGGGCTGTTCGAGCGGGTGATCGAGCTCGCGCGCGAGCACCAGATCCTGGTCGTCCACGACAACGCCTACTCGGAGACCACCTACGACGGCTACGTCGCCCCGAGCTTCCTCGCCACCCCCGGCGCGAAGGAGGTCGGGGTCGAGGTCTTCTCGCTCTCCAAGGGCTACAACATGACCGGCTGGCGTTGTGCCGCGATCCTCGGCAACGCCGACGCGGTCTCCACCTACTGGCGGCTGAAGACGAACATCGACTCGGGCCTGTTCGAGGCGGTGCAGCTGGCCGGCGCAGCGGCGCTCAACGGGCCCCAGAAGCTGGTCGAGGAGATGAACGCGATCTACGCCCGCCGCCGCGACCTGGTCGTCGGCGCGCTCCGCGACATCGGCGTCGAAGTCGCCGTGCCCAAGGGCACGATCTACGTCTGGGCGCCGGTGCCCGAGGGCCACACCTCGACCTCGTTCGCGGAGCTGGTGCTGGAGGAGGCGGCGGTGGTGATCTCGCCCGGCTCGATGTACGGCCCGAGCGGCGAGGGCTTCTTCCGGATCTCGCTCACGACCCCCGACGAGCGCATCTCGGAGGCCGTCGAGCGGCTTCGCGAGCATCTCGCCTGAGCGCGTGGAGGGACGGCGACGGGCGCGGTCGGACAACGAGCTCGAGCGCCGCTACGGCTACTGCCGCGCGGTCGCCGACGGCGACCGGATCGTGGTCTCGGGCACGGCGCCGGTATGGCCCGACGGCGGCTGCGACCCCGACCCGGTGGCCCAGGCGCGGCGCTGCTGCGAGATCATCGTCGTCGCCCTCGAGCAGCTTGGGGCGGACGCCGGCGACGTCGTCCGCACCCGGATGTTCGTCACCGACGCCGCGATCGCGGAGGCGGTCGGCCTCGTCCACAGGGAGTTCTTCGGCGCGGCGGAGCCGGCCGCGACGATGGTCGTGGTGCCCGAACTGCTCGACCCGCGCTGGCGGGTCGAGATCGAGGCCGAGGCCCTGCGGCGCAATGACTGTTAGGACTTGCTAACAATTACGCCCCTCGCGCAGGGGCTCTCTCCCTCTTGGGGAAGGGGGCGATTCAAGCCCTTGCTGACACTTACCGATTCAGATAACTGATGACCACCCTCGGAATCGCGCTCGCGCTCGGCTGTGCCGCCATGGCCAACCTGAGCATGCTCTGCAAGCACCGCGGGGCGTGCGAGTCGCCGGAGATCAACCTGCGGACCCCGATGCGCAGCGTCGGAGCCCTGTTTCGCTCGCGCTGGTGGACGATCGGCTTCGCGGTCGCAGCCGTCGCCTGGATCCTGCACGTGGCGGCGATGGCAATCGCGCCGCTCTCGCTGGTCCAGGGCGTGATCGCCGGTGGGCTGGTGCTGATCGCCTACCCGGCCACCCGCTACTTCGGCCACCGGCTCAGCGGTCGCGAATGGCTCGGCCTCGGCCTCGCCGGCGCCGGGCTCGCCTTCCTCGCGGTCACGGTCCCGCACGCGAGCGAGAACGAGGGCTACTCGATCCTCACCCTGGCCGCGTTCGAGACGGTGATCGCCGGCGCCGGCTGCGCCCTGTTCGCCTCCGGGATCCTGCGGCGCGGCACGATCTGCCACGGGGTCGTGCTCGGGCTTGCGTCGGGCCTGCTGATCGGGGTCTCCAACGTCGCGATCAAGGCGCTCACCGAGGGCATCGCCGCCGCCGGCACGATCGCGCTCCTGAGCCCGTGGACGGTGCTCGCCGTGGCCGGTGGCCTCGGCGCCTTCTTCGCCCTCGCCCGCGGGATGCAGCTGGGCGAGGCGATCCCCGTGATCGCGACCGCGTCGGTCGCCTCCAACTGCGCCGCGATCCTCGGCGGGGTGGTCGTCTTCGGCGACCCGATCGGCTCCGGCGTGTTCGAGGGCCTCGCCCGCGGGGCCGCGTTCGCCGCGGTGATCGCAGCCGCGGCGCTGATGCCGCGCGCCCAGGCCCCCGCGACCGCCTAGCGGCCGCTCAGAGCTTGCCGGTGCTCGAGAGGGTGTCGCGCATGCCCTGCTCGAGCCCGCGAGGCGAGTAGCCGAGCTCGGCGATCGCTTTGTCGTGCTTGGCCCAGAAGGTGACCCCGTCGGCGGAGGAGATCAGCTCGCGCAGGTTCGGCGGTTGGCCCATGAGCTTTCCGACCAGCGGGCCCGCCGGCGTCATCAGCTTCAGCAGCCCGGTCGGGACCGCCCGGCTCGGCGGCTTGCGGTCGGCGACCTTGCCGACGGTCGTGATCAGCTCGCGCATGGTGGTGATCTCGCCTCCGAGCACGTAGGCCTCGCCGGGCTCACCCCGGTCGAGCGCGAGCAGGATGCCGCCGGCGACGTCGTCGACGTGGACCATGTTCATGCCCAGGTCGGGGAAGGCGATCATCGGCATCCGCCCGGCGAGGAACTGCTCGATCTGGGTCCCGATCGCCGAGTGGTCGTCGGGCCCGTAGACCCCGCCCGGCTGGACGATCACGCACGGCAGGCCCTCCTCGGCGATCAGCCGCTTGGCGATCTGGTGGGCCTCGTACTTGGTCTGCTCGTAGTACGAGGTGAAGTCGCGTCCCGGGTGCTGGTAGGTCTCGTCGACGACCTGCCCGTGGGTGTTGCCGAAGGCGCCGACGGTGGAGACGTAGACGACCTTCGGCGTACCCGCCGCGAGCGCCGCGCGCAGCGCCCGCTCGGTGCCCAGCACGTTGGCCTCGTACATCGACCGGTGCTCGCTCTGCGGGATCCCGACCTTGTAGACGGCGGCGTTGTGGATCATCGCGTCGCAGCCCTCGAGCCCGGCCGCGATCGCCTCCTCGTCGGAGAGATCGCCGACGACCAGCTCGCAGCCGAGCGCCTCGAGCTCCGCGCCCTTCTCGGTCGAGCGCACGAGCACGCGCACGTCGTCGCCGCGCTCGCGCAGCTTCCGGGCCACGTGACCCCCGATGAACCCGGTCGCACCGGTCAGGAACACCCTCATCTGGCCTCGCAGCCTACCCCTGATCGCGCCGGGCGCTCGCCTTACACTCATCGCATGGATTCGAACGGCGCCCCAGAGGCGAGCGGCAACGGTTCCGAGGCGGGCATCCGCAACGCCCGCGCGCGCCAGCGCGCACTCGCGATCGGCGTCGTCGGCAGCTCGCCCGGCGACCACGGAGACCCGCTCGCCGAGCTCAAGGAGCTGCTGCGCACCGCGGGCGTCGCGACCGCCGGCGAGATGGTCCAGGCGCGCGAGGCTCCGGACCCGGATCGCTACTTCGGCCGCGGCAAGCTCGCCGAGCTGAAGGCCGAGATCAAGCGCACCGGCGCCAACCTGGTCGCCTGCGACGACGAGCTCGCTCCGCGCCAGGAGCGCAACCTGGAGGCGGCTCTCGACGTGCCGGTGATCGACCGTACGGCGATCATCCTCGACATCTTCGCCGACCACGCCCACTCGGCCGAGGGCAAGCTGCAGGTGGAGCTGGCGCAGCTCGAGTACAACCTCGCCCGCATGCGCGGTCTCTGGACCCACCTCGAGCGTCTCGGCGCCGGGCGCATGGACGGGGGCATCGGCACCAGGGGCCCGGGTGAGTCCCAGATCGAGACCGATCGCCGCCTCGCCCGCGACCGGATCTCGGCCCTGCGGCGCCGGCTCACCCGGGTCGAGCGCAACCGCGGCGTGATGCGCGCCAGACGCGAGTCGGCAGCGGTCCCGGCGGTGGCGCTGGCGGGCTACACCAACGCCGGCAAATCGACCCTGCTGAACGCGCTCACCGACGCCGGTGTGAGCGTCGGCGAGCGGCTCTTCCACACCCTCGACCCGACCACGCGCGCCTACGAGCACAACGGCCGCCGCTATCTGATCACCGACACGGTCGGCTTCATCCGCAAGCTCCCGCACCAGCTGGTCGAGGCGTTCAAGGCGACCCTCGAGGAGACCCGGATCGCCGATCTGATCGTGCACGTGGTCGACGGCTCCGACCAGGAGCCGGGCCGCAGCGAAGCGATCGCCGCGGTCGACTCGGTACTCGAGGAGATGCACGCCGACGATCAGCCGCGGCTGCTGGTCTTCAACAAGCTGGACCTGCTCGACGACGAACAGCGCCGCGAGCTGCTGGTCGGAA
The DNA here is from genome assembly GCA_035620355.1 of Solirubrobacterales bacterium. Lineage (GTDB taxonomy): Bacteria > Actinomycetota > Thermoleophilia > Solirubrobacterales > 70-9 > WHSW01. Next base: position 7,364 of record DASPGZ010000213.1, on the reverse strand, counting down.
ACCGCGAGGCGATCGGCGTCTCGGCGCGGACGGGGGAGGGAATCGGGGAGCTGCGCGACCGGATCGAGGCGGCGTTCGCCGAGACGCTCTCGGAGATCGAGCTGCTCGTCCCCTACGAGGAGGGCGCCCGGCTCTCGGAGCTGTACGAGGTCGCCGGCGATCTCGAGCGCAGCGAGCGCGCCGACGGGGTGCTCGTGCACGCGCGGATCCCGGCGGCGCTCACGCACCGGTTCGCCGAGTTCGCCGTCAACGGCAAGGCCTAGGCGCGCCCGGATTTCGCCGGTGGAGCTCAGGTGCACGAGGCTGGACCCGCGGGCGATGGTGCCGACGCGCGCTCACGACGGCGACGCCGGACTCGACCTCTACGCGCTCGAGGGCGCGACCCTCGGGGCGGGGGAGAGGGCCGCGGTCGGCACCGGGATCGCGGTCGAGATCCCGGAGGGCTACGCGGGGCTGGTGCTGCCGCGCTCGGGGCTCGCGATCCGGCACGGGATCGCGCTCGTCAACGCCCCGGGGCTGATCGACTCCGGCTACCGCGGCGAGCTCCGGGTCCTGCTGCTGAACACCGACCGCGAGGTCGCCTTCGAGCTCGCGCCCGGTGATCGGATCGCGCAGCTGCTGGTGACCCCGTTCGCGGTCGCCGAGCCGGTCGAGGCCGCCGGGCTCGGCGCCAGCGCCCGCGGCTCGGGCGGCTTCGGGTCCTCGGGGACCTAGCCCGCGCGCGCCGCCCGGCGGGCGCTCGCGTGGGCCGCGAGCTCGAACCCGTCCTCGAGCGGCTCCAGCGCCGGCTCGGCGCCCTCACGCCGCGCCAGCGCGAGCGCGATCAGGCGATCTGCGAGCGCGACGTTCTTCGGCAGCAGCGGGCCGTGTAGGTAGGTGCCGATCACGTTCGCGCTGCGGGCGCCCTCGAGCCCGTCCTTGCCGTTGTTTCCGTGCCCGGCGACGACCCGGCCGAGCGGCTCCGCGTCGGCGCCGAGGTAGGTGCGCCCGCCGTGGTTCTCGAACCCGGAGATCTCGAGCTGCGAGCCGCCGGCGCCGAGCCCCGACTCGATCGTCACGTTGCCGATCAGTCGCGGGCCCGGCTCGCGGACCGTCTCCAGGTCGAGCAGGCCGAGCCCGGCGATCCTCCGGCCCTCGAGCTGGTAGCCGTGGCCGAGCAGCTGGTAGCCGCCGCAGACCGCGAGCACGACGGCGCCGTCACCGGCCGCGGCTGCGAGCGCGTCCCGCTTGGTCCGCAGCATGTCCTCGGCGACCAGCTCCTGGTCGCGATCCTGGCCGCCGCCGATGTAGACGAGATCGTGGGCGCCCGGGTCGAAGCCCTCTCCCGGACCGGCCCCGGCGTGGCTGAAGCCGATCCCGCGCCACTCGCAGCGCCGGCGCAGGAAGAGGATGTTGCCGCGGTCGGCGTAGATGTTCATCTGCTCGGGGTAGAGCGCCAGCACGCGGAGCTGCATCAGCCGACCGCCAACACGCAGACGACGGTGCCGACGTGCTCGTCGCTGGGGTCGATCACGATCCGTTCGCGCGGGATCAGCCCGAAGCGGCGAGCCTCGAGCTCGAAATCGTCGGCGGTCAGCGTGTCGAGCCTGATCGCGTCGAACTGCTCGGTGAGCTCGCCGGCGGGGGAGACCACCTGGCGCAGCCGCCGCACCTCGATTCCGCCGGGAACCATGGCGGGCTCGAGCGAGAGGCTCGAGTAGACCCAGCCGTCGACCTCACGCACGTCGGGCGCCGGCGGCCTCAGCGGGTCGAACGGCGCCCAGGTGACGGCGTCGCTGAGCACCGCTGCGGCGAACGCCGCTCCCGGCGCCAGTTGGCGCCTGACGGCGTCGAGCAGCGCTGCGCGCCCGGTGGGGCCGTCGATGATGTGAACGAGCTGCATCGGCGCGAGCACGGCGCTGAAGGACTCGCCCGGCTCGAACAGGCGGACGTCGCCGCAGACCGTCTCGACCTCGAGCCCGCGCGCCTCCGCACGCCGGCGGAGCTCGCCCAACAGCGGCTCGCTGAGGTCGACGGCGGTCACCCGGTGCCCGCGCCCGGCGAGATCCAGGGTCACCCGCCCGACGCCGGCGCCGAGGTCGAGCACCGGGCCTCCGGCGGCGGACGCGAGCTCGGCCCAAACCGAGAGGTCGGCCGCGTAGCCGCCGCACTCAACCTCCTGCCAGATCGCCTCCTGCGAGGCCGCGCCGGCGCTCATCGCCAGAACTCCCGCGCCAGGCCGCGCTCGGCGAGCAGCGTGCGGAGCTCGATCAGCGCCGTGTAGGTGGGCAGCGCGAACAGCGGCCCGTCGGCGCCGGCGACCGCCCGGTCGAACGAGCGCTCGATCGACTCGTCGATCTCGATCGCCGACGGGTCGATCCCGGCGTACTTGAGCCGCACCGCGATCTCAGGCGCCCGGGTCCCGGCGCAGACGACCCGGCGCGCGGCCCCGGTGAGCAGCTCGAAGTCGGCGTCCCAGACCCAGGAGACGTCGCGGCCGTCGGCGATCCGGTCGTTGAGCGCGATCCACAGGTCGAGCCCCTGCGAGGCGCTGCCGAGCCGCGCCGCTGTTGAGGCGCCTTGTTTTTCGAGCCGCAGGGTGCGCAGGACCTCGTTGGCGCCGGCCGGGTTCTTGATCAGCAGGATCGAGACCGGCCTGCCCTCGACCGGGATCGTCTCGACCCGACCGAAGGCCGCCTCGACCGAGGCCAGCGCGCCGACCGCGGTCTCGGCGTCGATCCCGAGGCGCAGCGAGGCGGCGAGCGCGGCGAGCGCGTTGTAGACGTTGTAGAGCCCGGGCAGCGGCAGCTCGAGCTCGAGCTCGCCGCCCGGCGTGACGATCCGCGAGCGCGAGCCTCGCATGCCGAGCAGCTCGACCTCTGTCGCCGCGATCTCGGGCGCCGGCCGGTCGGCGCCGCAGTTGGGGCAGCTGTAGTGGCCGAGGTGGCCGACGAAGGCGCGCTCGTAGGCGTAAGGGTGCCCGCAGCGCCGGCAGTGCTTGGCGTCGTGGGCGTGCTGGAGCTCGGGGAGCGCCTGCGACGGGTCCTCGACCCCGAAGAAGGTGACGCCCTCGCGCCGGCGCAGCTCCGAGTCGCGGCCGAGGTCGGCGACCAGCGGATCGTCGGCGTTGAGGACGAAGCCGCTGCGGCCGGCGAGGCGCTCGACCATCGCGCCCCATTCGGCCGCCAGGTGCTCGAGCTCGCCGTAGCGGTCGAGCTGGTCACGGAACAGGTTCCCGAGCACGATCAGGCCCGGGTCGAGCTCGGCGGCCATCCGCGGCAACCAGGCCTCGTCGACCTCGAACAGGCCCTCGGTGCCGCGCTGCTCGAGCAGCGCCGTGGCCACGCCCCAGCTCATGTTCGACCCGGCCCGGTTGTGGACCGGGTCGCGGCCGTCGGCGCGCATCGCCGCCGCGAGCATCCCGGCGGTGGTCGTCTTCCCGTTGGTGGCGCTGATGATCGTCGCCCCGTCGACCAGCCCCGAGCCGAGCCGCGAGATCGCGTCCGGCGCCAACCGCAGCAGCAGCCTTCCCGGAAGTGTGGTGCCGCCGCCGCGCCCGCTGCGGCGGCTGAGCGCGCCGGTCGCCCGCGCGACCCCGAGCTTCGCCCGGAAGCCGGGCCCTCCGGTCGCCGAGGCGGTCATCCGGGGACGATCACCCGCAGCGCCCGCGGCAGCACCCGGACCGTCGCCGGGAGGTCGGCGAGGTGCTCGCCGTCGGCGTAGACAGCGAACGGGCGGTCGGCCTCGATCAGCACCTCGGCCGCGCGCGAGACCGAGACCTCGGGGTTCTCGACGTGCTTGCCGCTGAACACCTTCGGCAGGTTGACGAGGAAGCGGAGCTTGCCCACCTTCGCCGTCGTCACCACGTCGAGCAGGCCGTCGTCGAGCTCGGCGTCGGGGGCGATGAACATGCCGCCGCCGTAGGCGCGGCTGTTGGCGGCGGCGACCGAGTAGCCGACCAGGTCCCGCCGCCGGCCGTCGAGGGTGATCGTGAACGTTGCCGGCTTCCAGGCGATCAGCGCCCGCAGCGCGGCGTAGGCATAGACCAACTGACCGCGGATGAAGCGCGCCTCGTTGGCGATCCGGTTGGCGTCGGAGTCGAAGCCGCAGCTGGCGATGCAGAGGAAGCGCCGGCCGTTGACCTCGCCGACGTCGATCTCGCGCGAGGCGCCGCCGGCGAGCGCCGCCACCGCGCCGGCGGGATCGTCGGGGATCCCGAGCACGCGGGCGAAGTCGTTGCCGCGGCCGCCAGGGATCACGCCCATGGTCGCGCCGGTCCCGGCGAGCGCCCCGCCGATCTGGCCGATCAGCCCGTCGCCGCTGATCACCACCGGGGTCATCCCGTCGGCCGCCGCCACCGCGGCTTCGTCGCAGCCGTGCTCGAGCCCGGTGGTCATCATCGTCCGGTACTCGAGCCCGGCCGCGTCCATCGCCGCGGTCGCCCGGGGCAGGATCTCGCCGACCCGGCCCCCGCCGGCGGAGGGGTTGACGAGCAGCAGGTAGGGACCCGGAGGGGGCTCGGACATGAGCGGATCAGCCTACCCGCGGCCGTCGCGGGCGCGGCCGACCCAGTAGGTGCCCGCACCGGCGGTCCCGGTCTCGAGCGGATCGATCCGGCGGCGGCCGAAACCGCGCTCGAGCACGGCCGCGGGGGTGAAGAACGGGGTCGCCTCGCCGCGGCTGGCGGCGACGATCACGTGCCCGCCGGGCGCCAGCACGCGGGCGGTCTCGCCGAAGAACGGCGGCGTGTTGACCTGGGCGACGAGGTCGAAGTGATCGTCGGGGAACGGCAGGGCGGAGGCGTCGGCGACCTTGAACGCCACCCGCCCCTCGGGGTCGAGCCCGACCTTGGCGCTCGCGAGCCGGACCATCTCCTCGGAGAAGTCGACCCCGCGGACGCTGGCGCGGGGGAACTCGCGGGCGAGGAAGAGCGCCGCCTCGCCGGTCCCGGTGCCGAGGTCGAGGACCCGCTCGGGGGCGGGGGAGAGGAGCGCGGTGGCCGTCGCGAGCGCTTCGAGATGGCTGACCGAGCCGGCCCCGGTGCGTCCATCCCAGCCTTCGGCGTTGCGGTCGAAGAAGCCTCGCATCGCCGGTCGAAGCACCGGCCACAGCCACGGCGCGCGGGCGACGGTCGCGTTGAGGGCGCGGCCCGTCAGCCTCACCCGGGACGGGATCTGGCGTTCGCCCTCGCTCACGCCGCCCATGATCCCAGCCGTCGCGCGGTTTCCGGCCCCCGGCCGAGCCGTCCTCTAGCCTGGCCGTCGATGCGTGCCCTCGGCAAGCCCATCGCGGCCCTCGCCCTCGCCCTGGTGGCGGCCGCCGCGCTCGCGGCCTGCGGCGACGACGAGAGCTCGACCACCGCGAGCACCTCGCCCGCCGCTGCGGGCGAGTGCGCCGAGGTCGAGGCGCCGCCCGCCAAGGACGATGCGTTCAAGAAGCCCGAGAAGGTGCTCGAGCGGGGCGAGCCGGCGATCGCCAACGTGACCACGAGCTGCGGCGAGTTCACGATCGGGCTCGACACCGAGAGCTCGCCGAAGACGGCGAACTCGTTCGCCTTCCTGGCCGACCAGGGCTTCTACGACGGGACCGTCTTCCACCGGATCGCACCCGGGTTCGTGATCCAGGGCGGCGATCCGGGCGGCTCGGACCCGGAGCTCGCCGGCAGCGGCGGCCCCGGCTACACGGTGGTCGAGCCACCGGCCGAGGACACGACCTACAAGCGCGGCCTGGTGGCGATGGCGAAGACCGTCGCCGAGCCGGTCGGCGCCTCGGGGAGCCAGTTCTTCATCGTCACCGCGCCCGCCGACGCCGGGCTGCCGCCCGACTACGCGGTGCTCGGCGAGGTGACCAAGGGCATGGACGTGGTCGGGGCGATCTCGAAGCTGGGCGACGCGAGCGAGCAGCCGACCCGGGTGGTCGCCGTCGACGAGATCACGATCGAGGCCGGGTAGCCGGCGGGGCCGCCCAGGGACCGGGAGATGGCCAAGATCGAGATCGGCGACAGGGCTCCGGACTTCGAGCTCACCGGGACCGCCGGCGACGTCTACCGGCTCGGCGACCTGCGCGGCCAGTGGGTGGTGCTCGCCTTCTACCCCGGCGACTTCACCCCGGTCTGCACGCGCCAGTTCTGCTCCTACCGCGATGCGGCCGACCACCTCGACGACCTCGACGCGGTGGTGCTCGGGATCTCGCCGCAGTCGATCGATTCGCACGAGCGGTTCACCCGCGAGCACGGGCTCACGGTGCCGCTGCTCGCCGACCCGGACCACGAGACGTCGCGCGCCTACGGGGTGGTCGCGCCCGGTGGCCTCGTGCGTCGCTCGATCTTCATCGTCGACCCCGAGGGCATCGTCCGCTACCGCCACGTCGCCCTGCTCGGCCTCCGCTACAAGGACGTCGAGCACCTCGCGGCGGCGCTCTCGCTCGCCCGCGACACGGTCCCGGGTTGAGCGCCGAGGCGACGCCGTTCACGGTCGCGGCGGCCGCCGGGTTGGCCGGCGAGTCCGAGGGCGAGGGACCGCCGATCGTGCTCGCCCACGGCCTCACGGCGACCCGGCGCTACCTCGTCCACGGCTCGCGGGTGCTGCCGCGCGAGGGCTTCCGGGCGATCTCCTACGACGCCCGCGGGCACGGCGAGTCGGATCCGGCGCCCGACGCCGCCGGCTACTCCTACGAGGAGCTCGCCACCGACCTCGGCACGGTCGTCGACGCGGAGGCGGGGGAGGGGCCGGTGGTCCTCGCGGGGCACTCGATGGGGGCGCACACGATCGCGGCGCTGGCGCTCTCGCGGCCCGAGCGGATCGCGGCCGTGGTGCTGATCGGGCCGGTCGCGCTCGGCGACCCGCCGACGCCGGAGACGCTCGCGTACTGGGACGCGCTCGCCGACGGCCTCGCGGAGGGCGGCGTCGACGGCTTCCTCGCCGCCTACGACGTCGGCCTCGACCCGCAGTGGCGGGAGACGCTCCTGCGGATCGCCCGCGATCGGCTCAGCCGCCACCGCCATCCGGATGCGGTCGCCCGGGCGCTGCGCGAGGTCCCGCGCTCGCAGCCCTTCGGCGACCTCGCCGAGCTCGAGTTCCTCGAGCTGCCGGCGCTGGTCGTCGCCAGCCACGACGAGGCCGACCCGGGACATCCCTACGCGGTCGCCGAGGCCTGGGCCTCGCGGCTGCCGCGCGCGACGCTGCTCAGCGAGGAGCCGGGCCAGTCGCCGCTGGCCTGGCAGGGGGGCCGGCTCTCGCGCGCGATCGCCGCCTTCTGCGAGCGCTCCGACGTCGCCGCCGCGCTGCGCGCCTGAGCGGCCCCGCTAACGTCGCTCGAGCCGCCAGACCAGGCGCAGCCCCGACCAGGTCTCGTCGATCGCGCAGACCTTGTTGTCGACCAGCCCG
>DASPGZ010000212.1:0-4769 GCA_035620355.1 Solirubrobacterales bacterium | reverse complement strand
CCGCCTTGGCCGCGGCCCTGTTCCTGGTCGTGCTGCTGCTGATCGAGGGCTGGCGGCTGACCCCGATCGCCGCGGCAGCCGCGGTCACCGCGCTCCCGATCGCCGCGCTGGCGGCGGCGCCGCTGGCGCGGCGGGTCGAGTCGGCACGCGCCCGGGCCGCCTCCGGGGCGATCTTGATCGGCGGCGGGCTCGCCGGCCTCGCCCTGTTGCCGGACGCCTCGATCGCGCTGACGCTGCCCCCACAGGCGCTCGCCGGCGCCGGGCTGGCGCTGGCGCTCTCGGCGCTGACCGAGGCGGCGCTCGCCGGGCGCTCCCCGCAGGCGATCCACGGCGGCTGGACGATCGCCGCCCGCCACGCCGGGGTGGTCGCCGGGCTGTTGGTGCTGACGCCGGTGTTCACCGCCGACCTCGAGACCGAGCGCGAGCACGCCGAGCAGTCGGGGATCGCGGCGCTGCTCGACTCCCAGGTCGACCCGAGCTCGAAGCTCGACCTCGCTCAGCGGATCGCCGACCGGATCGCCGCCGAGGGCGACAAGGTGCCGGTGGTCGGGCCCGCGTTCGAGCCGCTGCCCGACGACCCCGCCGAGCGCGAGGCGACGGTCGCCCTGCGGACCTCGATCGAGTCCGAGATCGACCGCGCGGCCACCCACGCGTTCAGCTCCTCGTTCCTGATCTCGGCCGGCTTCGCGCTCGCCGCGCTGCTGCCGATCCTGCTCGCCCGCAGGCGGGAGATAGAACTGTGAGGCGGAGCGAAGCGTGAGTCCGAAGCATCTCGTGATCGGCTCGGCGGCGGTCTCGATCCTCCTCGTGGTCGTCTACCTCGCGGCCGGCGGCCGCAGCTACGAGCCGACCCCGGTCGCGAATCCGTGCGCTCCGCGGGAGTGGACCTCGCCCGGCGACCTCGAGGAGACCGCCCAGCAGTTCCTGCTCTCGGCGCTCGACGGCGCCGCCTGCGACCTCGGGGTCAGCCGCGAGACGCTCGCCGCGGCCCTGCCGAGCGAGGAGGCGCGGGCCGAGTTCGCGGCCGAGCAGGGGATCGACGACGCCCGGCTCGAGGAGGCCGTGCGCGCCGGCGTGCTCAGGGCGATCGACGACGCCGAGGCCGCCGACGCGATCAGCCCCCTGGTCGCCGACGGCCTGCGGGCGCTGGCCTCGCGGCTTCCGGTCGACGAGGCGGTGGCGCTGATCGACGACGTCGGCGCGGTGGCCGGCGACGCGGGCGGCGTGCTCGACGACCTCGGCGGCCTCCTCGACCAGGCCGGGGGTCTGCTTCCCTGAGCCGCTACCGGGTCGCGCGCCAGGCCCAGAGCAGGAACAGCGGCTGGATCGGCAGCCGCGCCCAGAGCAGCCAGCGCGGAAGACGGTCGATCGGCACGCCCCGGGCCGCGACCTGCTCGGGGCTGACCGCCATGTGGATGTTGGCCGGGAACACCGCCACCAGCACCCCGGTCAGCCACCAGCGCCCGAGCCTGCGGGTCGGGGTGGGGAGGACCATCAGCCCGCCGGCGATCTCGGCCGCGCCGCTCCAGCTGACCGCGTCCTCGGGGCTGATCGGGATGTACCCGGGCACGGTCGCCTCGTACTCGCGGGCGCGGAGGAAGTGCATCGTCCCGGCGAAGATCCAGAAGATGCCGAGCAGCGTTCGCGATCGGCTCACGCGGGGATCGTCTCAGGTCCGGCCGGCCTGATCGCCGGCGACCGAAACCGCGGTCGCCCGATCGGGGGCGAAGGCCAGGGTCGTCTCGCGGCCCGCGGAGGCGACCGCGGCCCAGCCGCCGTCGAGCCGCCAGACGCGCTCGCCCGCGGGCTCGCCGCCGAGCCCGTCGACCAGGTACCGCTCCGCGGCCCGGTCGAACTGCGCCCGGTCGGCGTCCGTGTCCCAGGCCCAGCGGCCGACCAGCACCAGGTCCCCCCGGCACGGGGCCTCACACTCGGCAGGGGCGACGTCGCGCCGCCAGAGCTCGTAGCGGTCGCCCGCCCAGCCGGCCGCCGCCGGCTCGACCTCGGCGGGGTCGGCCCCGACGCCGAGCAGCAGCGAGGTCGCGAACTCGCCGAACACGTTGCGGTCCGCGCGGGCCCAGCCTTCGTCCTGGAGGCTCCCCGACTGGATCGCCACCGGCTCGGGACGCTCGTCGAGCACGTACTTGCGCGGGTGCAGGACCTGCTCGGTGCTCGCCGGCGGGCGGTTGGCGAGCGCGTTGTCGACCAGCTTCCAGCTCCCCGCGAGGTCGACGAGCTCGCTGATGAAGCGCTGTCCGCCGAGGTAGGTCCAGGTGAGCTGCTCGACGAGCACCTCGGGGACCGCGTCGGTCCCGTCATCGATCGTGCCGGCGGCGGCGACCAGGTCGAGCGGGTTCAGGTAGCGGCCGGCGTAGACGCCCATCACCGTGGTCGCCGAGCCCTCGACCAGCGCCTGGGACGCGAGCGCGGCATCGTCGTTCTGCGAGGCGGAGCGAAGCGAAGCCGAGCCGCGCCGCCGTTGAGGCGCGTTGTTCCCCTTGCCCTGAGGGAGGCCGAAGGCCTGGTCCTCGAGCGCGTGGTCGAGCTCGTGGGCGAGCACGAACTCGACCAGGGCCTGGCTCGAGACGACCGCGTCGGAGACGACGAAGAGGCGCTCGCTGCGGGGGTCGTAGGCCGCGGCGGCGAGGTCTCCGGTCGAGCCGACGGCGGCGCCGAGGTCCTCGTCGCCGCCGAGCAGGCCGGTGATCCGGCCGACCGCGTTGTCGGCCGCGATCCCGAGCCCGCCGTCCTGTCGCTCGAGCTGGCGCTCGGCGAGGCGGTTCAGATACCCGGAGCTGACGACCTCGGGCTCGGGCAGCCGATCGAACTCGAGCTCGCGCACCCGCTCGACCCCGTCGGCGACCTCCGGCAGCGAGGCGACGCTGATCCGCCGAAGCTCCGCCGGGTGGAGCTCGGGCGCCGCGGCCGGCGCCTCCGCGGCCGGCTCGGTCGCGCCTCCGGGGCCGGCGAGCGCGAGCGCCGCGGCGAGCGCGAGCAGGATCAACAGAGGGAACCCGAGCTGCGACCTGCCGTCCACCGATGCCGAGTATGACGGCCGCTACCGTAGGCGGCGATGCCCCAGTTCGAGCTCAACCCGGCCTATACCGCGACCGCCGACCAGCCGGCGGCAATCACCGGGATCGCCGAGGGCCTCGGAGCGGGTGAGGAGTTCATCACCCTGCTCGGAGCGACCGGCACCGGCAAGACCTTCACCATGGCCGGGGTGATCGAGCGGGTCCAGCGCCCGGCGCTGGTGATCGCCCACAACAAGACGCTCGCGGCCCAACTCTGCAACGAGTTCCGCGAGTTCTTTCCCAACAACGTGGTCGAGTACTTCGTCTCCTACTACGACTACTACCAACCCGAGGCCTACGTTCCCCACCAGGACCTCTACATCGAGAAGGACTCGTCGATCAACGACGAGATCGACCGGCTCCGCCACGCCGCCACCGCCTCGCTGCTGGCGCGGCGCGACGTGGTCATCGTCGCCTCGGTCTCCTGCATCTTCGGGATCGGCTCGCCGGAGCTCTACCGGCGCCAGATGCAGCTGTTCAAGGTCGGCGAGTGGATCGACCGCCACGAGCTCTTCCGCAAGCTGGTCGGGATGCAGTACACGCGCAACGAGACCGCGCTCAGCCGCGCGACCTTCCGCGCTCAGGGCGAGAAGCTCGAGATCTGGCCCGCGGGGGTCGAATCCGCCTATCGGATCAACCTGTTCGGCGACGAGATCGAGTCGATCCATCACTTCGACCCACTGACCGGCGAGATCTACGACGACATCGACCACGTCGCGGTCTGGCCCGCGAGCCACTACGCGACCGAGGACACGACCCTGGAGCGGGCGGTGCTCGAGATCAAGGCCGAGCTCGACGAGCGGCTTGCCTGGTTTCAGGAGCGCGGCAAGGAGCTCGAGGCCCACCGGCTCTTGCAGCGGACCCAATACGACATCGAGATGCTGAAGGAGCTCGGCTTCACCTCGGGGATCGAGAACTACTCGCGGATCTTCGACGGGCGTCCGCCCGGCTCGCCCCCGCACACGCTGATCGACTACTTCCCCGACGACTTCGTCACCTTCGTCGACGAGTCGCACCAGACCGTGCCCCAGATCGGCGGAATGTACGAGGGCGACCGGTCGCGCAAGCAGACCCTGGTCGACTTCGGCTTCCGGCTCCCGTCGGCGCTCGACAACCGGCCGCTGAAGTTCGACGAGTTCCTGCCGCGCGTCGGTCAGCTGGTGATGGTCTCGGCGACCCCAGGCGAGTTCGAGCGCGGGACCTCGATGCGGATCGTGGAGCAGATCGTCCGCCCGACCGGGATCGTCGATCCGGAGGTCGAGGTGCGCGAAACCCGCAACCAGATCGACGACCTGATGAACGAGGTTCGGCGCCGCGTCGACCGCCAGGAGCGCACGCTGGTCACGACCCTGACCAAGAAGATGGCCGAGGACCTGACCGCCTACCTGCTCGAGCACGGGTTCAAGGTCCGCTACCTGCACTCCGAGGTCGACACGCTGGAGCGGATCCAGATCATCCGCGACCTGCGGCTGGGGGAGTACGACGTGCTCGTCGGGGTCAACCTGCTGCGCGAAGGGCTGGACCTGCCGGAGGTCACCCTGGTCGCCGTCCTCGATGCCGACAAGGAGGGGTTCCTGCGCGGCGAGACCTCGCTGATCCAGACGATCGGCAGGGCGGCGCGAAACGTCAACGGGCGCGTGCTCATGTACGCCGACAAGGAGACCGAGGCGATGCGCAAGGCGATCTCGGAGACCG
>DASPGZ010000211.1:0-5185 GCA_035620355.1 Solirubrobacterales bacterium | reverse complement strand
CGATGATGTGGGCGGTCTCGAACCCGGCCTCGTCCATCGCCCGCTCGACCCCGTCGGCGAGCACCTCGTTGGTGATCTCGCCCTCGATCGGCGGGCCGCCCGCGTGGCCGGCGAGGGTCAGCGCGAGCACGTCGTGCTCGGCCTCGAGCTGCGGCAGGATCAGCTCCCAGCCGCGCCAGGTGTCGGTGAACCCGTGCAGGCAGACCATCGGCGAGCCGGACCCGCCGCGGTGAACCGGGGTGAAGGCGGCGTCCACGGGCCGGCAACGCTAACGCGCCGGGGGCCGCGACAGCGGTGCCGATCGCGCATACTCGCCCCGATGGTCTTCGCCCCACCGGCCAGGCACCTGCTGCGCGCCAAGGACCTGGCCGACGCACGCTACTTCGAGCACCTCGACGTCGACGATCTGGCGCGCGCCGCCGGCCTCTCGCGCGCCCACTTCAGCCGCGAGTTCCGGCGCACCTTCGGCGAGTCGCCGCACGGCTACCTGCTCACCAGGCGCCTCGAGCGCGCGGCGGCGCTGCTGCGGACCACCGACAACTCGGTCGCCGAGATCTGCTTCTCGGTCGGACTGCAGAGCGTCGGCTCGTTCACGTCCAGCTTCACCCGCACCTACGGCGCCTCACCGACCGCCTACCGAGCCCGGTTCCCGCCCGCCTCGGCGCTGGCGATCATCCCGGCCTGTGTCATGCGCGCCTACGCCCGTCCGCAACACAGCACGTTTGGAGAAGACAAGCGCTCGTCGTCGTCTTAGCGTGGACATCGGCAACCACGACGAAGGAGGAACGATGATCAAGTTCGCTTACTCGCAGCTCTGGGTCCACGACCAGGACGAGGCGCTCGCCTTCTACACCGACAAGCTCGGCATGGAGGTGAAGACCGACGTGACCCTGCCCGAGCTGGGCGATTTCCGCTGGCTCGCGGTCGGCCCACCCGGACAGGACGAGACCGGGATCGTGCTGATGGCTATCCCGGGGCCGCCGGTGTTCGCCGAGGAGACCGCCGAGCAGGTCCGCGAGTTGCTCTCCAAGGGCGCCGTCGGAGCCGTGTTCCTGACCACCGACGACGTCCGCACGACGGTCGACGAGCTCAAGGGGCGCGGGGTCGAGTTCACCGAGGACCCCGAGGAGCGCCCTTACGGGATCGACGCGGGGCTTCGCGACCCGAGCGGGAACGCGATCCGGCTCACCCAGCCGGCCGAGCTCGGCTGAGCGGACCCGCTCAGCGGCCGAGCGTCTTCAGGAACTCGCGCGCGGGGCCCGCGAGCTGGTCGACCAGCTCGCGGGTCTCGGCGAGCGCTGCGCGCAGCTCGGCGTCGCCGGCCTCGATCGGCAGCATCGAGTCCTGGAGCTCGGCGATCCGCCGGCTGCCCTCGTTCGAGGCCGTGATCGCCTTCTCGACCAGCGCCTTGACGCCCTGCGAGGCGAGCCCCGGCGAGGGCGCCTCGCGGGTCGAAGGGCTGAGACCGTAGCGCTCGGCGAAGCCGCCGCTCGCATGGCGGGCCTTGGCGAAGGCGCGCTGCGCCGGCCGGAAGAGCTCGCTCTCGAGCCGGTCGGCGGTCACCTCGTCGAGCAGCTCGTAGGCCGCGCCGAGGCATCCGACCGCGAATCCGATCTGGACCGTGGCGGCCCCCAGGTCGGAGATGATCTGCTCGCGCGCTTCCAGCGTCGTCGTCGGCACGCCCGGCAGGTTAGGCGGTGCGGAGGTCGACGGCCGCGCGGCGCCTACGACGCGCGGCGATAGGTGAGCTCGAAATCGACGTGCCAGTCCTCGCCGTCGTCGGCGGCCTCCCAGCGCGCCTCGATCGTCTGGCCGTCGTCGCTGAGCTGTCCGTAGAAGCGCTGATTGAAGGAGCTCGGCGACTCACGCCAGAGGCGCGAGAGGCGCCACTCGGTGCCGTCGAAGGTCATCGCGAACTCGCGCTCGACCCCGCGCGAGTCGAAGTAATGCTGGATGTAGGTGCCGGGGAGGTTCCCGGGTCCGATCACGATCAGGCCGTCGGGCGCCTCCGGGACGTCGACCGAGGAGCGCTGGACCGCAAAGGCGCGATCGCCGAACCACTCGAAGCTCGTCCGGCCGACGGGCCCGGCCGCCGGATCGGCGGCCAGGGACGACTCCACCGTCCACTCACCGATCAGCGGCTCGAGCCGCGCCATCTCCGAGTTGGGACCGAGGCGGTCCATCAGGCCGCGGGCTCGAAGATGAGGATGAAGACGCCCTCGTCGCCGACCTGTCGCGACTCGGCGAGCTTCATCTTCGCCGCCTCGCCGGTCGAGGCAAAGAGCCGCTTGCCGCTCCCGAGCACGGTCGGGAAGACCATCAGCCGGTATTCGTCGACGAGCCCGTGCTCGTGCAGTGCGTCGACGAGCTGGACGCTGCCGTTGACGAGCACGTCGCCCTCGACCTCGTCGCGCAGGCGCCCGACCGCCTCGGCGATCTCGCCCGGGGCGATCACGGTCGTGTTGTTCCATCCGGGGTCCGAGAGGGTCGAGCTGACCACGTACTTGGGCATCTCGTTGAACTTGTCGGCGAAGTCGCCCTGGCGCTGCGGCCAGGCCTCGGCGAAGCCCTCGTAGGTCACCCGGCCGAGCAGCAGCGCCTCCGAGGCCATCACCTCGTCGAGCTTGAAGCCGTCGCCGTCGTCGCCGCGGTTGAACTGGAACGCCCAGCCGCCGCGCTCGAAGTCCTCCGATCCGCCGGGGTCCTCGACGACCCCGTCGAGCGTGCTGAATTCCGAAACGACAAGCTTGCCCATGGCAGTCCTCCTGGTCGAGATCTTCGCCCGAAGAGACCGTCGCACACCGGCGAACTCATCGCCGGCCGGGCCGGGCGGCTAGGCCGGGCGCTCGTCCGGGTCCGGATCGGCCTTCGCCGGCGCCGGCTCCGCCCGCTCGCCCGCGGGGGCCTCGGTGGCCTTGGCCGCCGGCTCGCGCTCGCGATCGGGCTCCGGCTCGGCGACCGTCTTGCCGGTGAGCGCGTCGCGGAACTCGCGCGCCTCGCGCAGGCCCTTGCCGGCGCTGCGGCCGATGTTCTTCGGGTCGGCCTTGTCGCCGACCATCTCTTGGACGGTGTCCTTGACCTCGCGAGCGCCCTCGCCGGCCTTGCGTCCCAGCCCCGGCAGATAGCGGTAGCCGAAGATCACCAGGAGGATGACCACGATAATCGCGATTTCGAGCGGGCCGATCATGGCCACCACAGAGTAGGGGTCGGGTCGCCCGGCGCCGCGCGGGGCGGGGCGGCGCTAGCGTTTCGGCCCCGCCGTGCCCTCGATCCCCCGCTTCCCGCTGATCGGTGATCCGCTGCGCCGGATCACGCTCCCGGACGACCTCGACGCGGTCACCTCGCGCGGGCCCGAGGCCGATCCGGAGTCCGTCGGGCTGAGCGGAGAGCTGATCGAGCGCACCTGGGACGCGGCCGTCGATCTCTATCGGAGCGGCGTCCATCCGGCGCTGCAGCTCTGCCTGCGCCGCGAGGGCGCGGTCGTGCTGGACCGCGCGATCGGCCACGGCCGCGGCAACGGTCCTTCCGACGACCGGGAGACGCCGAAGGTCGCGGCGACCACCGAGACCCCGTTCTGCATCTACTCGACCTCCAAGGCGGTGACCGCGCTCGTCGTCCACATGCTCGCCGAGCGCGGCGCGCTGGCGATCGACGACCGGGTCGCCGACCACATCCCCGAGTACGCCCGCCACGGCAAGGGCGAGATCACGATCGGCCACGTGCTCGCGCATCGGGCCGGGGTCGCCTCGCTGCCACGCGAGGCGCTCGATCTTGATCTGCTCGACGATCGCGAGCACCTGCTCGAGCTGATCTGCGACGCGAAGCCGGCGGCGGCACCCGGCAGGCTGCTCGCCTACCACGCGGTCTCCGGGGGCTTCATCCTCGGCGAGATCGTCCACCGGGTCGCGGGTCGCGGGATCCGCGAGGTGCTCGCGGCCGAGATCCTCGACCCGCTCGGCTTCCGCTGGGGCAACTACGGGGTCGCCGCCGCCGACCTCGAGCGGGTGGGGCTCTCCTACATCACCGGGCCACCGCTGTTGCCGCCGGTCTCGAACCTGGTCACCCGGGCGCTCGGGGCGCCGGTCGACCGCGTGATCGAGACCTCGAACGACCCGCGCTTCCTCACCGGCGTGGTCCCGGCGGCGAGCGTGGTCACGACCGCGAACGAGCTCTCGCGCTTCTTCGAGATCTTCCGCCGCGGCGGTGAGCTCGATGGCGTCCGGGTGATGGAGACCGAGACCCTGCGGCGGGCACTGGCCGAGCAGTCGCGGCTCGAGATCGACCTCTCGCTCGTCTTCCCGACCCGGTTCTCGTACGGGCTGATGCTGGGGGCGAAGGTGGTCAGCCTCTACGGCCGCGACACCGACAGCGCCTTCGGCCACCTGGGTCTGATCAACATCATGGGCTGGGCCGA
This sequence comes from Solirubrobacterales bacterium, assembly GCA_035620355.1. Taxonomy (GTDB): domain Bacteria; phylum Actinomycetota; class Thermoleophilia; order Solirubrobacterales; family 70-9; genus WHSW01. The sequence continues at coordinate 771 of DASPGZ010000211.1, read as the reverse complement.
CCCGGAGCGCGCGATCGCGGGCGGCCTGATCACCAGCGGCAAGGCGATTCTCTACCCGGAGGTCCACCGCTTCTACGGGCTGATGCAGCGGATCGCAAGCCGAGTCCCGAAGGTCGACGACGCCGACCGGTATATCTAAGTCGATGCCGGTCGAGGGGGAGGCCCTGATCCGCAAGGCCTACGCGGCGTTCGCCGACCGTGATCTCGACGGCCTCGTCGCGATCTCCGAGGAGTCGGTCGAGGTCTCCACCGTCACCGGGCTGCTCGCGGGGCGGACCGAGCCCTACCGCGGCTACGACGGGCTCGGCGAGTACGTCGGCGACCTCGCCTCCCAGTGGAAGCGGCTCGAACTTCAGCCGCAGACCTTCCACTCTCTCGGCGACGGCCGGGTGCTGGTCTTCGGCCGGGTCCGCGCCTGGCACGAGCGCGGCTTCCTCGACTCGCAGAACGCCTGGCTCTGGACCCTGCGCGACGGCAGGGTCGCCTCGGTGCGCGTCTACGCTGACCCTGGCGAGGCCCGGCGCGCGTTCTCCGAGGAGACCTAGGCGCCGTCGAAGGCCTCGGCCGCGGCGCGCTTGCGGAGCGCCTCGAGCCGACCGCGCTGGTCCGCGGCGCGGGTTCCGAGCTGGTCGAAGTCGATCCCGTCGAGGGTCTCGCCGATCGCCGTCCGCAGCGACTCCCACAGCGCCAGCTTCCCGGTGACCCCGATCACCAGGCCCTCGAGCTCGACCACCCGGCTCAACGGCGAGTAGCCGACGAGGCTGTTGTTGG
>DASPGZ010000210.1:0-3464 GCA_035620355.1 Solirubrobacterales bacterium | reverse complement strand
CATCGCCGCCTCGACCCCCAGCAGGTGCCTGCGAAGCGACTCCGATTGGACCCATTCGCAGACCAGGTCCCAGGCTTGATCGCGTGTCGGTTGTGGCATCGGCCCATTTAACTGCTCCCGGCGGCGTACCAACGCCGTGCTCGGTGCGTCGCTCCCTGCGCCCTTGGCAGGCTTGATTCCCGCTCGCCAAACAGGGCGTTGGCCACCGCCGCGAGCAGTACCCTCCGCGCCGATGGAGAAGTTCGTGATCAAGGGGGGCCCTGCCCTCTCCGGTGAGATCAATGCGGCCGGCAACAAGAACGCCGCCCTGCCGATCCTCGCCGCCTGCCTGCTCACCGAAGAGGAGGTCGTGCTCACCAACGTTCCGAGGATCCGCGACACCGAGACCCAGGTCGCCGTTCTCGAGCAGCTCGGGGTGAGGGTCGAGTGGAACGACGAGCGGCTGGCGCTGCGCGCCGACGGGGTCACCGAGACCGGCCCCGACGAGGCCCTCTCGGCCAAGATCCGAGCCTCGTTTCTGCTCGCGGGCCCGCTCCTGGCGCGGTTCGGCGAGGCGCGGATGCCGCCGCCGGGCGGCGACTTCATCGGCCGCCGGCGGCTCGACCCGCACCTGGATGCGTTCAAGGACCTCGGCGCTCGGATCGACGGCGACCGGGCGATCCTGATCGCCGCCCCCGAGGGCGGGCTGAAGCCGTGCGCGATCTTCATGGACGAGCCGTCGGTGATGGGGACCGAGAACGCGCTGATGGCCGCGGCGCTGACCCCCGGGCCGACGACGATCGCCAACGCCGCCTCCGAGCCGCACGTCCAGGACCTCGCCCGGCTGCTGGTCAAGATGGGGGCCGCGATCGACGGGATCGGCTCCAACGTGATGACCGTCCACGGGCGCGACAAGCTCGGCGGCGCCGAGCACCGCGTCTGCGCCGACCACATCGAGGTCGCCAGCTTCATGGCGCTGGCCGCCGCCACCGGCGGCGAGCTGCGGATCCGGGACGCCGAGCCCCACGACCTGATCACTATCCGGCACCAGTTCCGGCGCCTGGGGCTGCAGACGATGATCGAGGGCAACGACGTGCTGGTCCCGCCCGAGCAGAAGCTCGAGGTCCGCGACGATCTCGGCGACGCGATCCCGAAGATCGACGACGGGCCCTGGCCGGCGTTCCCCGCCGACCTCACGTCGATTGCGCTCGCCCTCGCGACACAGGCGCGGGGTACGATCCTGATCTTCGAGAAGATGTTCGAGAACAGGCTTTTCTTCGTCGACAAACTCGTCGCCATGGGCGCTCGGATCACGCTCTGCGATCCCCACAGGGCGATCGTCAGCGGTCCGAGCCGGCTTCACGGTGAGCGAGTCGAGAGCCCGGACATCCGCGCCGGGATGGCGATGCTCATCGCGGCGCTGTGCGCCGACGGCACCTCGGAGATCGGCAACGTGGTGCAGATCGACCGCGGCTACGAGCGGATCGACGAGCGCTTGCGAGCCCTGGGCGCGCAGATCGAGCGCGTCGCCGTGGAGCCCGTCCCCGCTTAGGGGGCCGCGATGACGCACCCGATCCCCCCGGGGACCCGGGACATCCTGCCCGACGAGATGCGCGAGCTGCGGCGGCTCTCGCTGGCGCTGGTCGACGCGTTCGAGCGCTTCGGCTACGGCGAGGTGGCGACGCCGACGATCGAGTACGAGGAGGTGCTGGCGCGGGGCGAGGCCGAGCGCGGCGCCCCGGTCGCCTACCGCTTCTTCGACGAGTCGGGCGAGCTGCTGGCGATGCGCTCGGACATGACGATTCCGATCGCGCGCCTGGTCGCCAACCGCTACGCGACCGCCGAGCCGCCGTTCCGGCTCTGCTACCTCGCCAGCGCCTACCGCGCGATCCGTCCCCAGCGCGGCCAGATGCGCGAGTTCACCCAGGCCGGGGTCGAGCTGATCGGGGCGCCCGCCCCGGAGGGCACCGCCGAGGTGGTCGAGGTGCTGGCCGCGGCGCTCGACGCCGCCGGGCTCAGCCGCGCGGTGATCGGGCTCGGACACGCGCAGCTCTACCGCTCGCTGCTCGAGCAGCTCGGGGTGGGCGAGCGAGCGCGCGCCGCGATCCTCGACTGCCTCGCCCGCCACGACCACGTCGGGCTCGAGGCCGAGGTCGGGGCGCTCGACCTCGGGGCGGGCGAGCGCGAGATGCTGATCGAGGTGCCGCTGCTGCGCGGCGGGCCCGAGGTGCTCGAGCGCGCCCGCGGGCTCTGCGGCGAGATCACCGAGCGCGCGACCTCGCGGCTCGCGGCGAGCTTCGAGGCGCTGCGCGCCCGCGGCGTCGCCGACCGGGTCCGGCTCGACCTCGGGCTGCTGCGCGACCTCGGCTACTACACCGGGTCGATCCTCGAGGTTTACGACCCGGCGCTCGGCCACATCCTCGGCGGCGGCGGCCGCTACGACGAGCTCATGGGCCGCTTCGGCCGCCCGCTGAGCGCGGCGGGCTTCTCGCTCTACCTCGAGCGCCTGCACGTCGCCCAGGCGGAGGAGGAGCGGCTCGAGGGCGGGGAGCCGGCGCCGTGAGCGGGGTCGCGCGCCCGATCCCGACCGGCGACGATCGCCGCCTGAGCCTGGCGCTGCCACGCGGCTCGCTGTTCGAGGGCACCCTCGACCTGCTCGACCGAGCCGGGGTCGAGACCACCGAGCTGCGCGGCGACTCGCGCTCGCTGGTGTTCGAGACCGAAGCGGTCCGCCTGGTCACCATGCGCCCCTCCGACGTGCCCACCTACGTCGAGGCCGGCGCCGCGGACCTCGGGATCACCGGCAAGGACGTGCTCTCCGAGCAGGCCGACCGGGCCGTCTACGAGCTCGTCGACCTCGGCTACGGCCGCTGCCGGATGGTGCTCGCCGCCCGTCGCGGCGACGATAGCCTCGAGCGCGCCGAGCGCCGCCTGGGCGCGCTGCGGATCGCGACCAAGTACCCGCGGATCGCCGAGCGCCACTTCGAGGACAGCGGGCGCCAGGCGGAGGTGATCGAGGTCAAGGGCTCGGTTGAGCTGGCGCCGCTGGCGGGGCTGGCCGACGGGATCGTCGACCTGGTCGACACGGGCCGCACCCTGGCCGAGAACGAGCTCGAGGTGCGAGAGGAGATCAGCGTCTGCACAGCGCGGCTGATCGCCAACCGGGTCTCGCACAAGCTTCGAGCCGCCGAGATCGACGAGCTCGCCGGCCGGCTGCGGGAGGCGTCGCGATGAGGGTCGAGCGGATCGAGTGGGACGGCGCCGACGCGACCGCGTGCGCCGCCCAGGTGCGGGCGCTGGTTCCGGGGCTGGAGAAGGTGACCCGGGAGGTCGGCGAGGTGATCGTGGCCGTCGGCGCCCACGGCGACCAGGCCGTGCGCGACCTCGGGGTCCGCTTCGGCGAGGTCCAGGTGGAGAACGTTCGTGTCGACCCGGGGCTGATCCAGGCTGCGCCGTCGCTGATCGCCGCCACGCTGCGCGAGGCG
>DASPGZ010000209.1:0-2007 GCA_035620355.1 Solirubrobacterales bacterium | reverse complement strand
CCGCAGCCGCCCGCCGCGAGCGCGGACAGGGCGAGCACGGCGATCAGGGGCCTGCGGGGCGAGCTCACGAGTAGCGGTCGACTACCCCCTCGGCGACCATCGTCAGCAACTCGCGGCGCTGCTGGTCGAGCGCGGCGCCCTCGAGCGCCCGCTTCGCCTCGTCGACGCGCCCGCGGGCGTCGGCGCGGACCCGGTCGAGCACCCCGGTGGCCGCGATCCGGTCGCAGACCGCGACCGCGGCCTCGGCGTCGAGGGCCTTCAGGTCGAGCTCGCCCAGCGAAGGATCGCGCTCGCGGGCGAGGATCAGCGGCAGCGTCACCGTGCCGTCGAGCAGGTCGGTGCCGCGGGCCTTGCCGGTGCGCTCCGGGGGCCCGGCGACGTCGAGCACGTCGTCGAGAAGCTGGAACGCGAGCCCGATCTCGCGCCCGAACGTCTTCAGCGCCGGGGCCGCCGGCGAGTCCGCGTCGAGCCCGATCAGGCAGGCGCACTCGAACAGGCTCGCGGTCTTCAGCCGGCAGCGCTCGAGGTAGCGCTCGGCGCCGATTCGCAGGTCGAACTCGTCACGACGCTGGGCGAGCTCACCGCGGGCGAGCCCGACCGAGGCGCCGGCGAGCAGCGCGACCCGGCGCTCGGAGCCCGGCTCGCCGTCGGCGAGCTCGGCGAAGGCGCGCGAGAACAGCAGGTCGCCGACGGCGGTCGCGACCGGGCGCCCGGCGCGGGCGCCGACGGTCGGGTGGCCGCGGCGCAGCGGCGCGGCGTCGAGCACGTCGTCGTGGACGAGGGTCGCCATGTGGACGAGCTCGATCGCCGCCGCGGCGGAGGTCGCCGCCTCCGCGTTGTCGTCGCCGGCGCAGACGAGGACGAGCATCGGGCGCAGTCGCTTGCCGCCCGCCGCCAGGGTCGAGCCGGCCTGCGCCGCCAGCAGCTCGCCACCGACCGCCGTCAGCCGGCCGAGCCGCGACTCGACCGCCGCCATCCGCCGCGGCAGCCAGGCCTGCGCCGCGTCGAGGACCCGGGTGACGGGGGGCGGGACGGTGCTGCGGTTCATCGGTGGTGGTCGGGGGTCCGGGGACGCTCAGGCCGGGCGGGCGCCGGAGTGGATCGCGATGATTCCGCCGGCGAGCACGGTGTAGCGGATCCGCTCGAGCCCGGCGCGGTCCATGATCATCGCCAGCCCCTCGGGCGCGGGGAAGCGCTTCACCGATTCCGGCAGGTAGGTGTAGGCGTCGCGGTCGCCCGCGAGCGTGCCCAGCAACGGCACGATCCGGTCGAACCAGAGCCCGAAGAAGGTCGAGAGCGGCGGCCGCTGCGGGCTGGTGATCTCGAGGATCACCAGCCGGCCGGCCGGCTTCAGCACCCGGGCGAGCTCGGCGACGCCGCGGTCGAGGTCGGCGAGGTTGCGGACACCGAAGCCGACGGTGACCGCGTCGAAGGTCTCCGAGTCGTAGGGGAGCTCGAGCGCGTCGGCCCACTCGAAGCGCACCGACTCGGCCCCGCGCTCGGCCGCCTTGCGGCGCGCCAGGTCGAGCATCGCCTCCGAGAAGTCCGAGCCGATCACCCGGCCACCGGGGGCGACCCGGCCGGTGAGCTCGAGCGCCAGGTCGCCGGTCCCGGTGCAGACGTCGAGGGCGACGTCGCCGGGTCCGAGTTCGGCCCGGTCGGCGGCCCGCTCGCGCCAGCCGTGGTGCAGGCCGGCGGTCATCGCCGTGTTCATCAGGTCGTAGACGCCCGCTATCCGGTCGAACATCCCCCGCACCTGGCCCGCGAACTGCTCGTCAGAGCGGTCCGGGGCGAGCGCCCCGCTCACGACAGGCGCCTCAACGGCGGCGCGGTTCGGCTCCGCCTCACTGCAACGAGGCGAGGAAGGCGACCAGGCTGTCGAACTTCTCCGGGGGCAGGCTGCCGTACTCGGGCATGATCCCGGAGGGGTTGATCAGGGTCCGCTCGATCGCCTGAGCGGGCAGCTTGGCGCCGATCTCGGTCAGCTCGGGGCCCGGGCCGTCGTTG
>DASPGZ010000208.1:0-15742 GCA_035620355.1 Solirubrobacterales bacterium | reverse complement strand
GCCGGCTCGAGGACGAGGGCCTGGTCTGCGGCGGCACCTCGCCCGACGAGCGCCTGGTCGAGATCATCGAGCTGTCCGACCACCCGTTCTTCGTCGCCTCGCAGTTCCACCCCGAGTTCAACTCGCGGCCGGATCGGCCCGAGCCGCTGTTCCGGGAGTTCGTCGGCGCCGCCGCGCGGCTGGCGGCCGGGCGCGGCGACGGCCCGGTGACCGAGGAGACCGAGCTCGAGCCGGCGCCCGAAGCCGGCGAGGTCGGCGTCCGCCGCGAGGCCTGAGCGGCCCGTCCGCGTTAACTTGGTCGGGTGGATCTCGACCGCTACCGCGAGGACTCACTGGACGCCTGGGATCGGTTCTCGGGCAACTGGGACGAGGAGCACGATTTCCTTTGGGAGCACACCCGGCCGGTCAGCGAGCGGCTGGTCGAACGGCTCGACCCGCGCCCCGGCGACACGGTGCTCGAGCTCGCCGCCGGGACCGGCGACACGGGTTTTCTGGTCGGCGAGCGCGTCGGCGATCAGGGGCGGGTGATCTCGACCGACTTCGCCCCGGGCATGGTCGAGGTGGCCCGCCGTCGCGGCGGAGAGCTCGGCCTGGCGAACGTCGAGTTCCGGGTCCTCGACGCCGAGCGGATGGACCTCGACGACTCGAGCGTCGACGGGGTGGTCGCCCGGTTCGGATACATGCTGATGGCCGACCCGGGGGCGGCGCTCGCCGAGACCCGTCGCGTCCTGGGTGAGCGGGGGCGGGTCTCGTTCGCGGTCTGGGCCGGCCCGGACCAGAACCTCTGGGCGGCGGTCCCCGGGATCGCCCTGATGGAGCGCGGTCACCTACCGGCCCCGGAACCCGGCGCTCCCGGGATCTTCGCGCTCGCCGATCCGGATCGCATCCGCGAGCTCGTCACAGGCGCCGGCTTCGGCGAGCCGAGCATCGAGCAGGTCCCGGTCGATTGGGGTTACGGCGATTCGGCCGAGCATTGGGAGAAGACGCTGAAGCTCGCCGCTCCGATCGCCGAGGCGGTCAACGGGCTCGCGCCGGAGCAACGGGACGAGGTGCGCGCGGCAGTCGCCGGGCGGATCGACGAGCTGCTCGCAGGACCCGGGGTCAACGGGGTCGCGCACGTGGTCGTCGCCGAGCAATGAGACCCGGCGAGGTCGGCGCTCGCCGCGAGGCCTAGCCGGCGCCGCGGACCAGCTCGTCGACGAAGCCGAGCTTCGCGATCACCGGCGGCGTGAGCACGAACGGGTAGAGGTCCGAGCGGCCCATGCTGCGGTTGATCGCGTTGAGCGCGTAGGTGAGCGGCAGCCACTCGTCGATCAGCGAATGGAAGTCGGGTGGCGGGTCGGCCTCGGGCACCGCGCTGAGCGGCTCCACCGTCTCCTGGTGGCCGTCGATCCGGACCCCGTGCGAGGCGGCCGTCTGCAGGGTGTCGCGGATGTGGAGGTAGTGGGCGAAGGTCTCGGCCCAGTCCTCCGACGGGTGCATGGTCGCGTAGGCGCTCACGTGGTCGGCCTGCCAGCCCGGGGGCGGGCCCTGGGCGTAGTGGCGGTCGAGCGCCTCCGGGTAGTCGGCGCGCTCGTCGCCGAACAACTCGCGCGCGCGTTCGCGGGCGGAATCGTCCGCGACCAGGATCGGGAAGTAGTAATGGCCGATCTCATGGCGCAGGTGCCCGAGCACCGTCCGGTAGGGCTCGGCCATCTGCTCGCGCATCGCCACCCGGTGGGCGTCGTCGGACTCGGCCAGGTCGAGGGTGATGACGCCGTCGGCGTGCCCGGTTGTCACCGGCTCCACCGCGCTCGAGAGCAGGTCGAAGGCGAGGCCGGTGGCGCCGTCAGCCGGCTCGAGCGGCAGGCCGAGCTCGCCGAGCTCGAACAGCAGCCACCGCTTCGCCGCCTCGGCGACCTTGAACTCGGCCAGCCCGAGCGCGTCCTGGTCGGCGGGGCGGGTGCGGGTCAGCGAGCAGGCGAGGCAGAGCTCGCCCTCCGCGGCGACGAGCCAGTTGCAGGCGGCGAGCTCGGCGTTCGCGCAGCGCCGGCGCGGCGACTCGACCGCCTCTCCGGGGAGCGGGCGCAGGAGGCTGCCATCGCGCTCGAGTGTCAGCAGCTCGCGTGGCTCCCACTCGAACCCGAGCGGGGCGTCGCAGTTGAGGCAGCGACTGTTCTCGAAGAAGATCTGCTGACCGCAGTTTCGGCAGGCGAAGGAGCGCATCGGGGGCGCAGCAGGGTAGCGGCGCTCAGGCAGCCGGTCCGGAGCCGGCCTCGGCGCGGGCGAGGATCGCCTCGGCGCGCTTGCGGCTCGCCTCGTCGACCATCTCGCCCCCGAGGGCGACCGCGCCGCGGCCGTCGCCGGCCAGCGCGGCGAGCACGGCGCGCGCCCGCTCGATCTCGTCGGGTCCCGGCGTGAAGACCCGCTCGAGCGGCTCGATCTGGCGCGGGTGCAGCGCCCACTTGCCGTCGTAGCCGAGCGCCCGCGCCCGCGCGGCCGAGCGGCGCAGGCCGTCCTCGTCGTCGATCCGCAGGAAGGGGCCGTCGATCGCCGCGACCCGGGCGGCGCGGGCGGCGACGAGCAGCGTCGAGCGGGCGAAGCCGAGCGCCTCGTCGCGTTCCTCGGGATCCGAGTCGGGGAGCCCGAGCGAGGCCGCGAGGTCGGCGGGCCCGAGGATCAGCGCCTCGAGGCGCGGGGTGGCGGCGGCGATCGGGTCGATCGCCCGCAGCCCGGCGGCGGTCTCGATCAGCGCCTCGAGCGCAATCGGACGCTCCCGCCCCTTGCCCTCGTGCTCGGTGAGCCTGGCGTCGAGCCGCCGCAGTTGATCGGGATCCTCGACCTTCGGGACGACGATCGAGTCGATCCGGCCGCCGGCCCGTGAGACCAGCTCGCCAACGTCCGTCTCCCACCACGGGGAGTCGAGGCCGTTGATCCGCACCGCGACCGATCGCGGCGCCCAGCCGTCGCGTCCGAGGACCTCGACGAGCGTCTCCCGCGCCTCGTCCTTGGCGGCGACGGGGACCGAATCCTCGAGATCGAGGACGACCTCGTCGACGGCGATCGAGCGCCCCTTCTCGGGCATCGGCGCCGGCGCGGCGGGGACGGATAGGCAGGCGCGACGGGCCCTCACGGCGATCTGAGGATACGCTTAACGGCCTCAACGCCGGGCGATGGAGGAGGGCTAGGCGTGCGCACGGGCCGCAGCGTCACCGTATCGGGGCCGTACTTCGAGGACTTCGAGCGCGGCCAGGTGTTCGAGGACGCCCCCGCGCTGACCCTGACCTCCGGGCACGCCGCCGTTCATCAGGCGCTCACCGGCGATCGCCTGCGGCTGCCGCTGGACGCCGAGCTGAGCCGCGCCGTCACCGGCCGTGGGGAGCCGCTCGCGCATCCCAACCTCGTCTGCGACGTCGCCATCGGCCAGTCCACGGGGCCGACCCAGCGGGTGCTCGGCAACCTCTTCTACCGCGGCCTGATCCTGCTCACGCCGGTGTTCATCGGCGACACCCTGCGCACCCGGACCGAGGTCGTGGCGCTGAAGCAGAACTCGCGCCGGGCCGACGGCTCGGCCACCGGCCTGGTCGCGCTGCGGATCCGGACCCACAACCAGCGAGGCGAGCCGGTGCTCGACTTCTGGCGCTGTCCGATGATCCCGCTTCGTGAGCCGTCGGCCGAGACCGGTCACGCCGACCGCTTCGACCAGATCCCGGACGAGCTCGAGCTCGAGCGGGTCGTCGACGCGGCCCCGGCCGACTGGGACTACGCGGCGCTGCGCGCCGGCGTTCCCGGAGAGCGGTTCGCCGAGCTCGACGCCGGGACCGTCTACGAGCTCGAGGGCCGCGACACGGTCACCGCCGCCCCGGAGCTGGCGCGGCTGACCCTCAACATCGCCAAGGCGCACACCGACGCCGGCGGCAGCCTGCACGGGCGCCGGCTGGTCTACGGCGGCCACACGATCTCGATCGCGGCCGCCCACCTGAGCCGGGCGTTGCCGGGACTGGCGACGATCGTCGCCTGGCGCGGCTGCGATCACCTCGGGCCGGTGTTCGAGGGCGACGTGCTGCGGAGCACCGTCGAGGTGGAGGGACGGCACGAGCTCGACGGGGCCGACGCAGGCCTGCTCGACCTCCGGGCGGTGGTCGGGGCGGATCGCGGGGAAGAGGAGGACGCGCCGGTGCTCGACTGGCGCGCGGTCGCGGTTATCTGCTGAGCGACGGAAGGAGCAGTGTGAACGGGATCCTCGAGGGCATGCGCGTGGTGGAGGGATCGGCCTACGTGGCGGCCCCGCTCGGCGGGATGACCCTGGCGCAGATGGGCGCCGACGTGATCCGTTTCGACCCGATCGGGGGCGGCCTCGACCGGACCCGGTGGCCGGTCAACGACGACGGCACGAGCCTGTTCTGGGCCGGGCTCAACAAGGGCAAGCGCTCGATCCAGGTCGACCTGCGCTCCGACCGGGGCCGCCAGGTGCTCACCGATCTGATCACGGCGCCGGGGCCCGACGGCGGGATCGTGCTGACCAACTTCCCGGCTCGGGGCTGGCTCGATTACGAGGCGCTGGCCGCGCGGCGACCGGATCTGATCATGGTCAGCATCGTCGGCAACCACGACGGCTCCTCCGCGGTCGACTACACCGTGAACCCGTCGACCGGCTTCCCCTGGGCGACCGGCCCGCGCCACCTGGCGGTCCCGTTCAACCACCTGCTGCCCGCCTGGGACGCGATCACAGGCACGCTCGCGGCCGCCGGCGTGCTGGCCGCCGAGCGCCACCGGGCGCGGACCGGGGAGGGACAGCTGGTGCGGATCGCGCTCTCGGACGTGGCGATCGCGATGGTCGGCAACCTCGGCAAGATCGCCGAGGCGCAGGTGCTGCGCCGCGAGCGGCGCAAGGACGGCAACTACCTCTACGGCGCCTTCGGGCGCGACTTCCTGACCAGCGAGGGCCGCCGGATCATGATCGTCGCGCTGACCGGGCGCCAGTGGCAGAACCTGGTCGAGGCGACCGGGCTGCAGGAGGCGTTCGGGACGCTGGAGAAGTTGATGGACGTCGATCTGAGCCAGGAGGGCGACCGGTTTCGGGCCCGGGAGGTGATCGGGGCGGTGCTGAAGCCGTGGACGATCAGCCACACCTACGACGAGATCGCGGCGATCTTCGACGCCCACGACGTCTGCTGGGGCCGCTACCAGACCTTCCGCGAGCTGGTCGAGGAGGATCCCCGCTGCTCGACCGACAACCCGATGTTCGAGGAGCTCGAGCAGCCGGGGATCGGCACCTATCTGGTGCCGGGCTCGCCCCTGGACTTCGGCAAGGTCGACCGCCTGCGCCCCCGGCGCGCCCCGATGCTGGGCGAGCACACCGACGAGGTGCTCTCCGAGCTGCTCGGGCTCGACCAGGCGGAGATCGGCCGGCTGTACGAGCAGGGGGTCGTCGCCGGGCCGGCGGAAGTCGCGACGGCTTGAGCTGGATCGTCGACTTCCGCGACGGCTCGCGCGAGATGCGCGACCTCCTCGGCGGCAAGGGAGCCGGGATCGCCGAGATGACCCGGGTGCTCGGCGCCGACCGAGTGCCCGCGGGGTTCACGATCACCACCGAAGCCAGCGTCGCCTACCTGCGCGACGGGGTGCCCCCCGAAGGGCTCGAGGAGCAGGTCGATGAGGCGCTCGGACGGCTCGAGCGCGCCGCCGGCAAGCGGCTCGGCGCCCCCGACGACCCGCTCTTGGTCTCGGTCCGCTCGGGTGCCCGCGTCTCGATGCCGGGGATGCTCGACACGGTCCTCAACCTGGGGCTCGGCGACGAGGCGGTCGCCGGTCTGGCGCGCCAGACCTCGGATCCGCGCTTCGCCTGGGACTCGTACAGGCGGCTGCTGCAGATGTTCGGCGGCGTGGTCCGCGGGCTCCCGGCGGGCGAGTTCGAGGGCGGGCTTGACCGGGCTCGCGCCGAGGCCGGAGCGAGCGTCGACACCGACCTCGACGCCGATCGCCTGCGCGAGCTCTGCGAGCGCTTCCAGCGGACGATCGCCGCCGCCGGCGACCCCTTCCCGCAGGACCCGCGCGCGCAGCTCCGGGAGGCGATCGTCGCCGTGTTCGAGTCCTGGAACGGGGCACGGGCGCGGTCATACCGGCGGCTCGAGCGGATCCCCGACGACTGGGGGACGGCGGTCAACGTGCAGCGGATGGCCTTCGGCAACCGCGGCGAGACCTCGGGCTCGGGGGTGGCCTTCTCGCGCAACGAGACCACCGGCACGCCCGAGCCCTCGGGCGACTTCCTGCCCAACTCCCAGGGCGAGGACGTGGTCGCCGGGATCCGCAACACCGAGGGTCTCGACGGATTGCGCGAGCGCCTGCCCGAGGTCCACGCGGAGCTGCTCGCGGTGCTCGAGACGCTCGAGCGCCACTACGGCGACATGCAGGACGTCGAGTTCACGGTCGAGGACGGCAAGCTCTTTTTGCTTCAGACCCGGGCCGCGAAGCGCCCGGCGCAGGCCTCGGTGAGGTTCGCCTGCGACGCGGTCGACGAGGGGCTGCTCGGGCGTCCCGAGGCGCTGGCGACGATCGACGCCGAGGCGCTCGAGGCGCTCCTGCACCCGACCTTCAACCCGGAGGACGAGCCGACCGAGCTCGCGCGCGGCGTGCCCGCCTCACCGGGGGCGGCCCAGGGCGCGATCGTGTTCACGGCCGAGAAGGCGGTGCGCCAGGCGGATGCCGGCGAGGACGTGATCCTCGTGCGCCGGTTCACCGAGGCCGACGACGTCGCCGGCTTCCACGCCGCCCGCGGGGTGCTCACCGCGGAGGGCGGCAAGTCCTCGCACGCGGCCCTGATCGCGCGCGGGATGGGGAGGCCGTGCGTCGCGGGCGCATCGGCGCTCGAGATCGACGCCGACGAAGAGGTCGTCCGGGTCGGCGAGACCGAGCTGCACGCGGGCGACACGATCGCGATCGACGGCTCCACCGGCCTGGTCACCGTCGACGAGGTCGAGCTGATCGTGCCCGGGATCAGCGGCGAGTTCGAGCGCGTGCTCGAGTGGGCCGACGAGATCCGCCGGCTGGGCGTGCGGGCCAACGCCGACAACGGGGAGGACGCCGAGCGCGCGCGCGTCTTCGGCGCCGAGGGAATCGGCCTCTGTCGCACCGAGCACATGTTCTTCGGCTCGGACCGCGAGGAGCTGGTCCGCGAGATGTTCATCGCCGGCGAGCGCCGGCGGCGGGCGGAGGCGCGGTCGGCCGACGACGACGAGGTCGAGCGCGCCGAGACGGCGTTTCGCGAGGCCCTCGATCACCTCGGCGAGCTCCAGCGCGCCGACTTCGCGGAGATCTTCCGCGCGATGGCGGGGCTGCCGGTCACCGTGCGGCTGCTCGATCCGCCGCTGCACGAGTTCCTCCCCGTGTCGCACTTCGAGGACGCGCTCGAGGACGCGGAGGAGGGCGAGGCGGCCGACGAGGCCCGCGCGCGACTGGCGCTCGCTCGCGAGCTCGAGGAGACGAACCCGATGCTCGGGTTGCGCGGCGCTCGGCTCGCGGTCATGTTCGGCGAGGTCTACGAGATGCAGGCACGGGCGATCGTCGAGGCGATGCTCGACGTCGGCGGCGACGGCGAGCGGGCCACGGTCGAGATCATGCTGCCGCTGATCGCCTACGAGACCGAGCTGGCGCTCGTGCGCGAGATGATCGTGCGCGCGGTCGAGGGCGCGCTCGAGTCGCGTTCGGAGACGGTCCCCTACGAGATCGGGACGATGATCGAGCTACCCCGGGCGTGCCTGGTCGCGGACCGGATCGCCCGCTACACCGACTTCTTCAGCTTCGGCACCAACGACCTCACGCAGACCGCTCTCGGCCTCTCGCGCGACGACGCCGAGGGTGGCTTCCTCAGCGTCTACCTCGAACGCGGTCTGATCGACCGCAGCCCGTTCCAGTCCCTCGACACGCCGGGGGTGGGAGCGCTGATCGAGATTGCCGCGGCGCGCGGGCGCGGGGCGCGGCCGGCGCTCCGGCTCGGGATCTGCGGCGAGCACGGGGGGGACCCGGAGAGCATCGGCTTCTTCGAGGAGGTCGGGCTCGACTACGTCAGCTGCTCTCCCTACCGGGTGCCGATCGCCCGGGTCGCCGCAGCCCAGGCGGCGCTCGCGGCGGCGATGTAGCGGCGCTCGCCTACGCTCCGGACTCGATGGCCGACGCCGAGGAGATGATCCGCGACGTGTGGCGGCGCTGGAACGCGGGCGACCGCGAGCCCGACCGCGAGACCGTAGGCCGCATCGCGCGATAATCGGCGGCGTGGCCCAGGTGGCTCAGGAGCTGGAGCGTGGACGCCGGCTCTACGAGGAACGCTCGTGGATGAAGGCCCACGAGGCCCTCTCCGAGGCGGAGGGGGCGGATCCGCTCGCGGCGGATGATCTCGAGCTGCTCGCCGTGAGCGCCTACATGATCGGGCGCGACGACGAGTACCTCGAGGCCCTCGAACGGGCGCACCAAGCCCATCTCTCCGCGGGCGCGACCGAGCGCGCGGTCCGATGCGCGTTCTGGTCCGGGTTGCAGTGGCTGGTGCGGGGCGAACCCGCGCGCGCCAATGGCTGGTTCGGCCGGGCTCACAGGCTGCTCGGCGACGGTCCGACGGAGACGGTCGAGCACGGGTATCTGCTGATCCCGGGCCTCCTGCAGCAGGCCTTGGTTGGGGACGACCTGGCGGCCGCGTCCACCGCCGCACGGGCGGCGGAGATCGGCCGGCGCTTTGGCGACGCCGACCTGACCGCGCTCACGGCTCAGGAGCAGGGTCACGCCCTGGTCCGCCAGGGTCGCACCGAGGAGGGCATGGCGCTGATCGACGAGATCATGGTCGCGGTCACCGCCGACGCGCTCTCCCCGATCGTCACCGGCCTCGTCTACTGCAACACGATCGCCTTCTGCCAGGGCGTGTACGAGGTGAGTCGCGCGCGCGAATGGACCGCGGCCCTCACCCGTTGGTGCGAGGACCAGCCGGAGATGGTCGCGCACACAGGGGTGTGCCTGGTCCATCGCGCGGAGATCATGGAGCTCGCCGGCCGATGGCCCGAGGCGCTCGACGAGGCCGGGCGCGCCCGCGAGCGCCTGGCTCGGGCGACGCCCGAGGGCGGGACGGTGGGCGCGGCGGTTTACCGCCAGGCCGAGCTCCATCGTCTGCGCGGGGAGCTCACCGAGGCGGAGGAGGCCTACCGGCACGCGAGCCGCTGCGGCTGGGATCCGCAACCCGGTCTGGCGCTGTTGCGCCTGGCACAGGGGCGGGTCGACGACGCGGTGAACGCTCTCCGCCGCCGGCTCGGCGAGACCGGCGATCCGCTGGCGCGCGTGAGCCTGCTCCGCGCTCAGGTCGAGGTCGCGGTCGCGGCGGGCGCCGCCGAGGAGGCCGAGCGTGCTCGCGAGGAGCTCGATCTGACCTCCGCGCGCCATCCGGAGACCCCGGTGATCGAGGCGATCGCCGCTCAGGCTCGCGGGACGACCGAGCTCGCCGCCGAGGAGCCACAGCAGGCGCTGGCGTCGCTGCGGCGTGGGCTCGAGATCTGGCAATCGCTCGAGGCGCCGTTCGAGGTCGCGCGCACGCGAGCGCTGATGGCGCGCGCCTGCCGGGCGCTGGGCGACCGCGATTCGGCGCGGCTCGAGCTCGAGGCCGCCCGGTCGGGCTTCGAGCGGCTGGGAGCGAAGCCGGCCCTCGCGGCGCTCGAGGCGGTCGAGCGCCCGGCGGCCGCCCACGGCCTCACCGACCGCGAGCTCGAGGTCCTGCGTTTGGTCGCGGCGGGTCGCACCAATCGCCAGATCGCGGAGGAACTGGTGATCAGCGAGCACACCGTCGCCCGTCACCTGCAGAACATCTTCGCCAAGCTCGGCGTCTCCTCGCGAACCGCCGCCGGCGCCTTCGCCTTCGAGCGCGGGCTCGTCTGACCGCCACGAGCCGTGGTCAAAAATGACCACGGTCCGACGCTTCGAAGTTGGTGATTCCAGGCGATGAACGCGGTCACCGCCGACCCTAGGGTGACCTGAACCTGGCCGTCACCGGAAGGAGCGAGATGACGCGGACGATCACCACAGACCCACGCGAGCGCATGATCGCCGGGCTCGAGGCGCGGGAGCGCTCGCTCGAGCTCAACGGCGTGACCACCCCGATCCTCGAGGCCGGAGAAGGCCGACCGATCGTCGCGCTTCATGGTCCGGGTGCCAACGCGACCCATTGGGCGGAGGTGATCCCGGCGCTCTCACGCACCCATCGGTTCGTCGCTCCGGATCTTCCGGGACAGGGTCAGTCGAAGCTCGGCGACGCCGAGCTCACGGGCGAGCTCGTGCTGGCCTGGCTCGAAGAGCTGATCGAGACCACCTGCGACGCGCCGCCGGTGCTGGTCGGCGTCGCGGCCGGGGGCGCGATCGGGGCCCGTTACGCAGCCGATCCCGGGCAGCCGATCGAGGCGTTGGTGCTGGTCGACGCGCTCGGGTTGCGGGAGTTCGAGCCGACGCCCGAGTTCGGCGCGGCGCTGAACGCCTTCGTCGCGGAGCCGACGACGCGCACCCATGAGCTCCTCTGGCGGCAGTGCGCGCTCGATCTGGACCGCGTGCGGGAACGCATGGGCGAGCGCTGGGATGCGTTCGAGGCGTACAACGTCGATCGTGCTACCGATCCGGGCGTGCAGGCTGCGCTCGGGGCGATGCTGAACGAGTTCGTGGTTCCGGCGATCCCGGCCGCCGAGCTCGACCGGATCGCTGTCCCGACGACGCTGATCTGGGGCCGCCAGGATCGCGCGACCCCGGTTGAGGTCGCCGAGCGGGCGAGCGCCAGGCACGGCTGGCAGCTGACCGTGATCGAGAGCTGCGCGGATGACCCGCCGGTCGAACAGCCGGAGGCGTTCGTCGAGGCGCTGAGAGCCGCGGTCGGGAACGGAGCGGGACGATGAGCGCCGTCGAGTCGATCGAGCGGCCGCCGGCGCGCGAGGTCGCGCGGCTGAGGTCGAATCTGCGCGGGACGCTCGCCGAGCCGGGCGATCCCGGCTACGCCGCCGCAACCGCCGTCTGGAACGGGCTGATCGAGAGGGCCCCGGCGCTCGTGGTCAAGCCCACCGGGACGATCGACGTGAAGCACGCGGTCGACTTCGCCCGCGGCCTCGGGATGGCGCTCTCGGTGCGCGGCGGCGGACACAACATCGCCGGCACCGCGCTCGCCGACGGGGGCCTGACGATCGACATGTCCGGCCTGCGCGGCATCCACGTCGACCCAGATCGCCGGACCGCGACCGTGCAGCCCGGCTGTCTGCTCCAGGATGTCGACCGCGAGACCCAGCGCCACGGGCTGGCGACCCCGCTCGGGTTCATCTCCGAGGTCGGGGTGGCCGGCTTGACCCTTGGCGGCGGCCTCGGTTACCTGACCCGCCGCTTCGGCTGGACGGTCGACAACCTGCTCGAGGTCGAGATCGTGACCGCCGACGGAGACTCGCGCTCGGTCAGCCGCGAGCGGGAGCCAGAGCTGTTCTGGGGCGTGCGCGGCGCCGGTGCCAACCTCGGCGTCGTCACCTCGCTGCGCTTCCGGCTGCACGAGGTCGGCCCCGAGATCTACGGCGGGCTGATCGCCTGGCCGTTCGAGCGCGCCGACGAGATCCTTGCGGCCTACCGCGAGATCACGAGCGCGGCGCCGCGCGAGCTAGCCGTCTGGTGCAACCTGCTGCGTGCTCCAGCGGCGCCGTTCGTTCCCGCCGAATGGCACGGCGAGCTGGTCAGCGCGATGTGCGTCTGCTTCAGCGGCGACCTCGAGCGCGCCGAGGACGCGGTGGCTCCGATCCGCGAACTCGGCGAGCCGGTCTTCGACGCGCTCTCGGTGCAGCCGTACACGCAGATGCAGTCGTGCCTGGACGCGACCGAGCCGAAGGGCGACCACTACTACTGGAAGACCGAGTACGTCAAGCGTCTCGACGACGAGTTGCTGGCCACCTGGCGGGAGCTCGCGGCCCAGTGCCCGATGCCGCGAGGGCAGATGGCGATCCTGCATCTCGGCGGCGCGCTCAACGAGCGCTCCGGCGACGACGGCGCGGTCGGCAACCGCGAGGCGCGCTACGCCTGCGGGGCGCTCGGGATCTGGGACGCCGACGATCCCGACGGCGATCGCTACGCCGACTGGATCCGCGACGCCTGGGGGCGCTTCCGCGGGTTCGCCACCGGCAACTACATCAACCTGCAGACCGGCGACGAGGGCGAGGATCGGATCAGGGCCTCATACGGCGCGAACTACGACCGGCTCACGGAGGTGAAGGCGGCCTACGACCCGGACAACCTGTTCCGCTCGAACCGCAACGTCGCGCCGCGCTAGGCGAGGGCCGACCGCGCGCGGGTAGCCTGCGCGCGGTGAGCGACCAGCGGCTGTTCGAACGCTTCGTCCGCCTCTGCGAGACGCCGAGCCCGACCGGCTACGAGCGCGCCGTCGCCGACGACGTGCTGGCCGAGCTGCGCGAGCTCGGGGTCGAAGTGAGCGAGGACGAGGCGGCGGAGCCGGCGCGCGCCGGCTCCGGCAACCTGATCGCCCGCGTGCCCGGCAGCGGCGAGGCGTGGGTGTCGTTCTTCGCCCATCTCGACACCGTCCCGGAGCCCGGGACGATCGAGGTCGAGCTCGCCGACGGCGTCTACCGCAGCCGCGGCGAGACGATCCTCGGCGCCGACAACAAGGCCGCGGTCGCCGTCCTGGTCGAGCTCGGCGCCCGCCACGTCCTGGCTCCCGCGGCCGCCGGGCTCGAGCTCGTGTTCACGGTCGCCGAGGAGGACGGCCTGCGCGGGGCCAAGGAGCTCGACCTGAGCGCTCTGCGCTCTCGCTTCGGCTACGCGCTCGACCACGCGAGCCCGATCGGCGAGCTGATCACCGCGGCGCCCACCTACCAGCGGCTGATTGCCGAGTTCGAGGGGCTCGAGGCGCACGCGGGCATCCGCCCCGAGGACGGCCACTCGGCGATCGAGGCGGCGGCCGCGGCGATCGGGGCGATGGACCTCGGGCGTCTCGACGACGAGACGACCGCGAACGTCGGCGTAATCGCGGGCGGGGTGGCCTCGAACGTGGTCGCCGGCAGCTGCCGGGTCGAGGCGGAGGCGCGGTCGCTCGACGAGGCGAAGGTCGCCTCGACGACCGCGGCGATGCTCGACGCCTGCACCTTCGCCGCCAGCGAGCACAGCTGCGACGTCGACGTCGACCTGATCGAGGTCTTCCGCGGCTATCGCCAGCGATCGACCCTGCCGGCGGTCGCGATCGCCCGCGAGGCGCTCGAACGCCGCGGGATCGAGCCGCGCGAGGTGGCGACCGGAGGCGGCAGCGACGCGAACGCCCTGATCGCGCGCGGCTTCGAGTGCGTCCTGCTCGCCAACGGCACCGAGGCCAACCACACCCCTTCGGAGCGCGTCGCCGCGCCTCGGATCGGGGAGATGCTCGCCGTCTGCGAGGGGATCGCGGAGCTCGCCGCGTCTCCGGAGCGATGAGGACCCCATGCTGAAGCTGCGGCGGGGGACGGTGGTCGCCCTCGATCCGCTGACGGTCGACGTCGGCGGCGAGCACCGCCCAGCCTGGGCCGACGCGGACCTGGTCGGGCCGACCGAGGTCGGCGACGCGGTCGTCGTCAACACCGAGGCGCGCGACCTCGGGCTCGGCTCGGGTGGCTTCGACGTCGTCCACGTGAACCTGACCCGCGGCCTGCGCGCCCCGGGCGACGCGAGCGTCCACGTGTTCAAGCTCAACTACAGCTCGCTCCAGCATCCGGTCGACCCGGTGGAGATCGAGCACGGAAGCCACGAGCTCGGGCCGAAGCCGCCGGTCGCGGTGATCTCGCTGCACGGGCACCTGGCGCCGGTTGCCTGGGCGGCGGCCCAGGCCCGTCCCGGGCTGCGGGTCGGGTTCCTCCAGGGCGCGGGCGCGGCGCTGCCCGGGTCGCTGTCGCGCGACGTGGCCGAGCTGCGCGAGCGCGAGCTGCTCTGCGGGCATGTGACCGCCGGTGCCGCGTACGGCGGCGAGCAGGAGGCGATCAGCCTCGTCGGGGGCCTCGACGCGGCCGCCCGGCGGCTGGGCTGGGAGGCGGTCGTCGCCGGGCCCGGGCCCGGGATCCTGGGCTCGGCGACCCGCCTCGGCCACGGCGGGATGGCGGCGCTCGACGCCGCCCACGCAGCGCTGGCGCTCGGGATGCCGACGCTGCTCTGCCCGCGGATGTCGAGCTCGGACGAGCGCGAGCGCCACCGCGGGCTCAGCCACCACACCGCGTCGGTGCTCGAGCTGCTGCTGGCGCCGGTGCGGGTCCCGGTGCCCGAGGCGGAGATCGAGGGCTGGCCGCTGCTCAGCGAGGAGGCGCCCGTGGGGGGATCGGCGCAGGCGGCGCTCGAGGAGCTGATCGCGCTGTGCAAGGGCGACCACGACCTCGCGGTCGAGCCGATCGACCTCGACGGCTACGCCGCCAGCGGGCTGCCGGCGCGGACTATGGGGCGGTCGATCGCCGAGGACCCGCTGTTCTTCGCCGCGCCGCTCGCCGCCGGGCGGGCGTTGGCGGCGGCCGTCGACGGGTAGGTCCCCCAAGGTGAGGCGGATCTCGTCGAAGACCGTGTACGAGGGCCGGATGGTCGATGTCCGGATCGAGGAGTTCGCCCACGACGACGGGGAGACCGCCGAGCGCGAGATCGTCGTCCACCCGGGCGCGGTCGGGATCGTCGCCCACGACGGCGAGTGCGTGTACCTCGTGCGGCAGCCCCGCGAGGCCGTCGAGGAGCCCGATCTGCTCGAGCTCCCGGCCGGCAAGCTCGACGTCGAGGGGGAGACCCCGCTCGAGTGCGCGAAGCGCGAGCTCGCTGAGGAGATCGGGATGAGCGCCCGCTCGTGGACTGAGCTGAAGCGCTTCTACACCTCGCCGGGGTTCGCCCGCGAGCAGGTGACGCTGTTCCTCGCCACCGGCCTCGAGCCGATCACCGAGCACGAGCCGGACCCGGCCGAGCGGATCGAGCTGGTGGCCTGGCCGCTCGACCGGCTCGACGCCGCGATCGGCGAATGCGCGGACTCGAAGACGCTGATCGGGCTGCTGCTGCTCGGGGGGCCGGAGGCGCGGTAGTCGCGTTGCACCGGCAGGGGAGCCGCCCGGGCGGAAGAAACGGGCGCCATGGCGATCGCCGTCCCCAGATCAGAGGCGCCGACCGACGCCCACTTCGAGGCGCTGGTGCTCGACTTCCTCGCCTACCTCGAGTTCGAGCGCGGCCTGGCCCGCAACACGCTCGACGCATACCGAACCGACCTGCTGCAGTTCGGCGCCTTCATCGGCGCCCGCGGCCGCCCGGCGACCGAGGTCGTGCGCGCCGACGTCGCCGACTTCCTCGCCGACCTGGCGACCGGCGTGCCCGCGGACGAGGACGGCAACGGCGGTCGCGCGGGGTGCTCCCCCGCGACCGTGAGCCGCAAGACCGCCTGCCTGCGCTCCTTCTACCGCCACCTGCGCCGCGAGGAGCTGATCGCCGACGACCCGACCGCGACTCTGACCCCGCCGCAGAAGTCGCGAAAGCTTCCCCACGTCCTGAGCCAGGCCGAGGTGACCAAGCTGCTCGAGAGCGCCCGCGAGGCGGACCCGATCAGCCTCCGCGACCGGGCCCTGCTCGAGGTCATGTACGGCTGCGGCCTGCGTGCCTCCGAGGCGATCGGGCTCGAGATCGGCGACGTCGACCTGCGGCGGGGGTTCGTCCGTCCGCACGGAAAGGGGTCGAAGGAGCGGATCGTGCCGCTCGGGCGCGAGGCGAGCCGGGCGATCGAGCG
>DASPGZ010000207.1:0-9255 GCA_035620355.1 Solirubrobacterales bacterium | reverse complement strand
ACCGCCTCGGCGCCGGCGAGGGTCGGGCCGCCGGTGTAGACCGGGTAGCCGGGGTCCGAGGCGAGCGCCGCGTCGCCGGGGTCGAGGAAGGCGAAGCAGAGGTTGTAGATGCATTCCTTGGCGCCGATCGCCGGGATCACCTCGGTCTCCGGATCGATCTCGACCCCGAAGCGCCGCGCGTAGAAGCCCGCGAACGCCTCGCGGAACTCGGCCCGGCCGCGGTTGGACGGATAGTTGTGGGTGCCCGGATCGGCGACCGCCGCCCGCATCGCCTCGACCACGTGCGGATAGGTGGGGTGATCGGGATCGCCGATCCCGAGGCTGATCACGTCGATCCCGTCCGCCCTCTTCGCAGCGACTTTGCGCTCGAGCTCGGCAAACATGTACGGCGGGATCGCCTCGAGCCGCTTGGAGGGGTCGGTGAGCGCCATCGGGCGCGAGAGGCTACCCGAGCGGCGATACTGGCGGCCGATGCGACTGCGCGCGCCGGAGCTGGCGATCCTGTTCGGCGTCGGCGCCGTCGGCGGGCTGGTCGGCGACGCCGGGCACGTCCAGGCCGGGACCACCACCTACCTCGACGACGCGACCCCGTTCGTCTGGGAGAGCGCGCTCTGGTTCCCGATCCTGGTCGGGCTGGCGACCGCCTCGCTGGGCGAGCTGCGGCTGCGCCTCGGGCCGCCGCGGCCCGGCTTCGACGCCCGGGTCGGGATCGCCGCGATCGCGGCGGTGCTCGCGATCTACGCGGTCACCGCGCTCGTCTACGACGAGCCCGAGGGCCCGGCGACCACGCTGATCGTGATGCTCGCGGCGCTCGTCGCCTGCGGACTCGGGGGCGGCGCACCGGCATTGATCTGCGCCCTCGCCGCCGCGATCGCGGGCCCGCTGGCAGAGATCGTGATCGTCGAGCTCGAGCTGGCCGAGTACGCGCCCTCGGCCGACACGCTCGCCGGCGTCGCCCTCTGGCTCCCGGCGCTCTACTTCGCCTTCGGCTACGTCGCCGCCCGGCTCGCCGAGCTCTTGGTCGCCAGGCGCTAGCCGGGCTCAGGCGGCGGCGGCGATCCCTGCCGCGGCCTCGACGAAGCGGCCGAAGAGCGCCGCCTCGGCCGGGCGCTCGACCATCAGCTCGGCGTGCCATTGGACCCCGAGGCAGAACGGCCGGCGCGGGTCCTCGATCGCCTCGACCACCCCGTCCGGCGCCCGGGCGACCACCTCGAGCCCCTCGCCGATCCGGTCCGGAGCCTGGTGGTGGAAGCTGTTCACCTCGAGCGTCGTCGCCCCGATCAGCTCGGCGAGCATGGTCTGGGGCTCGATCTCGACCCGATGCGTGGGCACGTGGCCCGCCTCGCTCTGGCGGTGGACGAGCTCGGTGATCTCGGGGAGGTGCTGGACCAGGGTCCCGCCCCGGGCTACGTTCAGGGACTGCATCCCGCGGCAGATCCCGAAGATCGCCATCTCGCGCTCGTCGGCGCGCCTGGTCAGCTGTTGCTCGAAGCGGTCGAACTCGGGCTCGGTCGGACCCAAGTTCGGGTCGGGGTCGGCGTCGTAGATCCGCGGCTCGAGGTCGGGGCCGCCGGAGAGGCAGATCCCGTCGAGGCGGTCGAGGAGCGCGTCGATCGCCTCGTCGCGGACCGGCGGGAGCACGATCGGCACCCCGCCCGCGCTCTCCACCGCGCGCATGTAGACCAGCCCGAGGGCGATCTCCTTGCGGGGCGGCTCGGCGTGTTCGACCCTCGGCGCGCGCTCGGCGGGGCGCACCTCCGACGTCGTCACCCCGATCAGCGGTGGCGCAACCCGCTCGTTCATCCGACCACCCAGGTGTCCTTGCCTCCCCCGCCCTGGGAGGAGTTGACCACCATCGCCCCCGGATCGGCGGCGAACCGGGTCAGCCCCCCGGTCGCGATCCGGTAGCCGTCGGCGGTCGCGTACGCGAACGCCCGCAGGTCGACCCGGCGCGGCTGCAGCCGGCCGTCGGTCAGGCACGGATGGGTCGAGAGCGGGATCCGGTCCTGGGCGATCAGCTCGCCGCCCCCCTCGAGGATCCGCTCGCGCGCGTCACTGGCATCCGCGCCATCGTCGCCGACGATCAGGACGTCCTCGCCGCCGAGGCCGAACCGTGGCTTGACCACCAGCCGGTCGAGCCGCTCGAGCGCCATCGTCCGCTGCTCCGACACGGCGAGATCGTAGGTCGGAATCGATCGGATCGCCGGCTCCTCACCGAGGTAAAAGCGGACCATCTCCTCGCCGTAGGCGTAGGCGAGCTTGTCGTCGGCGATCCCGGCGCCGAAGGCGTTGACGATCCCGAGCCGCTGCGCCCGCAGCGGCTCGAACGTCAGCTGCCCCAGCGCCGTGAGCTCGCCTCCCTCGTCGGTGAGCGCCGAGTCGTCGGTGCGCCGGTAGAGCACGTCGATCGGCTCGCGCTCGCGCTCGAACCTGGCCCAGAGCCGTCCCCGCACCGATTCGAGCTCGGCGACCGTGACCAGCCGCCCCCCGACCGTCTCGGCGAGCCGCCGATGCTCGTAGAAGGCCGGGCCGGCGGAGCCGTCGGTGACGATCGCCAGCCGCGGCGGGCCCTCGAGGCCCTCCGGCGCCGCGGCCGCGAGCGTCGCCGCCAGCAGCTCGGCCGCGGGATCGACGGGCCGCGGCTCGAGCCCGCGCACGTCGAGCAACCCGCCGACGACCTCGCGCGCGGCGAGCGAGTAGGCCAGTCCCGACGGGGTGCGCACGTTGTCCTCGAGCACGACCATCTCGCCGTCGTCGCGGCGGGCGAGGTCGAAGCCGCAGATGTCGACCCAGCGGCGGCGCGGGTTTCCCGCGAGCCCGTCCATGAGCGGCTCGTGCAGAGTCCCGGGACCGAGCAGCCGCTCCGGCAGCCGGCCCCCGGCGAACACCCGGCGCTCGCCGTAGGCGTCGCCGCAGAACGCGTCCAGCGCCCGCGCCCGCTGCTCGAGCCCGCGCTCGATCCGCTCCCATTCCTCGGCTGCGATCAGCCTCGGGACCGGGTCGAGGGCGAAGTACGAGCCGTGCTCGCCGAAGGTCACCCCGGCGGCTTCGATCCGCTCGGCTACCGCGCCGGCGAGCCGCCGCGGGTCCTGCTCGGCGAGCCAGGCGATCAGCGGCTCGTAGAGCGCCCGCGGCTCGCCCTCGGCGGCGAAGGCCTCGTCGGGCGCCTGCGGTACCGGCGTGTAGCTGCGGCTCCAGTCGATAGGGCGGTGCCTACCCGGATCGCTCGCCCGATACCCGGGCGCGTCCCAGTTCGCGCCCGACCTCGATCAGGTCGGCGAGCGCGCCCTGTCCGGCCAGCTCCGGCCCGGCACCGGGGCCGGAGATCGTGATCCGTCCCAGCGGCTCGACCTCGCAGACGAGCGCGTTCGCCGTCCCCTCGATCGCCGCCAGCGGGTCGCCGGGGTGGAGCGCCACCGGCTCGACCCGGGCGAGCGGCTCGCCGCCGAGCGCCGGCTCCAGCGAGGCGACCTCGCGCAGGCGCAGGCCGTCGGCGCGCGCCCCCTTCAGCTCGGCGGCGGTGAGCCCGGAGATCCCGCGCCGATCGACCCGGTCGAGGCCGAGCGGGATGCCGAAGACGAGCGCCGAGAGCACCATCAGCTTCGCGGCGGTGTCGAGCCCGTCGACGTCGGCCGCGGGGTCGGGCTCGGCGAGCCCGCGCCGCTGCGCCTCTGCCAGTGCCTCCTCGTAGCTCGCCCCCTCGCCGGCGCGGGTGAGGATGAAGTTGTTGGTCGCGTTCAGGACCCCGCGGATCGCCAGCGGCCGGGCGCCGGCGAGGCCCTCGGTCAGCGGGCCGAGCAGCGGGGTTCCCGACATCACCGTCGACTCGGCTCGGAACGCGGCCCCGTTGCGCTCCGCGAGCGCCGCGAGCTCGGCCCCCGCCAGCGCCACCGGCCACTTGTTGGTGGCGACGACCGAGATCCCGCGGCTGAGCGCCTCGCGCATGTGCGAGAGCCCGGGCTCCCCGTCGGCGGCCGGGCTGAGGCCGGCCTCGATCAGAACGTCGGCGTCGCCGGCCCGGATGCCGGCGAGCGCGTCGGTGTGACCGACCACCCCGGTGAGATCACGCAGCGGGCGGCCGGCGCGCCGCAGCGCCAGCGCCGCTTTGGGGTCGATCCCGGCCGGGTCGGCGACGAAGCCGTCGCGGGCGCTCCCGATGCCGACGATCCGCCCGTGCTCGGGCGCGCGGGCCAGGGCCTCGGCCAGCCACCGGCCGACGGTTCCGAAACCGACCAGCCAGATCCTCGGGGCCGCGCTCACCGGCCGGCTCAGGGGAGCCCGCGGACGAAGTTCGGATCGAGCTCGCCGCGATAGACGCGTTCGGCGCTGCCGATCAGGGTGATCTCGAGCTCGTCCTCGATCTCGACCACCAGCTCGCCGCCGTCGAGCGCCACCGTGATCGGGCTCGGCGCCCCGCCGAGGAAGGCTGCGACCGCAGCGCCGCTGGCCCCGGTCCCGGACGAGAGCGTCTCCCCCACTCCCCGCTCGAAGATCCGCGCGCGCACCCGCGAGCCGTCGACCGAGATGAACGAGACGTTGGTTCGGTTCGGGAACAGCTCGGTGTTGGACTCGATCGGCGGCCCGATCGCGGCGAGGTCGAGCGCCTCGACCTCGTCGCCGGCCTCGATCACGCACTGCGGATTGCCGACGTTGACGTGCTGAAAGCGCCACTCGCGCCCGGCCGACTCGAGCGTCCCGGTGCCGTCGGCCGGACCGCCGGGGTAGTCGGGCGAGGTCACCGAGGCCCGCCCGATCCTCATCGAGACCTCCCCCGGGCCGGCGATCGTCGGCGTCACCTCGCCGGCCTTGGTCAGGATCGTGAACGTGTCCTCGCCGGTCCAGCCGGCCTCCCTCAGGTAGAGGACCGCCTCCCGGGCTCCGTTGCCCGAGAGCTCGGCCTCGGAGCCGTCCGGGTTGAAGATCCGCAGCTCGGCGACGTGGCGGTCGTCCGCGGCCCGCGACAACAGCAGGATCCCGTCGGAGCCGACCCCGAAGTGGGGGTCGCAGATCCGCCGGATCCGCTCGCGGGTCAGCTCCCAGGGGAGCGCCTCGGCCTCGCAGACGATGTAGTCGTTGCCGAGCGCCTGCCACTTCTCGAAGCGCATGGGCGGCAAGGCTATCCGCGGTCGAGCATCGCGACGATCTCGGCGGCGACATCGGCATTCGAGCGCCCGCTGCGGTCGAGCTGGACGACGTCCTCCATCCGCCGCATCCAGGTCAGCTGGCGCCGCGCGTAGCGCCACTGGGCCCGCTCCATCGCCTCCGCGTCGCCCTCGAGCAGCTCGTCGAAGCCGATCGCCGCCCGCGCGGTCCGCTGAGCCCCGGCGAGGTCGGCGTTGCGGACCTCCTGCTCCGCCCCGAGCCGGACCATCTCCCCCGCTCGGGCGCCGATCCGCTCGCGCAGCTCATCCCGCTCGATCGTCAGCCCGACCAGCAGCGTCGGCACCCGCAGTCCCTCGCTCCACATCCCCGAGCCCGACGGGTGGGCGCCGATCCCCAGCCGCGAGAGCTCGGTCAGCCGCGCGATCCGCTTGCGGTCGTTCGGGTGCACCCCCGAGGCCAGCTCCTCGGGGAGCTCGCCGTGCAGGGCCTCGGGCCCGCGCCGCTCGAGCTCCGCCTCAACCGCCGCCCGCACCTCGGCGGGCACCGGCGGGCGCAGGTCGAGGTCGGCGAGCGCCGCGCGCATGTAGAGGCCGGTGCCGCCGACCACGATCGGGCGCCTGTCCTCGCCGAGCAGGGCGTCGATCTCCGCGTGCGCGAGGCGGGCGAAGCGGCCGGCCGAGAACTCCTCGTCGAGGTCTGCGATCCCGAGCAGCCGGTGCTCGAGCTGGGCCCGCTCGGCGCCGCTCGCCGCTCCCGAGACGATCTCGAGCTCGCGGTAGACCTGGATCGCGTCGCAGGAGATCGCCACCGGGTCCTCGCCGCGGTCGCGGAGGAGCTTCGCCGTCTCGATCGCGACGCCCGTCTTACCGACCGCGGTTGGCCCGAATATGGCCAGAACCCGCATCGCGCGGCAATCGTAGTCGTGACCCAGGAGGACGAATGGACTATCAGCAGATCAAGTACGAGCTCGCGGACCACGTCGCGGTACTCACCTACGACCGGCCCGACCAGCGAAACGCGGTCTCGCGGCGGATGAACGAGGAGCTGCACCACGCCTGGCGGCGGTTTCGCGACGACGACGAGGCGTTCGTGCTCGTCGTCACCGGCACCGGCGACGCCTTCTGCGCCGGCTGGGACCTTCAGGATGCCGCCGACTGGCCGCGGCCGGAGTGGGACGAGTTCCGCACCCACGTCTACGACTCGCCCGGCGACTGCGGCTACACCCGGCGCGTCGACGTGTTCAAGCCGGTGATCGCCGCCGTCAATGGCTGGGCGGTCGCCGCCGGGCTCGAGAACGCGCTGCTCGCCGACATCAGGATCGTCGCCCGAAACGCCGTCTTCGGCGCCCTCGAACGACGCTGGAACATCGTCGCGGGCGACGGGATGACCGTTCGCCTCCCGCTGGTGGTCGGCTACGCGAAGGCGATGGAGCTGATCATCACCGGGCGGCCGGTCGACGCCGCGGAGGCGCTGGCGATCGGACTCGCGAACGAGGTCGTCGACGAGGGCCAGGCGCTGCCGCGGGCGCTGGAGCTCGCCCGCGAGATCGCCGCGCTGCCCCAGGGCGCGATCCGGACCGACAAGGAGACCGTCGTCCGCAACGTCGGGCGCACCTATGAGGAACGCCTGCGCCAGGAGATCGAGGCGTCGCTGTCGATGTTCTGGCGACGCGACTCGCACGCGATCGGCGCCTCGGCCTTCAAGCGCGGCGAGGACCCGCAGTGGCCCAATCACGGCCTTTGAGGCGCGTTCGCTGACGCGTCAGGCGCGGCTGAGCAGGCGCTCGTGCCCGGTCAGCGTCTGCGAGGTCGCCGAGGCGATCTCGACCTCGACCAGCTCGCCCGGCGACGCGGTGCCCTCGAAGTTGACCGCCTTGTTGTGGCGGGCGCGGCCGCGCAGCTGGCTCGGGTCGCGGCGGGCGTTGCCCTCGACCAGGACCTCCATCGTCCGGCCGACGAAGCGCTGCGCCCGCTCGCGGGCCCGCCGCTGGACCGCCTCGACCAGCCGCTCCATCCGCTCGCGCTTCACCGGGTGCGGGACCTGGTCGCCGAGCATCGCCGCCTCGGTGCCCCGGCGCGGCGAGAAAACGAAGGTGAAGGCGCCGTCGTAGGCGACCTCCTCGACCAGCTCCAGGGTCTCGGCGAAGTCGGCCTCGGTCTCGCCCGGGAAGCCGACGATGACGTCGGTGGTCAGCGCGCAGTCGGGGACGTGCTCGCGGATCAGCGCCACCCGGTCGAGGTATCGCCGCCGGTCGTAGGTGCGCCGCATCGCCTTCAGGATCCGGCTCGACCCGGACTGCAGCGGCAGGTGGATGTGCTCGCAGAGCGCCGGGAGCTCGGCGTGGGCGCGGATCACGTCCTCGCGCATGTCCTTGGGGTGCGGGCTCGTGTAGCGGATCCGCTCGATCCCGTCGACCGCGTCGATGCGTCCGAGCAGCTCGGCGAAGCTGGTCTTGCGCTCCCGCGGCAGGTCGCGCCCGTAGGAGTTGACGTTCTGGCCCAGCAGGGTGACCTCGCGGACGCCGTCCGCGGCGAGCGCCTCGACCTCGGCGGCCAGCTCGACCGGGTCACGGCTCTGTTCGCGCCCGCGGGTCGAGGGCACGATGCAGTACGAGCAGCGGCAGTTGCAGCCCTGCGAGATCTGCAGCCAGGCCTGGAACTCGCGCTCGCGCTTCATCGGCAGGTGGCCGGCGAAGCCCTCGAAGTCGAAGTACCCCTGGGCGGTGATCGAGTCGGAGGCGAGGAACTCGGCCAGGCGGCCGATCTGCCCCGGGCCGAAGGCGACGTCGACGAACGGGAAGCGCTCGAACACCTCGTCCTTCACCGATTGGGCCCAGCAGCCGCCGACGCCGACGACCCGCTCGGGGTTCTCGGACTTGAGCCGCTTCGCCTGCCCCAGATGGGCGATGAAGCGGCTGTCGGCCGCCTCGCGGATCGAGCAGGTGTTGAAGAGGATCAGATCGGCCTCGTCGCGCTCGGCCGCGGCGCTGTAGCCGAGCGACTCGAGCATTCCCTTCATCCGCTCCGAATCGTGCTCGTTCATCTGACACCCGAAGGTGGTCACGTGGTAGCGCTTGCCGCTCACCGCGCGAATCTTAGGAGCCGGAGCGGGGCGCGCGCCGGCGCCCGCCCGCGTGCGCCTAGCCGCCGCCCGCGGTCGCCTGGTGCAGGTAGGCGACCAGCGCGTCGAGGTCCTCGGGGCTGAGCTCGGTGCCGTAGTTGTCGGGCATCACGTTCGGCGGGTAGTTCTGCTCGATCTCGGCGTTCGGGTCGACGATCGAGGTGCGGATGAACGACTCCGGCTTGCCCTTCAGCGCGCCGTCGAGGTCCGGGCCGGTGGTCCCGTTGGAGCCGGCGTCGGCGAGCGTGTGACAGCCGGTGCAGCCGGCCGAGGCGAACACCTGCGACCCCTGGTCGATCGTCGCCGTGTCGGCGCCACCGGCGGTGCTCGTGGTGGTCGTCTCCTCGGCGACCCCGCTGCCGACCTCCTCCGCGGCCTCGAGCTCGTCGCCCTCGGCGGCGTTCTCCTCCGACGCCTCGGCGAGCTCGTGCTCGCGGTGCTCCTGCTCGTCCTCGGCGTTGCGCCAGGCGAACACCGCGGTCGCCGCGACCAGCGCCGCGATCGCCACCGTGCCGCCCACCAGCAACGCCCGCGAGGACGGGAACTTCTCCCAGCGCAGGCCGACGAATGAGACGATCAGCGCGATCGCGACCAGGCTGAGGCCGAGGACGTAGAACACGGTGTCGTTCATGCGCGGCGGATCCTAGAACACCCCGCGGCTTCCCCGGCGCCGGTGGCCGCGCCCCAGGGCTGCTCGGCCCGGGTCAGCTCGCGTAGCTGGTCGCCCGGCTCTCGCGGATCACCGTGATCTTGATCCGGCCGGGGTACTCGACCTCGTTCTCGACCGCGGCGGCGATCTCGTGCGAGATCAGCGCCGCGCGCTCGTCATCGACCTCCCCCGGATCGACGATCACCCGGATCTCGCGGCCGGCGCGCATCGCGAACACGCGTTCCACCCCCGCGTGGCGGGTGGCGATCTCCTCCAGGTCGCGCAAGCGCCCGACGTACTGCTCGAGCGCGTCCCCACGGGCGCCGGGCCGGGCGCCCGAGACCGCGTCGGCGGCCTGCACGATCACCGCCTCGACCGTGCGC
>DASPGZ010000206.1:0-4267 GCA_035620355.1 Solirubrobacterales bacterium | reverse complement strand
CCCCGAGGTGGTCACCCACCTCGACCTGGTCAACGAGATGGCGGCGGCGCTCGGGCGCAAGCCGCCGCGGCGGATCGCGATGTCGCCCGAGATCGCCCGCCCGGCGACGGTCGCCGCCGGCGCCGCGGCGATCACCTCGGGCGATCCCGAGGTCGCCTCGGAGATCAGCCGCGGACTGACCACCCCGACCGTGGTCGAGGACCCGAGCGGCGCCGAGCTGTTCACGACCGTGCCCCGGCGGCTCGACGCGGTGCTCGCCGAGGCGATCGACGGCGTCGCGGCGACCGCCTGAAGTGGCCCGCGCCGTCCGCGAATCGATCGTCCTCGACGCCGATCCCGAGCGGGTTTGGGACACCGTGATGGACCCGGCGCGGCTGGAGCTCTGGGTCACCACCCACGACTCGCTCGAGGGCGACGCCCCGAGCCCGCTCGACGCCGGCGATCAGTTCACCCAGAAGCTGCGGCTGGCCGGGAAGTCGTTCAAGGTCCGCTGGCGGGTACTCGAGGCCGAGCGACCGCGGCGGGCGCGGTGGGAGGGGGAGGGTCCGGCCGGGTCGACCGCCGAGGTCGAGTACCGGCTCGCCGCCGAGGACGGCGGCACCCGGTTCGACTACGAGAACCGGTTTGCGCTCCCGGGCGGCGTGCTCGGGAAGGCGGCCGGCGGGCTGCTCGCCGCGGCTCCGGGCTCGCGCGAGGCGCGCCGCTCGCTCGAGCGGCTGCGCTCGCTGCTCGAACGAGACGAGCGCTAGCCCGGCGGCTCGACCCGCTCGCCGCGGCGGTGGACGAGCAGCGCCAGCAGCGGGTAGATCAGCACCGAGAGCATCCCGGCGCCGATCAGCGAGACCGCGACCTCGCTCCGCATCGTGTGAGTGTCGAGGCCGATCTGGGTGATCGCCACCAGCAATGGCAGCGCCGCGGCCGAGAACAGCGCCAGCGCGATCCGGTCCGGGCGTGGCAGCGCCTTGCGGTAGAGCAGCATCGCCGGCAGGCCGCGGACGACCAGGAACAGCAGCGTGAACCCGGGGACCATCAGCAGGGTCGCCGGGTCCTCGCCGAGTGCGTCGAGGTCGTAGCCCATCCCGGTTGTGATGAAGAAGACCGGGATCAAGAAGCCGTAGCCCACCGCGTCGAGCTTGCCGAGAAACTCACGCGCCTCGCTGTCGCGGATCACGATCCCGACCAGGATCCCGGCCGCGAACGCGCCCAGGATCACGTCGAGGCCGAACTCGGCCGCGAGTGCCGCGAGCGCGATCACCAGCAGCAGCGACAGGCGCACGGCGAGCTGGCCCGAGGTCCCCATCGTCGTCTGCAGCAGGCGGACGACGCGGGCCGGCCGAGCCCGTACTGCGATCACGGTCGCGACGACGACGATCGCCGCGAAGGCGAACAGCAGCGTCGCCCGCAGCGGCTCGTCCGCGTCGAAGGCGAGGATCACCGAGACGAGCACGATCGGCCCGAACTCGCCGGCGGTCCCGGCGCCGACGACGAAGCGGCCGAAGCGCTGATCGAGCACCCCCGAATCACGCAGGATCGGCATCAGGGTCCCGAGCGTGGTCGTCGTCAGGGCCAGGGCGACGAGCACCGTCGCGTGGATGACGCCGCTCAGGTGGAGGGCGAGCGCGACGACCCCCCCGAGCACCACCGAGAGCAGCCAGCCGAGGGCGCCGGCGCGCGCCGGCGCCCCGCGGATGCGCTCGAAGTCGATCTCGATCCCGGCGAGGAAGAAGAGGAAGGCGAGCCCGAAGGTCGAGAGCGCGTCCAGGATCCCGTCGAGCTCGGCGAGCCCGAGCAGCTCGGGGCCGACGAGGATGCCGAGGAAGATCTCGGCGACCACGGTCGGCAGGCGCGCCCGCCGCGAGAGGTCGGCGAGCACCGGCGCGAGCACGGCGACGCCGGCGACCACGAGCAGGTTGGAGAGATCGATCTCCATTCGGCCGCGAGCCTATTCGTCGCACGGAGCGGTTTAGAATCGCCGCTTCAAGGCGGGGGAACGACACCTATTGGAGGTAGTGATGAAGGCTTGGACGAAGACCGGCGCCGCGCTCGCGTGCGCCGCCGCGACGCTCGCGATCGCCGCGCTCCCGGCAGGGGCCGCGCCGGCGTCCGGCACCGCGGCGACCGCCGGCAAGGCAGGGTGCCCGCTGAGCACCTCGGAGCAGCGCAACCTGGGCGCCTCTTACGTCTACACGCTCAAGGTCAGCGGGGTCAGCTGCGACAAGGGTAAGAAGCTGGTGCTCAAGTTCCACGAGTGCCGCCATGCCAACGGCGGCGCCGACGGGACCTGCAAGTCGGTCAAGGGCTACAGCTGCAAGACGAAGATCCTCGACGAGTCCCCGGCGCAGCTGAACGCGAAGGCCAAGTGCGTCAAGGGGTCGAAGAGGTTCAAGCAGACGTTCGCCGAGAACACCTGATCCGGGCGGCGCGGATCGCCGCCGGCCGCTCTAGCGCGTGAAGTCCTCGTCGATGCGCTCGAGTACCAGGTCGGCGGCGATCGCCGAGCCTTCGGCGTTCAGGTGGATGCCGTCGGACTCGCGCACGATCTGCTCGCGCCCGTCGACCTCGATCGTGTCGGAGTAGCGCTCACCCGGGGTGAAGACCGGGACCGTGTCGACGACCCGGATCTGGCTCGCCCAGGGTTGGGCGGCGACCCGGATCGACTCGTTGACGAGCCTGCTGACCCGCGCCGCGTCGGGGTCGCGCGGGGTCATCACCGTGAGCCAGTACACCTTGGCGGCGCCGTCGCGGCGGTAGTTGTCCATCACCTGGCGCACCCGGTTGGCGTAGATCGCCGCGTACTCGGGCCCGCAGCACTCGACCTCCTGGCCACCGGGGCCGGTCATCCCGTAGCCCTCGTTGGCGCCGATGAAGACGACCACCGCGTCGGGCTCGGCGTCGGCCACCTGGCCGGTCGAGACCTCGCCCCAGTCGATCAGGTCCGAGTTCGAGATCCCGGTGCCCAGATGCGGGTCGCGGATCACCTCGATCCCGTCGGCCGAGAGGCGCCGGGCGAGCTCGGTGTCGAGCGGGGTCGAGAGCGAGTCGCCGGTGACCAGGAGCGTCTCGAGCGGAACCTTCGGCGGCGGCGGGGCGCCGATCGAAGCGGGATCGAAGGCGTCGGGGGTGACCGGGGGCACGCGTGCGGCGCCGGGGGTTGCCGCGGCCGCCTCGTCGAAGCCGCCGCCGGTGAGCTCGGTATCGGGTGAGAGCCCGGCGGTGAGCTCGCGCTGGGCCTCGTCGAGCGGCAGCCGGTCGGCCACCCAGTCGGTCGGCCCGCCGACGGCCTCGACCACGT
Organism: Solirubrobacterales bacterium; assembly: GCA_035620355.1. GTDB lineage: Bacteria > Actinomycetota > Thermoleophilia > Solirubrobacterales > 70-9 > WHSW01. The sequence continues at coordinate 975 of DASPGZ010000206.1, read as the reverse complement.
CCTGGCCGATCCCGGGATCGATCTGGGCGGCCGCGTCGCGGATCGAGCCGCCCGAGAACAGGACCAGGAGCAGGGCGACGAGCGCGACCGCCCCGACCGCGTCGCGGGCGCTGTAGACGTGCTGGCCGCGGCGCTCGAAGCGGCCGATCTCTGAGTCGTCGTCGTGCTGGGTCACGTTGGTCGCTACTCGCCTCGGGAGGTCAGAACTGGAAGTAGATGAACGGAGGAACGCCCTGGCTCGGCACGGTCGCGCCGACCACAAGGATGACGATCGCGAGCGCCAGGGCGAGCGCCAGCGGCTCCAGGCGCTCGATCCGCAGCTGCAGGCGCTCGAGCGGCCGCGGCGGCAGCAGCTGGATCCCGATCACCGCCACCACCATCGCCACCACCGGCACCGTCCACAGCGTCGCCGGCCCCGGGTCGACCAGGCGCTCGAGGAAGGTCCAGAAGAGGTCGAGGTCGGGCGAGCGGAACAGGATCCAGGCGAAGCAGACGGCGAGGAAGGTCCCGGCCCAGCGCAGCCAGACCGGGGTGCGGCGGCCGATGCGGCCGTCGAGAGCGTGCTCGGTGACCAGCATCGCGCCGTGGAAGGCTCCCCAGAGGACGAAGGTCCAGGCCGCCCCGTGCCAGAGCCCGCCGAGGACCATCGTGATCATCAGGTTGCGGTAGGTGAAGAGGCGGCCGCCGCGGCTGCCGCCGAGCGGGATGTAGAGGTAGTCGCGCAGGAAGCGAGACAGGGTCATGTGCCAGCGGCGCCAGAAGTCGCGAAAGCCGGTCGCCCGGTAGGGGTTGTTGAAGTTCTGCGGGAAGACGAAGCCCATCAGCAGCGCGAGGCCGATCGCGATGTCTGTGTAGCCGGAGAAGTCGCAATAGATCTGCGCCGCATAGCCGTACGCGGCAAGGATCGCGTCCGGGGATGCGTAGGCCTCGGGAACCCCGAAGACCGGATCCACGAGCTCGCGGGCGAGGGTGTCG
>DASPGZ010000205.1:0-9371 GCA_035620355.1 Solirubrobacterales bacterium | reverse complement strand
CTCACCGCCCCAGTCCTCGGGGTTGAGGCCCTGGCTCGCGAGCTCGCCCTTGACCTTGTCGGGGTTCGCCGCCTCGAGGTCGATCTTGTTGATCGCGACCAGGATCGGCACGTCGGCGGCGCGCGCGTGGTCGATCGCCTCGACGGTCTGCGGCATCACGCCGTCGTCGGCAGCGACCACGACGACGACGATGTCGGTGACGTCGGCACCGCGGGCCCGCATCGCGGTGAACGCGGCATGGCCCGGCGTGTCGATGAACGAGATCGTCCTGCCGTCCTGGTGCACCTGGTAGGCGCCGATGTGCTGGGTGATCCCGCCGGCCTCGCCGGCGACAACCTCGGTCTCGCGGATCGCGTCCAGCAGCGAGGTCTTGCCGTGGTCGACGTGGCCCATGATCGTGACCACCGGCGGGCGGTCGACGAGGTCCTCTTCGGAGTCGTCGTGGACCTGCTCCTCGACCGGCTCCTCGGCGGCGCTGACCATCTCGACCTCGCGATCGAGCGCGTCGGCGAGCACCGAGATCGTCTCGTCGGAGAGCGTCTGGGTCAGGGTCGCCATCTCGCCCAGCTGCATCAGCTGCTTGATCACGTCGGCGCTGCCGACCCCGAAGATCTCGGCAACCTCGCGCACGGTCGCGCCCGAGGGGATCTTGAGCGCGGGCTGGGCCTCCTCGACGACCGGCCCGAGCGGCGGCTCCTCCAGCAAGGGGCGACGGCGGCGTCCTCCGCGGCGTCGCGGCGGGCGCCGCGGCGGCGCGTTCTGCATCTGATCGCGGCGCGACGCCTGCGAGTCGATCACGACCCGGCGGCGCTTCTTCTGGCCGGCGCCGTCGCCGGCGGGCTGCACCGGGCGCACCGGCTTCGCCTGGCCGTTGCCGGCGGGCTTCGCCTGCGCCTCGCGCTTCGGCGCGGCCGCCTCGGTCTTGGGCTGCGCCTCGCGCTTCGGCTTCGCGGCCTCCTTCGGCTCCGCGGCCGCGGGCGAGGCGCCGCCGCCGTTGACGGCTTCGAGCGCCTTCAGGGCGTCGGCCTCCTCGACGCTCGAGGCGGCGGCCTTGGCCTCGATCCCGGCGGCGTTCAGCGCCGCGAGGACCTCCTTGCTGGTCAGGCCGCGCGCCTTGGCGATCTCATGAACTCGCTTGCGGGCCAACTTAGTGCTGCGCCTCCGCGGTCTCCTCGGCCTCGGCCGCGCCCTCGGTGTCGGCGTCGACCGCCGGGTCCTCGGGCTCGTCGGACTCATCGGCCTCGACCGCCTCCGCCGCTTCCTCCTCGGCCTCGATCAGCTCGGCCTCGGCGGCGACCTCCTCCACCGGCACGTCGGCGGGCTCCTCCGCGGGCGCCTCGGGCTGCTCGGTGGCCTCGTCCTCGACCGGCTCGGCCGGAGCGTCCGCCTCGGCGGCGGGCGCCTCGGGCTCCTCCGCGGGTGCCTCGGCCTCCTCGCCGGCCTCCGGCTCGGAGAACTCGGCCTCGGCGCGCGCGACCAGCGTGGCGACGTCGCCCTCTGCGGCGTCCGGGTTGGCGAGCACCGCCACCTCGGCGTCCGAGAGGGCGCCGAGCACGGTCACCTGGTTGGTGCCGAAGCGGGCCAGCGCCTGATGCTGGGGCAGGCCGCAGAAGCGGGAGCCGTCGAGCGCCGCGTTCGGGCAGCGGCGGCCGGCGGAGAGCACCGCGGCGCAGCGCCCGTCGGCCTGCTCCTCGCCCTCGTCGTAGTCCATGTCGTCGGCCTCGACGAACTCGGTCTGCGACTTGATGTCGACCTTCCAGCCGGTGAGCTTGGCGGCGAGGCGGGCGTTCTGGCCCTCGCGTCCGATCGCCAGCGAGAGCTGGTCGTCGGGGACGATCACGGTCGCCTCCTTGGTGTCGTCGTCGACCAGGACCTCGCGGACCCGGGCCGGCGAGAGCGCCTTGGCGACGAACCGTGCGGGCTCCTCGTTGTAGGGGATGATGTCGATCTTCTCACCGCGAAGCTCGGAGACGACCATCCGCACCCGGGAGCCGCGCGGGCCGACGCAGGCGCCGACCGGGTCGACGCCGTCGGCGTGCGAGATCACGGCGATCTTCGACCGGTAGCCGGGCTCGCGGGCGACGCCGACGATCTCGACCAGGCCGTCGGCGATCTCGGGCACCTCGAGCTCGAACAGCTCCTTGATCAGCTCCGGGCTGCGGCGGCTGACGACGATGCTCGGGCCCTTGCCCTCGGCGGAGACGTCGGTGATCACGGCCTTGACCCGCATGCCGTGGTCGTAGCGCTCGTTCCAGACCTGCTCGGAGCGCGGCAGCAATGCCTCGACCCGCTCGCGCAGCTGGACCAGCGTGTAGCGGTTGTCGGACTGCTGGATGATCCCGGTGATCAGCTCGCCGACGCGGTCCTGGTACTCGTCGTACATCATCTGGCGCTCGGCCTCGCGGATCCGCTGCAGGATCACCTGCTTCGCGGTCTGGGCGGCGATCCGCCCGAAGTCGTCCGGGGTCACGTCGCGCGACTGGATCTGCGACTCGTACGGGGCGAGGATCTCGGGGTCGAGCTCGGGCTCCTCGGGCTCGCGCAGCTCGCCCGTCTCCGGATCGACGGTCGGCTCCTGCTCCTCGGCGACCTGGGCGAGCAGCTTCTCCTCCAGCTCCGGCGGCAGGATCAGCTCGTAGACGCGGAAGTCGGCGGTGTCGCGGTCGAGGTCGACGCGGGCGTACTTGGCCGCCCCGGGGCTCTTCTTGTACGCGGACAGCAGGGCGTCCTCGAGCGCCGCCATCAGCGTCTCGGCGTCGATCCCCTTCTCCTGCTCGAGGCCGTGCAGGGCCTCAACGATCTCGCGACTCAAAGGCTTCCTCCAAACTCTGGGATCAGGTTCGACCGGCGGATGCCAGCCAGCGGGATACGGACGGCCGAGCCATCGGCGTCGACGCAGACGGCTTCCTCGTCGGCGTCGGTCAGGGTCCCGGTGAAGCTGCGGCGGCCGGCGATCGCCTCGCTCGTCCGCACCTTGACCTTGCGGCCGAGAAAGCGCCGGAAGTGCTCGGGCTTGGTCAGCGGCCGGTCGGCGCCGGGCGAGGAGACCTCGAGCGCGTAGCGCTCGAGCAGGTCCCGAAGCTCGCCGGTGACCCGCTCGCAGAGCTCCAGGTCGACGCCTCCGGGACGGTCGATGTAGAGCCGCAGGGTCTCCCCGGCCGGGCGCTCGAGCGCGATCAGCTCGACCTCGGGATCGAACTGCGCGATCCGGGTCTCGATCGTTGTCTGTAGCTGTTCAAGTTCGCTCACTGTCGCCTGGGTCTCCTCGTATCTCGGCTCCTCCGCCCCGAAACTGCGAAAAAAAAGGTGGGCCCGGGCCCACCACTCACAGGGTTCGGGTACTGGAGAAGGTGAGCCCAGTATAGCCCCGCACCTCGCGCTCGCGAAGGCGGTTTTCAGGCCCGCGGCCGGGCCTCCAACACCAGGGTCACCGGGCCGTCGTTGACCAGCTCGACCTCCATCCTGGCGCCGAAGATGCCGCGCTTCGCGCCGAGCCGTTCGCAGAAGCGCTCGTACAGCGGCTCGGCGAGGTCGGGCGCGGCGGCGCCGACGTAGCTCGGGCGGTTGCCCTTGCGGGTGTCGGCGAGCAGGGTGAACTGGCTCACGCAGAGAACCTCGCGCTCGCCGAGCGGCTCGTTCATGCGCCCGGCCTCGTCCTCGAACACGCGCAGCGCCCGGATCTTGTCGGCGAGCCGGTCGGCCTCGGGGTCGCCGTCGCCGACCGCCACCCCGAGCAGGACCAGCAGACCGGGGCCGATCGCGGCAACCTCGGCGGCTTCGACGCGGACCGCCGCCCGGCTCACCCGCTGGACCAGCGCCCGCAAGCGGCGGCTAGGACGCCCGGCGCAGCCGGTCGCGGTAGAGGCGGTAGTCGCTGCGCTCCGGGCGCAGGTTCGAGGCCAGCGCCAGATGGTGGCGCGCGCGGTCGCGCTCGCCGGTCTTGCTCAGCGCCCTGCCGAGGCAGAAGTGGGCGTAGTCGTCGACCGGGTGGGCCTCGATCACGGCCTCGAACTCGGTCGCCGCCTCGGCGAACTGGCGGTTGCGGAAGTAGGCGCGGCCGAGCGCTTCGCGGACCGAGGTCTTCTCCGGTGCGCGCCTGGCGACCTCCGCCAGCGGCACCGTCGCCTCGCCGAAGCTCCCGTCCTCGAGCAGCTCGACGCCCTTGCGATAGAGCTTGTAGGTGTCGTCGAAGATGACGACGATTCTACGAGCCGCTCAGGTCGCGCTCTCCACCTCGGACCGGATCGCCTCGACCCGGTCGAGGATCGCCTCGGCGACCTCGTCCTTGGACGCCAGCGGCACGTGGTGCTCGCCGGCGCGCTCGACGATCGTCACCTCGTTGTCCGCCGATTCGAACCCGATCTCGGGTCGCGAGACATCGTTGAAGACGATCGCGTCGACCGCCTTGCGCTCGAGCTTCTCGCGCGCCCGTCCGATCGCGTCCGCGCCGGTCTCGGCGGCGAACCCGACCAGGGTCTGGTCCGGGCGCCGGTCCGCGGCGACCCCGGCGAGGATGTCCTCGGTCGACTCCAGGCGCAGCTCGAGCCCGCCGTCGGCGGTGCGCGAGATCTTCGACCGCTCCGGGGCGGCGGCTCGGAAGTCAGCCGGGGCGGCGGCCATCAGCAGCACGTGGGCACCCTCGACCCGGTCGCGGACGGCGGCGCCGAGCTCGGCGGTCGTCTCGACCGCGATCGTCTCGATTCCGGCCGGCGGCCGGACGCCGAGGTTGGCGGCGATCAGGGTGACGTCGGCGCCGCGACGGGCCGCGGCGGCGGCGAGCGCGACGCCCATTCGGCCGCTGGAGCGGTTGCCGATGAAGCGCACCGGGTCGATCGGCTCGCGGGTGCCGCCGGCCGTGACCAGGATCCGGAGGCCGTCCCAGGAACCGGCGGGCGCCGGCAGCTGCGCCTCGAGCTCCGCGAGCAGCCGCTCGGGGTCGGGCAGCCTGCCGGTGCCGAACTCCCCGCGCGAGGCGAGCGCGCCGCTGTCGGGCTCGATCACCACGATCCCGCGCTCGCGCAGGGTCGCCAGGTTCGCCTGGGTGGCGGCGTCGGCGTACATCCGGTCGTTCATCGCCGGCGCCACCAGCCGCGGCGCCGTGCAGGCGAGGAAGGCCGTGGTCAGGATCGAGTCGCAGATCCCGGCGGCGAGCTTGGCGAGCGTGTTCGCCGAGGCCGGCGCGACCAGGTAGGCGTCCGCGTTGGCGACCAGCTCGAGGTGGCCGATCGGGTCATGCGCGGGCGGCTCGTCGCCGGGGAACGAGCCCCGCAGCGGATCGCGCTCGAACTCGTCGGTGAGCACCGGTGCGCCGACGATGCCCTCGAACGAGGCGGCGCCGACGAAGCGCCCGGCGGTGGGCGTCATCAGCACCCGGACGCCGTGCCCGCGCTTGGTCGCCAGGCGCGCGAGCTCGAGCGCCTTGTAGGCGGCGATGCCGCCGCTCACACCGAGCAGGATCCGGGCCATGGGCTAAGGCTACGCCCCGTCGGGGCGCGCTCGCGGGCGAGCGGTTGCGGGGCCGGCGCGCCGCGCTAGACGCGGTAGCGGTAGTCGATCTTGCCCTGGGCGAGTTCCTCCAGGGCGATCGTCAGGTAGTTGCCGGTCTGGGTCTCGACCATCGGCGGCGTGTACTCCTCGTAGGAGCCCTCGCCGAGTGCGCGGTAATAGCTGTTCAGCTGGCGGGCGCGCTTGGCCGCGACCACCACCGCGGCGTAGTGGCTGTCGGTGCGTTCGAGCAGTTCGTCGACTCTGGGCTTGATCATCGGCGATGAGTGTAGCGGCGCGGCGGCGCTCAGCCGCCGGCGGCGAGCTCGCCGCGGACGATCCGCTCCAGCTCCTCGGCGGCGCGCTCGAGCTCGTCGTTGCAGACCACGTGCTTGAACTCCTGCTGGGCCTCGAGCTCGATCTCGGCCGTCCGCAGGCGCTCGGAGATCGCCTCGGGATCGTCGGTGCCGCGGCGCTCGAGCCGCTCGCGCAGCGCCTCGGGCCCGGGCGGGGCGATGAATACGAGCACCGCCTCGGACATCGCCGCGCGCACCTGGCGCGCTCCCTGGACCTCGATCTCGAGCACCACCGACTCGCCCGCCTCGAGCCGGCGCTCGACCTCGGAGCGCATCGTCCCGTAGCGGTGGCCGCTGTAGGAGGCGTGCTCGAGGAAGTCGTTGGCCGCGGCCCGCTCGGCGAACTGCTCCGGGGTCAGGAAGTAGTAATCGCGGCCGTCCTCCTCCCCGGCCCGCGGCGCCCGGGTGGTCGCCGAGATCGAGAGCGCGAGCTCGGGGACCCGCTCGCGCAGGAGCTTGATCAGCGTCCCTTTGCCGACCCCGGACGGGCCGGTGATGACGAAGACCTTGGCCACGGCGCGCCAGCCTACGGCGCGGGACGGCGGCCTAGCGCCGCAGGAACTGGACCAGCTCGGCGCGCTGGCGCTCGGAGAGCCCGCCGATCGTCTTCGAGGGCGAGATCCGGCACTGGGTGAGGATCTTGTTCGCCTTCACGCGGCCGTACTTGGGGACCGCGAGGATCATGTCGAAGGTCTTCGCCGAGAGCACGTAGTCGGGCGGGTCGAGCAGCAGCTGCTCGACCTTCACCTTGCCTGCCTTGAGGTCGCGTTTGAGCTGGGCGCGGGCCGATCGGATCTCGTTCGCCCTCCGAAGAGCCCGCATCCGCTGCTCTCGTGATCTTTCGGGAACGGCGGCGGATGTCGTGTCGACGGAGGCGGAGGCCATCGGCGGCGGCGAGTATATCCGCGGGGCAGCGAGGCGCAAGGGGGATCTGTCGGTTTTGGGGGAAATTCGGTTCGACCTCAGGTTGAGGTCGACGCGACGGACGCGCCGACCCCGCTCTCGAGCCCGAGCCCGGCGAGCTCGCGGCGCACCCGCTCGGCCGCCAGCGGGTCGCGGAAGCTGGCTGTGCCGACCGCGATCAAGGTCGCCCCGGCGGCGACGAACGCGGCCGCGTCCGCCCCGGATTCGATCCCGCCCATGCCGATCACCGGGATCGAGACCGCCGCCGCGACCCGCCGCACCTGTTCGAGCGCGATCGGCCGCACCGCGGCCCCCGAGAGCCCGCCGGAGCCGGCGCCGAGCCAGGGACCCAGGGTCGCCGGGTCGGGCCCGAAGGCCCGCACCGTGTTGATCAGCGAGACCGCGTCCGCCCCGCCCTCGGCGGCCGCGGCCGCGACCGCCGCCGGGTCGGCGGTGTTCGGGGTCAGCTTCACCACCAGCGGCTTCGCGGTCAGCGGGCGCAGCGCCTCGCAGAGGGCGAGCGTCTCGGTCGGCTGCTCGCCGACGATCAGACCGGACTTGACGTTGGGACAGGAGACGTTGAGCTCGATCGCCGCGACCTCGTCCCGGGACCCGACCGCCTCGACCAGGCGGGCGAAGCCCTCCCGATCGGTCGCCATCACCGAGACGCAGAGGGGCACCGGCACCGGCGCCAGCTGCGGCAGATCGGCCGCCAGGAATCCCTCGAGCCCCTTGTTCGGGAGCCCGATCGAGTTGATCATCCCGGTCGCGGTCTCGTACAGCCGCGGCGGCGGGTTGCCCGCGCGCGGCTCCGGCGTGATCGTCTTCGATACGAACATGCTGAACGGGAACCGGCGGTCGAGCTCGTCGCCGAACGCCCGCCGCGCCGCAATCGCGTCGAAGGTCCCGGAGCCGTTGATCACCGGGTGCTCGAGCTCGATCCCGCAGAACGTCACGGTCAATGTCCCGACCCCGCGACCAGCGCCGTCTCGAGCTCGTCCGCACGCACGACCGGGCCGTCGACGCAGAGCCTGATGTAGCCGCCGCCGGCGACCGGGACCGCGCAGCCGAAGCAGGAGCCGAAGCCGCACGCCATCGGCGTCTCCATCGCCAGCTCGGCGGGCACCTGGCGCTCGGCGCACATCGCCCGCACCACCTCGAGCATCGCCGGCGGGCCGCAGGCGTAGACGCAGCCGGCGGCGGCCGCGTCGCCCTTGAGCATCACCCCGAGCAGGTCGGTGACGTAGCCCTGGTGGCCGCGATGGCCGTCCTCGGAGGCGGTCCGCACCTCGGAGCAGTCGAACAGCTCCAGGCCGCCCGCGTGCTCGCGGTCGCGAAAGCCGAGCAGTACCCGCTGCGGGAAGCCCGCCGAGGCGAGGCGCCGGCGCAGGATCGCCAGCGGCGCGATCCCGATCCCGCCCCCGACCAGGATCGCGCCCGGGGCGCCAGGGGCGAGCTCCGCCGGGTCCGAGAACGGGCGCCCGAGCGGGCCGGTGAGGTGGAGCCCGTCGCCCGGGCGCAGGGCCGCCAGCCGCTCGGTCCCGGGCCCGACCGCCTCGAGCAGGAAGCCGAGCCGCACGCCGCCGTCGGCCGGCTCGGCGGCGGCGACCGAGAACGCGCGCGGCAGATACGGCCTGCCGTCCGGGCCGCCCCAGTTGTCCGCGGCGAGCATGTAGAACTGGCCGGCGGCCGGCTCGGGCCCCTCGGAGTCGAGCGCCGAGACGATCTCATAGCCGCCGCTCGCCTCGTTCGCGATCACCTCGCAGCGCCGCCGGCCGAAGGGCGCCGCGACCCGCTCGCTCAAGACCTCGCCTCTGCCTCGCGCCCCGCGGCGGCCACGTGCAGCTCCTGCAGCGAGAGCGGCTCGGCCCCATCTCCTCGGGCGGCGACGATCGCCCGCGAGGCGGCGGTCGCGCCGGTCATCGTCGTGATGCAGGGGATCCCGCGCTTGACCGCGGCCGAGCGGATCTCGTAACCGTCGGAGCGGGCGCCGCTCCCGGTCGGCGTGTTGATCACCATCCCGACGTCGCCGCTGCGGATCAGGTCGACGACGTGGGGCGAGCCCTCGCCGATCTTGTTGATCGCGTCGACAGGGATCCCCATCCGCCGGATCGCCTGGGCGGTTCCGCGGGTGGCGACGATCTGGAAGCCGGCGTCGTGGAAGCGCAGCGCGAGCCCCGTGGCCGCCGCCTTGTCGGCGTCGGTGACGCTGAAGAACACGGTTCCCGACTCCGGCAGCGAGACCCCGGCGGCGGCCTGGGCCTTGCCGAAGGCGGTCGGGAAGTCCTCCGCGATCCCCATCACCTCGCCGGTCGACTTCATCTCCGGGCCGAGCACCGCGTCGGCGCCGGCGAAGCGGGCAAACGGCAGCACCGCCTCCTTGACCGAGACGTGGCCGTTGTGCATCGTCGGCAGCGAGATCCCCGAGAGCTGCTCGCCCAGCATCAACCGGCAGGCGATCTTCGCCAGCGGCGCGCCGATCGCCTTGGAGACGAAGGGGACGGTGCGCGAGGCGCGCGGGTTGGCCTCGATCACGTGCAGGCGCCCGCCGGCGACCGCGTACTGGATGTTGATCAGGCCGATCACCCCGAGCTCGAGCGCGATCCGCCGGGTCGTCTCCTCGATCTC
>DASPGZ010000204.1:0-10363 GCA_035620355.1 Solirubrobacterales bacterium | reverse complement strand
CTGGCGAAGATCCGGAGCTGGATCAGCGGCTGCGGCGTGGCGAGCTCGACCTTGACGAAGGCCGCGAGCAGCGCCAGCCCGACCACGATCGTGCCCCAGGTGGCGGGGTCGTCCCAGCCCCAGGTGCTCGACTGCTGCAGGCCGAGCACCGCGAGCCCCATGCCGGCGGCGATCAGGATCGCGCCGCGGAGGTCGAGCGGCGCCGGCCGGCGCGTGTCGTCGGGCTTCGCGCGCAGGGTGAGGAAGATCGCGATCAGCGCCACCGGGATGTTGACCCAGAAGATCGCCCGCCAGGTCCACTCGCTCAGGTAGCCGCCGGCGAGCGGTCCGATCGCGGTCAGGCCGCCGGTGATCCCGAAGAACGCCGCCAGCGCTTTGCCGCGCTCGTTGACCGGGTAGGCGGAGACGACGATCGCGAGCGCGGCCGGGAACATGATCGCCGCGCCGACGCCCTGGATCACGCGGAAGAAGATCAACCAGGCCTCGGCGATCGAGGTGTCCGGCGTCGCCCCGCAGAGCGCCGAGGAGCCGGCGAAGATCACGATCCCGGTCAGCACCATCCGCCGGTGTCCGGCGATGTCGGCGATCCGGCCGCCGAAGGCGAACATCGCCGCGAGCGCGAGCAGGTAGCCGTTGATCACCCACTGGACGCCGGTGGCCGAGAGGCCGAGGTCCTTCTGCAGCTCCGGGACCGCGATCGAGACGATCGTCTGGTCGATGAACGTCATCGCGACCGCGAAGATCATCGCGGCGAGCACCAGGGTCTTGTTCCCGCCGCCGTTCAAGCCGCGCAGACTATCCGGACTTCGGGCGTCTCTCCTCGGCTGGCGGCTCGCCGCCCTCGCCGTAGACGCCGGGCGGCCAGGAGCCGAACCAGTTGTCGCGGGCGCCGTCGATCGTGATCGTGGCGCCGGAGAAGAAGTCGCCCGCGGGGGAGGCGAGGTAGGCGATCAGCCAGGCCATCTCCTCCTCGGTCCCGAGCCGGCCCAGCGGCACGGTCCGCGGCACCGCCTCGACCACCTCCTTCGGGTACTTGGTGCGCAGGGTCTCGGTGGCGAACTGGCCGGCGGCGATCGCGCAGGTGCGGATCCCGAACCGCGCCCACTCGACCGAGAGCGTGCGCATCATGTTCTCGACCGCGGCCCGGGCGGCGCCCGAGTGGACCATGCCCGGCATCCCGTTGTGGGGCGAGAGGGTGACGCTGAGGACCTTGCCGTGCTCCTGCGGGATCATCGCCTTGGTCGCCGCCGCGTGGGTCATCAGCCAGGTGCCGACGACGTTGAGCTCGACCACGGTGCGAAAACCCTTCGGCGAGATCGCCTCCGCCGGGCTCAGGAACTGGCCGCCGGCGTTGTTGACCAGCACGTCGACCCGCCCGTGGCGCTCGACCACCCGCTCGAACAGCGACTCGACCGCCTGCTCGTCGCGGATGTCCATCGCCACCGCCTCGGCGCTGCCCGGGAGCGGCCCCGCCGCTTCGACCATGCCGTCGAGCGGCTCGCTCCGGCGGCCGCAGCCGATCACGGTCGCACCCAGCCGCGCCAGCTCGAGCGCGCTCTCGCGGCCGAGCCCGGTGCCGGCCCCGGAGACCACGCACACTCTGCCCTCGAGCAGGCCGGGCGCAAAGATTCGCGAGCCCTCGGAGGCCATGGCGATCGCAGGCTATACGGCTAAGGTGGCGGCGCGATGAAGGTCAGGGCGGATACGAAGGCCCTCGCCGAGCCGCTGCCCGGAGGCCGCGAAGGGGCGACGGTCGCGGTCGAGCCGCTGATCACCGGGACGGTGACCTCGGCGCGCGCGGGGATCGAGAGCGCGCCCAGCTTCGCGAAGCTGCGCATGCTCGGGCTCGGGACCCCGAAGTCGAAGCTGCTGAAGCTGCCGGTGCCCGCCTTCCTGATCCATCATCCCGTGGCCGGCCCGTTCCTGGTCGACACCGGGCTGCACGCCTCCGTCGCCACGAAGCCGGCCGAGAACATGGGCCGCCTGGTGACCCGGTTCCTGCAGCCCGAGGTCGAGCCGGAACAGGACCTGCTCGCCCAGCTGCGCGAGCACGGCGTCGACCCGAAGTCGCTGCGGCTGGTGGTGATGACCCACCTGCACGTCGACCACTCCTCCGGGATGTCGGAGTTCCCGACCGCGACCTTCGTGATCAGCGAGGCCGAGTGGACCGCGGCGACCACGGACTCGCGGCCGATGCTGCGCGGATACCGGCCCGCGCACTACGACTACGCCTTCGACTACCGCACGCTCAGCTACGACTCCGACCTGATCAGCTCCTACGCGACCTTCGGCCGCACCTTCGACCTGTTCGGCGACGGCAGCGTGCGGCTCGCCTCGACCCCGGGGCACAGCGCCGGGCACCAGTCGGTGATCTGCCGGCTGCGCTCGCGCGACCTGGTGATCGGCGGCGACCTCGTCTACACCATGGGCCAGCTCGCCGATGCGCCCGAGCCGCCGCGGCCGCTCGACCGCCACAACTGGCGCCGCTCGATGCGCGAGCTGCAGCACTTCGCCCGCACCTACCCGCAGGCGATCGTCTTCGCCGGCCACGATCCCGACCAGGTCGGGTTGTTCGGCAAGCGCTACGAGTGAGGCGGAGCCCGGAGGGCGAAGCCGAGCCCGGCCGCCGTTGAGGCCGCTTACGAGTGAGGCGGAGGCGTTATGAGTGAGCCTCGGTGCGGGGGGCCGCGGCCGCGGCCGCGCCCTCGCGCACCGACTTGATCACGCTCGCGCGGCCGCGCTCGTCGAGCGCCGCGTACATCGACTTGACCTGGTCGAAGACGACCCGCGCCGCCTCCAGCTGCTGCTCGCGGGTCGGGTCCTCGACCCGGGGGAAGGTGATCGGATCGCCGTACTGGACGGTGACCTTGGGGAACACCAGCCGCTTCCAGGCGCGGACGCTGTGCGAGCCGTGGATCGCGACCGGGACCACCGGGACGCCCGACTCGAGCGCCAGCCGGCCGACGCCCGGCTTCGCGTCGCCGAGCCGGCGGGTGCGCGATCGCCCGCCCTCGGCGTAGATCAGCACGCAGCCGCCGCGCTCGAGGATCGCGTGCGCGGTGATGAACGCCTCCTCGTCATGGTGGCCACGGCGGACCGGGAAGACGCCGCCGACCCGGTAGATGTAGGTGAGCACCGGGTTGCGGAAGAACAGCTGCGACTTGGCCATGAACCGGATCTTCCGGCGGATGGAGACGCCGGCGAAGAAGTGGTCCATGTTCGAGAAGTGGTTCGGGGCGAGGATCACCGGCCCGCTCGCGGGCACGTTCGGGACCGAGATCCCGCGGCAGCGGTAGAGGAAGAGCGCGATCGGGGTGAGCAGGACGCGCACCGCCTCGTAGATCCAGCCGGCGTCGTGGGTGCGCGACCACCGGTGGATCGGCATGAACATCTCCGCCGGGCGTTCGTCCTTGTATCGCTGTGGTTTGAGCGCTGGCTCTGACATGCGGGCAGCCGGAATCTGACCGGTATCGCTCCCTACCCCCGGGCGCTGCGGCGGTTACGCACCGTCCCCGGCCAGCTCCGGGCGGGCCCAGCCGCGCGCGCGGACGACCGCGTCGGCCCAGCGCCCGAGCAGCCGCTCGCGCTCGGATTCGGCCATCCGCGGCTCGTACCGCGCCGCCTCGCCCCACATCTCCCCCACCTGCTCGACCGTCCACCGGCCCGACCCGATCCCGGCCAGGTAGGCGGCCCCGAGCGCCGTCGTCTCGGGAATCTCGGGGACGATCACCGGCGCCCCGAGGACGTCGGCCTGGAACTGCATCAGCCAGCGGTTGGCGACCGCGCCGCCGTCGGCGCGCAGCTCCGAGAGCGGCTTGCCCGCGACCCGCTCCTGGGCGCGGACCGCGTCAACCGTCTGGTAGGCGATCCCCTCGAGCGCCGCCCGCGCGAGATGGGCGCGGCTGGTGCCCCGGGTGAGGCCGACGATCGTCCCGCGCGCGTACGGGTCCCAGTAGGGCGAGCCGAGCCCGGTCAGCGCCGGGACGAAGTAGACGTCGTCGTTGGACTCGAGCGACGCCGCCAGGCCCTCGGTCTCGGCCGCCTCGGCGACCAGTCCGAGCCCGTCACGCAGCCACTGGACCGCCGCGCCGGTGACGAACACGGCCGCCTCGAGCGCGTAGGTGATCCGCCCGTCGAGCTCCCAGGCGATCGTCGTCAGCAGCCCGTCCGCCGGGGCCGGGAGCCGTTCGCCGGCGTTCAGGAGCACGAAGCTGCCGGTGCCGTACGTGTTCTTGGCCATCCCCGGGTGGGCGCAGCCCTGGCCGAAGAGGGCGGCCTGCTGGTCGCCGGCGATCCCGGCGACCGGGATCTCGCCGCCGAACTCCGAGGTTGTGCCGAAGATCCCGGCCGACGGCATCGGCTCGGGCAGGCGCTCGGGATCGACGCCGAGCAGCCCGCAGAGCTCGGGGTCCCAGCGGCGCTCGCCGATGTCGAAGAGCATCGTCCGCGACGCGTTCGAGAGGTCGGTCGCGTGGCGGCCGGTGAGCTTGAACACCAGCCACGAGTCGACGGTGCCGAAGATCGCGCCGCGCGCCTCCTCGACGTTTCGCAGCAGCCACTCGATCTTGGTCCCGGAGAAGTACGGATCCAGGACCAGGCCGGTGCGCTCGCGGACCAGCGGCTCGTGGCCCGCCTCGCGCAGCTCGTCGCAGCGCGCTGCCGTGCGCCGGTCCTGCCAGACGAGCGCGTTGTGGACCGGCTCGCCGGTGGACGGGTCCCAGGCGACCACGGTCTCGCGCTGGTTCGTGATCCCGATCGCGTCGAGGCTCGCCGGATCGGCCCTGGCGTCGGCGAGCGCGTGCGAGGCGACCCGCCTGGTCACCTCCCAGATCTCGTTCGGATCGTGCTCGACCCAGCCCGGGCGCGGGAAGTGCTGTCGGAACTCGCTGTAGGCGCGGCCGCGGATCCGCCCGTCGCCGTCGAAGACGAGGCAGGTGGTGCCGGTCGTGCCCTGGTCGATCGCGAGGATCAAGCCGCGGCCGAGGCTATCCGGATCGGCGCCGCCGGCTCCACCAGACCCGGGCGAAGTCGCGCAGCTGGCGTCCCCTGTGCAGGAAGCCGGCGAACGTCCTGCCGGTGGCCCTGTGCTCGAGGTCGAGCTCGAGCTCGGCGACCCGGTAGCCGGCCCGGACCGCGTCGATCGTCATCCCGATCTCCATCCCGTAGCCGGGGGCGAACGGCAGCACCGCGTCGATCACCTCGCCGCGCATCGCCCGCTGCCCGGAGATCGGCGCGCCGGCCCGGTAGCCGCAGCGGCTGTGAATCGCCCAGCGGGCGAAGCGCAGGGCGATCCCGAAGCCGCCCCCGACCCGGTGGCGGAAGGCGGCGATCGCGAGGTCGCAGCCGCCGGCCTCGACCGCCTCGACCAGCTCCCGCAGCCGGCCCGCCGAGGCGCCGAGGTCGCCGTCGCAGACCAGCAGCAGGTCGGGGTGGCCGTCGCCGAAGAGCGCCGCCTCAGCCGCCGCGGTGACGTTGCCGCCCTTGCCGTGCGGGCGCCCGCGGCTGACCACCCGGGCGCCGTGCGCGAGCGCGACCTCCGCGGTCCCGTCGCCCGAGGCGTCGTCGCCGACCCAGACCTCGACCCCCGGGAAGGCCTCGCGCAGGCCGTCGACGCTCGCCCCGATCCGGTCGGCCTCGTTGCGGGCCGCCACTATCGCCACCAGCTTCGTCATCCAGGCGGGATATTCTCTCGCCCGCGGCGGAGATCTCCGCCCGGCCCATTCATGGACGTTCCCGCCCACATCACCGGCACCGTCTGGAAGATCGAGGTCGCGATCGGCGATGAGGTCTCCGACGGCGACACCGTGGTCATCCTCGAGTCGATGAAGATGGAGATGCCGGTCGAGGTCGAGGACGACGGCGTGATCAAGGAGATCCGCTGCGAGGAGGGCCAGTCGGTACAGGAGGGCGACGTACTCGTCGTCCTCGAGTAGCCGTGGCGGAGCCCACGGAGCTCGCGTCCGGAAAGCTCGTCCTCGACCGCCCCGCCGAGGCGGTGGCACGGCTGCGGCTCAACAACCCCGAGAAGCGCAACCCGCTCGATCACGACGTGCTCGACGCGATCGCGACGGCGCTGCCGAAGCTCGCCGAGGGGATCGAGACACGCTGCGTCGTGATCACCGGCAGCGGGCGGGCGTTCTCGGCCGGCTACGACATCGGCGCGATTCCCGACGGCTCGTTCGAGGACGACGCCGAGGCGCTCGTCGCGCATCCGTTCCAGGCGGCGATGGAGGCGGTCAGCGCCCACCCCTATCCGGTGGTCGCGGCGATCAACGGCCACTGCCTGGGCGGCGGGCTCGAGCTCGCCGTCCGCTGCGACCTGCGCATCTGCGCCGCCGGCGCGAAGCTCGGGATGCCGCCGGCGAAGCTCGGTCTGATCTACGGGCACACCGGCCTCGAGCGGTTCATCGACGCGGTCGGGGTGGCGCGCACCCGCGAGCTCTTCCTCACCGGCCGCAACGTCGACGCCGACCGGGCCGAGCTGATCGGGCTGGTCAACTGGACCGTCGCCGACGACGAGCTCGAGCCCCGCTCGCTCGAGCTCGCCGGTGAGATCGCCGCCAACGCGCCGCTCTCGATCACCGGCAACAAGCTCGCGATCGAGACCCTGGCCCGCTTCCCGCGGCTCACCGAGGCGCAGGAGCGGGAGCTGATCGAGTTGCGCCGCTCGTGCTTCGCCTCCGAGGACTTCCGCGAGGGGATCTCGGCCTTCGCCGAGAAGCGCAAGCCCGACTGGAAGGGCCGCTGACCGGCTAGGAGCAGTAGTGCCCGCTGGCCGGCTCGGGGTCGCGCCCCTCGATCCCGGCGCAGTCGGCGAGCGCGGCGACGAGCTCGGAGAGCCTCGGCGTCTCGCGCGCGGACGCGGCGGTCGCGTTCCCCGGGGCCGCGAGGTTCTCGAGCTCGTACGGGTCGCGCGCGGTGTCGTAGGTCTCGATCACGGTCCGGTCGACGCAGATCCCGAGCTCGGGATCGGGGACCCGGGTGTGCTCGACGTACAGCCACGGCCCCTCGCGGACGCCGACGAAGCGGCACGAGGTCCCGCGGCCGGCCTCGACCGCGTCGACGTTCAGGGTCAGCTCCTGGAGCAGCGGGCGCCGGGCCGGCCAGTCGCTCTTGTCGCCGGCGAGCAGGCCGGCGAGCGAGCGCCCGTCCATCACCCGGCACTCCTCGATCGAGACGCAGGTCGGCGAGCCGGCGAGGTCGACGATCGTCGGTGCGATGTCGATGTTCGAGGTTGGCTCGTCCACCTCGGGGACCTGCGGGTTGCCACCGCGGTACTTCTCCGGGACCAGCATCGCCATCGGCATGTGCGCGGCTTCCTCGTATGCGAGGCCCTTGCCGCCCGGGAGCCGGTGCTCGCCGTGGAAGGTGCCGTTGTCGGAGGCGAAGATGACGACCGTGTCGCCGAGCTCCCCGGACGCCTCGAGCGCCTGCATGATCCGCCCGATCGAGCGATCGAGGCTGCGCAGCGCCCCGAGCCGGCACTCGTAGCGCAGCTCCAGCTCCTGCAGCTGGTCGGGCGTCAGCTCCGCCTTGCCGGCGACGAAGCTGGGCTTGTCGGAGATGTCCTTCTCGTTGATCGAGGGTGAGTTCGGCAGCCCGACCCCCTTGAACCGGTCCAGGTCCTGAGGGGCCGGCACGGCCTCGCCTCCGCAGCGGCCGCGACTCTCGTTGCGGGCGTTCTCGACGTGCGGCGCGAACTCGTTGACCTGGAGGAAGAAGGGCTTGTCCTCCGGGGCGAGCTTGCCGATCAGGTCGATCGAGGTGTCGGCGATCCAGTCGGTGACGTAGGTGTCCTCGTAGCTGTCCTTCTTGCCCTGGTTGGACGCCCTGAACTTGTAGTAGCCGTGGGCGCCGACCAGGCCGTGCCACTTGTCCCAGCCCGGCGGCACCTCCTGATGCTTCTCGACCGTCTTCTCGTAGCCGTTCAGCCACTTGCCGACCTCCGCCGTCTCGTAGCCGGCGAGCTGCAGCCAGGCGGGGAGGATGTTCTCCGGCTGCTCGAGCAGGCCGTAGCCGGGGACGTTCGAGGTCACCCCGTTGTTGTGGCCGTACTGGCCGGTGAGCATCGCCGCGCGCGAGGGGCAGCAGAGCGGCGTCGCGGCGAAGTAGTTGGTGAACTCGGTCCCGGGGTCGGCGATCAGCTTCCGCGTCCGCCGCATGTAGCGGCGGTTGAACTGGCGCAGGTTCATGTCGTCGGCGAGGATGAAGACGACGTTCGGCTGGCTGCCGTAGAGCGGGTCCGCGTCTACCCGCGGCTTCTCCTGGTCGCCGCCGCAGGCACCGGCGAGGACCGCGACCGCGATTGCGGTCGCGGCTGCGAGGACGGCCCTGCTCACCTACAGGCCTTCAGGTTCGCGGCTTGGCCGAGCCGGCGGCCGTCGTCGAAGAGCGCCTTCGCGGTCACCGTCGCCGCCCCGGGCAGCTCGTCGCGCAGCGCCGACTCGGGGATCGCGGCCTCGTACGGCGGCGCGGTGTCATCGCCGACCGGGACCTTGCCGGCCCGGAACGAGACGCTGACGATGCCGCTCTCCTGCGGGCTGCTGAAGCGCGCGGTCACCGGCGCCAGCACGCAGCCGTTCTTGCCGGTCCCGCCGGTGCTGAAGCTGAGCGAGCCCGACGGCGCGCCGCGGCAGCTGTCGCCCGCGCAATCGATCAGCTGGTCGAGCTCGTCGCCGAGCTCGTCGACGACGCTCGCGTAGCCGGGGTCGCCGGCGAGGTTGGTGAGCTGGTAGGGGTCCGCGTAGGTGTCGTAGAGCTCGCGCTCGGGGTTCGACGGGTTCTTGTCACCGTCCCACTCGGTGTAGAGGTAGCGCGAGGTGCGCACCCCGAGGATCTGCGAGCCGGCGTAGGCCTCGAACAGGATCGCCCGGGCGCGCTCCGACTTCGGATTCTGCAGGCTCGGGATCAGCGACTGACCGTCCTGGACCAGCCCCGGGCTGGCGCCGGAGAGCTCGAGCACGGTCGAGGTCAGGTCCGCGTTGACGACCACGTCGTCGGAGCTCTCGTTGTGCGGTATGCCCGGCCCCCGGGCGATGAACGGCACCCGCGCGGACTCCTCGTAGAGGTAGCGCTTGTTGTCGCGGATCCGGTGCTCGCCGCGCAGAAAGCCGTTGTCGGAGAGGAAGAACACGTAGGTGTTCCGCTTGATCCCGTCGCGCTCGATCTCCTTGGTCAGCGCGTCGATGCTCTCGTCGACTGCGAGCAGCGACTCCCAGGCGCAACGGCGCTTGCGCAGCGTGTCGGAGATCTGGCCCTCGGTCAGCGGCGCCTTGAACGAGATCTGCGACGGCTTGTCCGAGGTGTCCGCCTCGTTGAACGAGGGCGGCAGGGTGTTGCGGAACTTGCCCTTCAGGGTCGAGAGGTGGCGGGGCGCCGGGACCGCGGCCCGGTTGCAGGACCGCCCGGGGTCACCGCCGCCGCCGCCGTGTGGCGCGGCGTAGCCGAGCTGCAGGTAGAACGGCGTCTCGGACTTCGCGTTCGAGCGGATGAAGCGCTTCGCCTTCGAGGTGAAGACGTCGGTCGAGTAGTCCTCCTCGCGGTCGGTGTACTGGCGCAGCGAGCCGTTGTTGTTGAGCGTGTAGTTGAAGTACTGGGCCCGCGACGGCGCCAGCACGTGCCAGTTGTCCCAGCCCCGGGGAACGTCGGACGGGACGGTCCCGTACTCGTCCGGCTCCGCGTACCCGTTCAGGTACTTGCCGATGTAGGAGGTCTGGTAGCCGGCCTCCTGGAGCCAGATCGGCAGGTAGTTGCTGCCGTGAAGCTCGTTGAAGACCCCGTAGCCGCCGTCCGGGGGCGAGTTCGAGAGCACGTTGTGGTTGTGCGCGTACTGGCCGGTGAGGATCGTCGACCGCGACGGACAGCAGAGCGGGAAGTTGTCGTAGAAGCGCTTCATCGTCACGCCCTTGCGCTTCAGCAGCTTGGCCGCGCGCTTCATCACCCGCATCGAGCGCGACTCCTGGTCGTCGGTGAGCAGGACGACGATGTTCGGCTTCGCCGCCGACGCCTGCGCCTTGGCCGGGGGCGGGCCTGCGGCGCCGACCCCGAGCGCCAGCGCGATCGCTCCGGCGAGCACGAGCAGCGCGGCGAGGGCCACGGCGAGCCGCGGCCAACGATGGATCGAAACGATCGGCGCATGTGTACGCGTGCCGGATTGCATGGTGCGAGCGGGGCGCTGACCCTGGGCGTCCTAACACCGGCCCCGGGATGGAGTCGCGGCCGCTGACGCCGAGGCGGCAGGATAGCGTCGCGATATGACCACCACGCCGCACGCCGAGCTCGCCGCGTCAGACCCGGTGATGGCTGCGCTGGTCGAGCGCCACGGGGAGCTCTCGGTCGAGGGGCGCCGGCGCCGGCGGCCCGC
>DASPGZ010000203.1:0-3311 GCA_035620355.1 Solirubrobacterales bacterium | reverse complement strand
GCCGCCTCGTAGATCGAGATGTTGACGTCGGTGTCGTCGGTGGCGGCGATCGCGAGGAACTTGCCCTCGAGGTCGGCCTCGGCGAAGGCGCGGCGCTCCCAGGTGATCGAGCCCTCGTCGGCGAGCTCGCGCAGCGCGTCGTCGGCCTCGGGGGCGACCAGGGTCACGCGGCCGTCGCAGGCGAGCAGCCCCTCGACCTTCTCGAGCCCGATCTCGCCGCCGCCGACGACCAGGCAGTCGCGGCCCGTGAGCCGCAGGCAGGCGATGTAGAACGGCGTCTCGAGCATCCCGCGCACGCAGCTTTGGTCGCAGATCCCGCGCTGAAACTGGCACACGCATTCCTTGCCGGCATAGGACTGGGCTGGCATCGCCTAGAGGGTAGAGCCCCCTAATAGTTAGTGCCGGAGGCCGGTCGCACCCTTCGGGTGCGTGCACCTCGGCCGCCCGGGACCGTTCTGACCCCCTGCTACTCTCGCGCCGCTGTGAGGCTGATCATCACCGAAAAGAACAACTCGGCGCGAAAGATCGCCGAGATCCTCTCCGGCGGGGACGCGAAGTCCGACGCCACCTACAAGGTGCCGTTTTACACCTGGAGCGACTCCGAGGGCGACCAGATGACCGTCGGGCTCAAGGGCCACGTGATGGGAGTCGCCTTCCCGGACGGTTACTCGAACTGGCAGGAGACCGACCTCCACGAGCTGATCGACGCCGAACTGGTCCCCGAGCCGACCGACAAGAACGTGGTCAAGGCGGTCCGCAAGCTGGCCAAGGAAGCCGACGCGATCGTGATCGCCACCGACTTCGACCGTGAGGGCGAGCTGATCGGGCTCGAGGCGCTGCAGCAGGTGCTCGACGTCAACCCGAATGTGGCCGAGGCCGAGATCCGCGACCGGCCGCCCGTTGCCCGCGCCCGTTACTCGGCGCTGACCAAGGAGGAGATCGAGCGCGCCTTCTCAAACCTCGACCAGCTCTCGTACGACCTCGCCTACGCCGGCTCCGCGCGCCAGGACATCGACCTGATCTGGGGCGCGACGCTGACCCGCGCGGTCTCGCTCGCAAGCCGCCGGTTCGGCTCCAACTTCCTCTCCGTCGGCCGGGTCCAGAGCCCGACGCTGGCGCTGATCGTCGAGCGCGAGCTCGAGCGCCGCGCCCACGTGCCGAAGCCGTTCTGGGAGCTGTTCGCGAACTTCGCCCACCCCGACGGATCGTTCGAGGCCCATCACACCACCGACAAGTTCTGGGAGAAGGCCGAGGCCGACGCCGCGCTCGCGGGCACCAAGAGCCCGGGCGTGGTGAAGGAGGTCAGCTCGCGCCGCAACACGCGCAAGCCACCGACCCCGCTCAACACCACCGCCTTCACCACCGACGCTTCCAGCCGGCTCGGGATCACGCCGGCCGCCGCGATGCGGATCGCGGAGGACCTCTACATGGACGGCTTCATCTCCTATCCCCGCACCGACAACACCGTCTATCCGGCCTCGCTCAACACCACGGAGCTGGTCACGTCGCTGGTGCGGATTCCCGAGTTCGAGGCCGCGAAGGGCCTGCTCGACAAGCCGCTGCAGGCCACGCGCGGCAAGAAGGAGACGACGGACCATCCGCCGATCTACCCGACCCAGGCGGTCTACCCGGGCGCGCTCGAGGGCCCCAAGCGCCGCGTCTACGAGCTCGTCGTGCGCCGGTTCCTCGCCACCTTCTCCGACCCGATGATCACCGAGTCGACCCGCGCCGACATCGAGGCCGGCTCCGAGACCTACTTCGTCCGCGGCTCGGTCGTGGTCGACCCCGGCTACGCCGGCATCTACACCTACGCCCGCTCCTCGGACGAGGAGATCCCGGCGCTCGTGGAGGGCCAGAGCCTCGACCTCGACGGCGACCCCTGGATCGTCGACAAGGAGACCCAGCCGCCCTCGCGGATCAGCCAGGGCAAGCTGATCGAGCTGATGGAGGAACGCGGCCTGGGGACCAAGGCGACGCGCGCCGACATCATCCAGAAGCTCTACGACCGCGGCTACGTGTTCTCCAACCCGCCCGAGCCCTCGGAGACGGGAATCGCGATGTACAAGGCCTTCCACGACTACGTGCCGCGGATGGCGACGCCCGAGATGACCGCCGAGCTCGAGCACGACATGGACAAGATCGCCGCCGGCGAGACGTCCAAGGACGAGGTCGTTCGGATCAGCCGCGAGATGCTGCACGAGACGACCACCGAGCTCGAGTCGAAGAAGGACGACCTGGCGAAGCAGATCTGGGCGGGGATGGACGAGGACAAGTTCCTCGGCCCGTGCAAGGTCTGCGAGGAGGCCGGTCGCAGGCGCGAGAACGGCGAGCCCAACCGGCTGCGGATCATCGACCTGAAGGGCGGCAAGCGCATGTACGGCTGCGAGGGCTGGAACCGCGACGACCCCGAGTCGCCCGACTCGTGCCGGGTCAGCGGGCCGCTGCCGGGACGGTTCTTCGAGCTCTGGCGGCTCGAGGAGCGGTGCTCGGTCTGCGGCGAGCGCCCGCGGCTGACGGTGAAGAAGCGCGGCCCCGGGCGGGCGTGGAAGCTGTGCCTGAACGACGACTGCCCGACGATGGTCGAGATGCGCGAGAAGCGCGCCGAGCGCGAGGCCGCGAACGAGGCCCGCAAGGCCGCCAAGGAGGCCGCGGAGGAGAACGGCGAGACGCCGCCCGAGGAGCCCGCGCCGCCGTCGAAGGGCGGCGGACGCCGGCGCCCGAAGCGTCCCGCGCCGACCACCGCGCGCACCAAGCGGGCCCGCTCGAAGACCTAGCCCGGCCCGGGTCGTGTTCATCACCCTCGAGGGCATCGACCGCTCCGGCAAGACCACTCACGCGGCCCTGTTGGCGGACTCGCTCGGGCCGGGCGTGGAGCTGCTGCGCGAGCCCGGGGGAACCGAGGCGGGCGAGCGGATCCGCGAGCTGCTCAAGGACCCCGCGGTCGAGCTCGACCCGCGCGCCGAGCTGATGCTGTTCAGCGCCGCCCGGGCGCAGCTGGTCGCGGAGCGGATCGCTCCCGCGCGTGCCGCCGGCGCCGACGTCGTCTGCGACCGCTTCATCGACTCGACCGTCGCCTACCAGGGCGTCGGGCGCGGGCTCGGGGCCGAGTACTGCGAGCGCGTCAACGAGCTCGTGGTCGGCCCCTGCGTCCCGGAGCTCACCCTGCTGCTGCGGATCGACCCCGAGCTCGCCGCCGAGCGCCAGGGCGACGGCTCGGACCGGTTCGAGCGCGAGGGGGTCGAGTTCCAGCGCCGGGTCGCGGCCGCCTACGACGAGCTCGCCGAGCGTCATCCGGAGCGGATCGTCGTCAT
>DASPGZ010000202.1:0-23514 GCA_035620355.1 Solirubrobacterales bacterium | reverse complement strand
GAGATCGATCACCTCGACGGCGTCCTGATCCTCGACCGGACGCCCCGCGACCAGCGCAAGGGCGCGATGCGGGCGCTGCGCGAGGGCACCAGCTACAGCCCGGAGCCCGATCCCGAGCCCGACGACGGGTGAGGGTCGCCTTCCTCGGCACCTCGGACTTCGCCGCGACCCTGCTTCGCGAGCTCGCCGGGACCGAGCACCGTCCGGTGCTCGCGATCACCCCACCCGACCGCCGGCGGGGCCGCGGCCGCAAGCTCGCCCCGGTCCCTGTCGCGGCGGCGGCCGAGGAGCTCGGGATCGAGTTGCTGCGAACCGAGGCGACCGAGGGGCCGGAGTCGCTGGCGGCGATCGGGGCCGCCGAACCGGAGATCGGGGTCGTCTGCGCCTTCGGCCAGCTGTTGCGCGAACCGCTGCTCGACCGGCTGGAGCTGCTCAACGTGCACCCGTCGCTCTTGCCGCGCAGGCGCGGCGCGGCGCCGATCGAGCGCGCGATCCTCGCCGGCGACGAGCGCACCGGGGTGACGATCATGCGGGTCACCGAGGGTCTCGACTCCGGCCCGATCGCGCTGGCCGAGGCGCTCGAGATCGGCGACGACGACTTCGGACGGCTCTCGCAGCGGCTCGAACGGCTCGGCGGCCGGCTGCTGGTCGAGGCCCTCGACCGGCGAGCGCGCGGCGA
The DNA here is from genome assembly GCA_035620355.1 of Solirubrobacterales bacterium. GTDB lineage: Bacteria > Actinomycetota > Thermoleophilia > Solirubrobacterales > 70-9 > WHSW01. The sequence continues at coordinate 22,835 of DASPGZ010000202.1, read as the reverse complement.
GCTCGAGCTCGTCACCCAGGACGACGCCGCGGCGACCTACGCCGAGAAGATCTCGCCCGAGGAGCGGCGGCTGGACCCCGAGCGCCCGGCGATCGAGCTCGAGCGGCGGGTGCGGGCGCTGACGCCGCACGTCGGCGCCTACCTCGAGCTCGAGGGCGGCGAGCGGCTGGGGGTGCTCGAGGCCCGGGCGGGCGAGGGCGAGCTCGGCGCCGGTGAGGTCGACGCGACCGGCGGCCTGCGCCTCGGCTGCGCCGAGGGGTTGCTGGAACTGGTGCGCGTTCGCCCGGCCGGCAGCCGCGCGATGGACGCCGACGCGTACCTGCGGGGCCATCAGCCGCCGCGGTCGGCCGCGGGCCCGTGAGCGCCGAGGTCACCCCGGCGCGGCGGGTTGCGTTCGAGGTCCTGCGGCGCACGTTCGAGGACGGCGCCTGGACCGACCGCGCCTTCACCGCCACCGCCCTGCGCGCCGAGCTCGGCGGCCGGGAGCTCGCCCAGTCGCGGCGGCTCGCCTACGGCTCGGTCCAGCGGCGCGCGACCTCGGACCACCTCGTCGCCTTGCTCGCCGGCCGCCGCGGCGGGCGAATCGACGACGCGGCGCTGGCGGCGCTGCGGCTCGGGCTCTACGAGCTGCTGTTCAGCGAGACCGCGGAGCACGCGGCGGTCGACCAGGCGGTCGAGCTGGCGAAGGAGGGGATGCGACGGTCGGGCGGCGCCCACGCCCGCGCCCGCGCCGCGAGCGGGTTCGTGAACGCGATCCTGCGCCGGGCGGCGGCCGAGCGCGCCGAGCTGCTCGCCTCGCTCGACGACTCGACCCCCGCGGGGGCCGCGATCGCGCACTCGTATCCCGAGTGGCTGGCGGAGATGTGGTGGTCGGAGCTGGGCGCCGTCGAGGCCCGGCTGGCGATGGCGGCGATGAACGAGCCCGCGGAGGCGGCGATGCGAGTGAACACGCTGCGGGCGGAGCCCGCACGGGTCGCGGCCGACCTGCGGCGCGAGGGGATCGAGGTCCGCGGCCCGGGCTCCGGGGGGCTGCTCGACCCGGCCGACGGGCTCGTCGTCGATCTGGCCTCGGAGCCGGTCGGGGGGCTGATCGCCACGGGCGAGCTCGTGCCGCAGTCGCGGGGCTCGCAGGCGGTGGTCGCGCTGCTCGATCCGCAACCGGGCGAGCGGGTGCTCGACGTCTGCGCCGGGCCGGGGATCAAGACGACCGCGATCGCGGCCCGGATGGAGAATCGCGGCGAGGTCCGCTCGGTCGAGCTCGACCCGCGGCGCGCGGCCGAGATCGAGGCGCTCTGCGGGCGCGCGGGCGCCACCTGCGTCGGCGTGACCGTCGCGGACGCGACCGAGGGCGACCTCGGTTCGGGCTACGATCGGATCCTCTTGGACCCGCCCTGTTCCGACCTCGGGACGCTCGCCTCGCGCCCGGACGCCCGCTGGCGGAAGTCTCCCGCCGACATCGAGCGCCTCGCGGCGCTCCAGCGCCGGCTGCTGGTCCGCGCGGCGCGGGCGCTGGCGCCAGGTGGCTCCCTGGTCTACTCGACCTGCACGATCTCCCGGCACGAGAACGAGGAGCTCGCCGGTTCCCTCGGCGAGTACGCGCGCGGGCTCGAGGCCGACGATCTCGGCGCCGGCGAACGCCGCCTGGCCTCGCGCCGCGACCCCCGCTTCCTGCAGCTGCTGCCCGAGCGCGACCGCACCACCGGCTTCTTCTGCGCCCGCTTCCGCCGGGCCGGGAGGCGGAGCGAAGCGAAGCCGACCCGCGCCGCCGTTGAGGCGCCCGGTTCGGAGTGATGGCCGACGACCGCGCGATCCGCCGGCCCGCCTGCCCGGGCTGCGGCGAGCCGTGGCTGCGCCCGACGCAGCTCCCGGGACGCTACCGGTGCGTCTACTGCCTGCGCCGCTACGAGCTCGTCTCGGGCTGTCCCAACTGCGGCGAGCACCAGACGATGGTGCGCATGTCCACCGACGAGGACCTGCTCTGCCAGCATTGCGGCCATTCGATGCTGACCGCCGTATGAGCTCGGCCGGCGACAGGCCCGCCGCGTACAACGGGATCCGGGTGGCGCCGTCGATCCTCTCCGCCGACTTCGCGCGGCTCGGCGAGCAGGTCGGCGAGGTGCTCGACGCGGGCGCGCGGGTGATTCACGTCGACGTCATGGACGGGCACTTCGTCCCCCCGATCACGATCGGCCCGCTGATCGCCGGCGCGATCGCCGACCGCGTGCACGATGCGGGCGGCGCGGTCGACGTCCACATGATGATCGAGCGTCCCGAGGCCCAGGTGGAGGAGTTCGCCCGCGCCGGGGCCGACTCGATCACCTTCCACGCCGAGGCGACCGCGCACGCGAACCGGACCCTGAACGCGATCCGCGAGGCCGGCTGCCTGGCGGGGATCGCGGTCAACCCGGGGACGCCGGCCGTGGCGCTCTCGGAGCTCGCCGGGGTCGCCGACCTGGTGCTCTGCATGAGCGTCAACCCGGGCTGGGGCGGGCAGAGCTTCATCGAGGGCTCGCCGGCGAAGCTGCGGCGGCTCGCCGAGCTGCTCCCGGACGCGGTGCTCGAGGTCGACGGCGGCGTCGACGAGCGGACCGCGCCCCTGGTCGTCGCGGCGGGCGCGCGCCTGTTGGTCGCCGGCTCGGCCGTCTTCGGCGCCGGCGATCCGGCCGCCGCCTACGCCGCGATCGCCGCGGCGGCCAACGGCGACTAGGTCCGGTCGGCGTCGGGCGGGGTCGCCGGGGCGCTGAGCGCGCCCGCGAGCTCCTGCAGCCAGGCGCGGTCGCCCGACGACGGCCCAGGACTCGCCGCCCGCCGCGCGCACCACTCGGCCAGCCGCCGCCGCCCGCCGATCGCCAGCAGCCGGGGGCTGGTGACCGCGTAGCGGCCGTCGGCGAGCGTCACCAGCGCCCCACGCCCGTCGCGGCGGGTGCGCAGCTGCCGCGACACGGCCACCCCCTCGATCTCGTCCGGCGTGCCGGGATCGCCGTCGCGCTCCTCGTTCCACGGCCGGACCGAGAACACCTGCGGCGCCCCCCGCGGCGGCAGCGCCGGCACCTCGGGCGCCCCGAGCGGACCGTCGCGCCAACGCGCGGCGAGCGCCTGCACGTCGTCGAGCGCCTCGAGCCTCGAGACGACGTGGAGCTCGTCGCCCTCTGCGATCTCGGTCGAGCCGCGGGGCGGCAGCGCTTCGCCGTCGCGGACGATCAGGTTGACGAGCGCCTCGCGCGGCAACTCGAGCTCCTTGATCGGATGGCCGGCCGCGGCATCGCCCGGCTGTACGCGCCAGACGAACGACTCGCCGCCGAGCTCGCGGATGATCCCGGTCTCGATCAGCGGCGGCATCAACGCCCCCTCGTCGCTGACCACGCCGAGGCGCTTCGCCAGCGGCTCGAACGTGGTCCCCTGGATCAGGGTCGAGGTGACGACGACGAAGAAGATCGTGTTGAAGATCAGCTCGGCGTCGCCGGCCCCGGCGACCACGGGAAAGGTCGCGAGCCAGATCGGAATCGCGCCGCGCAGGCCGGCCCAGCCGAGCATTATTCGCTCGCGGTTGTCGAACGGCGCGAAGGCGCTGGCGACGAAGGCGGCGAGCGGGCGGGCGACGAAGATCAGCACCGCCGAGAGCAGCAGGCCCTCGCCGGCGACGTCGATCAGGCCACTGGGGAAGACCAGCAGCCCGAGCAGCGCGAAGAGCGAGATCTGGGCGACCCACGAGAGGCCCTGGTGGAAGGCGATCGTCGTCTGGCGCGCGGGCACCGGCCCGGTGCCGAGGATCAGCGCCGCGATGTAGACGGAGAGGAATCCCGAGCCGTGGACGAGCTCCGGGATCCCGTAGGCGAGCGCCGCGGTGGCGATCGAGGCGACCGGGTAGAGACCCTGCGTCGGCAGCTCGAGGTTGCGGATCGCCCAGCGCGCCGCGAAGCCGATCGCGAGCCCGAAGGCGGCGCCGAGCGCGAGCTTCACCGCCAGCGAGCCGACCATGTCGACGACCCCGTAGTCCGGGAGCTCGATCCAGTCGATGAACCCGGTGACCAGCAGCAGCGCGACCGGATCGTTCATTCCCGACTCGCCCTCGAGCGCGCGGGCGAGTCGCTTGCGCAGGTGCGATCCGCGCAGGACGGCGAAGATCGCTGCGCTGTCGGTGGCGGCCACGGCGGAGCCGATCAGCAGGCCCTCGAGGGTCGAGAGGTCGAACAGCCAGACCGCCGCCATGCCGGTGACCACGGCGGTCAGCACCGTGCCGACCGTCGCCAGCGAGACCGCGGTCCCGAGCACCGGGCGGATCTCGCCCCAGCCGGCGGTCAGGCCGCCCTCGAACAGGATCAGGATCAGGCCGATCGTGCCCAGCGTCCGGGCGAGCTCCGCGTCGTCGAATTCGACCCCGCCGATCCCCTCGGAGCCGATCAACATCCCGAGCAGCAGGAAGAGCAGCAGGCCGGGCACGCGGACGCGGTCGGCGGCCTTCGCGGCCACGAGCCCGGTTGCCAGCAACAGCCCGGCGATCAGTATGAGCTCGTAGTCCGCCAAACGCCGAAGTTACCGTTTGCCTTGGAGGCCGCGCCTGCATGGGGGCGGTAGACTCCGTTGACTGACCAGTCAATCAGGGCGCCGGAATCGCTGGGATTCGATGAGCTTCGTGGCCACAGAGGCGGACCGCACCCACCTTCGCCGGGCGCTCGAGATCGCTCGCGGCGGACTCGGGCGGGTGAGCCCGAACCCGACCGTCGGCGCGGTCATCACGGGCGCCGGGGGCGAGCTCCTCGGCGAAGGCTTCCACGCCGAGCTCGGCGGCCCGCACGCCGAGGTCGCTGCGATCGCCGACGTGCGCGCCCGCCACGGCGCCGCCGCGGCCAACGGCGCGACGCTCTACGTCACCCTCGAGCCCTGCGCGCACCACGGCCGCCAGCCGCCCTGCACCGAGGCGATCCTCGAGGCCGGCCTCGGCCGGGTGGTGATCGGCTGCGACGACCCGACCGACAAGGCATCCGGCCGCGGCCCCGGGATCCTCCGCGACGAGGGGGTCGAGGTCGAGTTCGCCGAGGGCGCCGAGGCCGCCGCGGCGCGGCTCGCCGTGCAGCCGTTTCGCAAGCGGGCCCGCACCGGCCTGCCGCTGGTGACGCTGAAGTCGGCGGTCAGCCTCGACGGCTTCACCGCCGCTCCCGGTGGCGACTCGCGCTGGATCTCGGGGCCGGCAAGCCGCGCCCTCGTCCACCGCTGGCGCGCCGAGGCCGACGCGGTCGCGGTCGGGATCGGCACCGCGCTCGCCGACGACCCGCTGCTGACCGCGCGCGATGTCCCCGATCCCGATGCGGTCCGCCAGCCCGTGAGGGTCGTGTTCGACTCCGGGGCGCGGCTGCCGCTCGAGTCCGCGCTGATCGGCTCGCTCGACCGGGCGCCGGTCTACGTCTTCGCCGCCACCGGCGCCGACGCGGCGCGGGTCGAGGCCCTGCGCGGCGCCGGGGCCGAGGTGATCGAGCTCGCCGGCGACCGCGAGGCGAGGCTCGAGGCGGCGCTCGCCGAGCTCGGTCGCCGCGAGGTCGGCTCGCTGCTGGTCGAGGGCGGCGCCGGCCTCGCCGGCTCGCTGCTCGACGCCGGGGCCGTCGACGAGATGCGGGTGTTCATCGCCCCGCTGGTCCTCGGGGCCGGGATGCCGCTCGCCGCCGGGGCCGGCCCGGGACGGATCGCCGACGCGGCCCGTCCGCTGGAGGTCGAGTGGACGCCGAGCGGCGAGGACATGCTGGCGAGCGCGCGGCTGCGGGAGTGGTGATGTTCACCGGGATCGTCCGCGAGCTCGGAACCGTGCGCGAGATCGAGCGCGGCGACGACGGCGCCCGGATCTCGGTCGCGGCGGGCTTCGCCAGCGAGCTGCGGGAGGGCGACTCGATCTCGGTCTCGGGCGCCTGCCTGACGGCCGCCGCGCTGCGGCCCGGCGGGTTCGACGCAGACGTGATGAACCAGACCCTGGGCCTGACCACGCTCGGCGAGCTCGAGCCCGGCGCGCCGGTCAACCTCGAGCCGGCGCTGCGCGCCGGGGAGGCGCTCGGCGGCCACCTCGTCCAGGGACACGTCGACTGCGTCGGCGAGCTGGTCTCGGTGGTCGACGACGGCTTCGCCCGCCGGGTCCGCATCAGGGTGCCGGACGGGCTCGAGCGCTATCTGGTCGAGCACGGATCGGTCACCGTCGCCGGGGTCAGCCTCACGGTCGCCGGGCTCGAGGGCGACGCGTTCGAGGTCTCGCTGATCCCCGAGACACTCGAGCGGACGACGCTGGGCGAGGCGGCAGCGGGCGAGCGGGTCAACCTCGAGTTCGACGTCGTCGCGCGTTACGTCGAACGGCTTCTAGGCTTAGACAAGGAGAAGGAGAACTGATGGAAGCCCGTCCCTCAACGAACCCCGTCGCCCCCGGACGTGAAGCGGAGGAGGCGGCGGGCAGCTTTTCCACGATTGAGGAAGCCATCGACGAGATCCGCCGCGGGCGGATGGTGGTCGTCTGCGACGACGAGACCCGCGAGAACGAGGGCGACCTGACGATGGCGGCCCAGTTCGCGACGCCCGAGGCGATCAACTTCATGGCCAAGGAGGGACGGGGGCTGATCTGCCTGACGCTGACCGGCGAGCGCTGCGACGAGCTCGGGCTCAACCTGATGGCGGCCAAGAACGAGGCGCCGCTGCAGACCGCGTTCACGGTCTCGGTCGAGGCCCGCGAGGGGGTCACCACCGGGATCTCGGCCGCCGACCGCGCGCACACGATCCAGGTCGCGATCGACGCCCGCTCGACGCCCGAGTCCCTGGTGCAGCCCGGCCACGTGTTCCCGCTGCGGGCCAAGGACGGCGGGGTGCTGGAGCGCGCCGGCCAGACCGAGGCCGCGGTCGACCTGGCCCGGCTCGCCGGCCTCAACTCGGCGGGCGTGATCTGCGAGATCATGAACGACGACGGGACCATGGCCCGGGTGCCGGACCTGGTCCCGTACTGCGAGCGCCACGGGCTGAAGATGATCACGGTCGCCGACCTGATCGCCTACCGGAGGCGCACCGAGCGGCTGGTCGAGCGGGTGGTGGCGACGAAGCTGCCGACCGCCTACGGCGAGTTCACCGCGGTCGGCTACCGGGCGCTGCTCGACGACAAGCACCACGTGGCGATGGTCAAGGGCAACGTCGCCGGGGCCGAGGACGTGCTCGTCCGGGTGCACTCCGAGTGCCTCACGGGCGACGTCTTCCACTCGCTGCGCTGCGACTGCGGCGAGCAGCTCGAGGCGGCGCTGGCGATGATCGAGAAGGAGGGCTCGGGGGTGCTCCTCTACCTCTCGCAGGAGGGCCGCGGGATCGGCCTGCTGAACAAGCTGCGCGCCTACAAGCTCCAGGAGGAGGGGCTCGACACGGTCGACGCCAACCTGAAGCTGGGCCTGCCCGCCGACCTTCGCGACTACGGGATCGGCGCCCAGATCCTGGTCGACCTCGGCCTCTCGAGCATCCGCATCCTCACCAACAACCCGAAGAAGATCCACGGGCTCGAGGGCTACGGGCTCTCGGTCAGCGAGCAGGTGCCGATCCAATCGGTCCCCAACTCGCACAACGAGGAGTACCTGAACGCGAAGCGCGACCGCATGGGCCACGTGCTGCACCACCAGGGGCTGCCGCTCGACGAGGAGCTGTTGCACGAGGAGCACGAGCGCGACGAGAAGGCCGGTCGCGACGAGCGGCTCGATGGCTGAGTACGCGATCTGCGTCGCGACGTTCTACGAGGACCTCGCCGAGCGGCTGGTCAACGCGGCGACCGAGGCGTTCGTCGAGCGCGAGGTGAGCCCGACCTCGGTGCACACGTTCGAGGTCCCGGGCGCCTTCGAGCTCCCGTTCGCGGCCAAGCTCTGCGCCGAGTCGGGTCGGTTCGCCGGCGTCGCCTGCCTCGGGGTCGTGATCCGCGGCGAGACCAACCACTACGACTACGTCTGCGCCGAGGCCGCGCGCGGGATCCAGCGGGTCCAGCTCGACACCGGCGTCCCCTGCGCCTTCGGCGTGATCACCTGCGACACCCGCGAGCAGGCGGAGGCGCGCGCCGGCGGCGGCAAGCGCGACCAGGGCCGCCACGCGGCCGAGGCTGTGCTGCGCGGCGCGGCGCTGCGCGACGAGCTCGACGGCGGCTGAGCAGCCGCTACCATCCCGCGCCGATGGCCAAGGTCTGTCACAGCTGCGGCAAGAAGCCGGCGTTCGGGAACTCGCGCAGCCACTCGATGGTCGCGACCCGCCGGCGCTTCAACCCGAACCTGCAGAAGGTCCGCATCGACGACGGCGGCCGTCCCCGCCGCGTCTACGTCTGCACCCGCTGCCTGAAGGCGGGCAAAGTGACCAAGCACGCGTAGTCTCCCCGGCCGCGTAGTGTCCCCGGCGGTGCCGGACTCATCGATCGTCCGCTTTCGCCACGTCGTCGGCGTGGCCCTCGCCCACCTGGAGTCGCGGCGGGTCGAGATCAACGACCTGAACGTGTTCCCGGGGGCCGACGGCGACACTGGCGACAACATGGCTCTGACCATGCGCCACGTGCTCGACCAGCTCGACCAGCTCGAGCGCAGCGGCGACGGTGACCCGCGCCGGCCCGAGATCGTCCGCGAGGTGGCGCGGGCGGCGCTGATGGGCGCGCGCGGGAACTCCGGGGTGATCCTGAGTCAGATCGTCCGCGGCGCGGCCGAGAAGGTGGCGACGCCGCCGGGGCGGCTGATCGACCCGGAGCTGATCGAGGCGGCGCTGACCAACGCCGCCGACCGCGCCTACGCCTCGGTCCGCGAGCCGGCGGAGGGCACGATGCTGACCGTGATCAGGGCGATGGCCGACGCGGTCGCCGAACGCCGCGCCCAGTGGCTGCGCGAGCGGCTCGAGGCGGACGCCGGCGAGGCCGAGCAGAACGCACTGCTCGCCGAGATGCTGGCGACGGCGCTGTTCGCCGGCGAGGAGGCGCTGCGCCACACGACCGAGCAGCTCGACGTGCTCGCCGAGGCCGGGGTGGTCGACGCCGGCGCCCTCGGCCTGGTCGTGATCATCCGCGGGATGATCGCCGGGCTCGCGGGCGAGGAGGTGCAGCTGCCGGAGCTGCCGCACTACGCAGCCGCCCGCCTCGACCAGGTCCATCACGCCGACTCGGCATACCGCTACTGCACCAACTTCATCGTCACCGGAGCCGGCCTCGAGGGGTCCTCGTACGTGCACGGGCTGGAGGCGCTCGGCGACTCGGTGCTCGTGGTCGGCGACGAGGCGACCCTGAAGGTGCACGTGCACACCGACGACCACGCCGCGGCGACGGCGCTCTTCCACGGCGCCGGCGAGATCAGCCACGTCGACATCGCCGACATGCACGAGCAGGTCGCCGGTCAGCGGGCGCGGCTCGGCGGCGGGCGCTCGGCCGTGGTCGCGGTCGCCAGCGGCGCCGGGATGCGGAGGCTGTTCGAGAGCCTGGGCGCGGTGGTCGTCGACGGCGGGGCGACGCTCAACCCGTCGACCCAGGACCTGCTCGGCGCGATCGAGGCCTGCGGCTCCGACGGCGTGGTCGTGATGCCGAACTCGGCCAACGTGCGAATGGCCGCGGAGGAGGCCGCGCGACTGGCGGCCAAGTCGGGCCGCGAGGTCGTCGTCGCGGCCTCCGACTCGCAGCAGGGCGGGCTCGCGGCGCTGGTCGAGTTCGACCCCGATGACGACGCCGACGCGAACCGCAAGCGCCTCGACTCCGGGTTCGCGGCGATCCGGGTCGGCGCGGTGGCGCCGGCGGCCCGCGACGACGCCGAGGGGCGCTTCCGCCGCGGTGACTCGGTCGGCTTCGTCGACGGCGAGCTGGTCGCCTGGGGCGGCGCCGGGTCGACCCTGATCGAGACGGTCGCCGCGCTCTCCGAGGGGGCCGAGATCGTCACCGTGATCGAGGGGGCGGAGGCGCCGCTGGCGCTGGCCGCGCTCGAGCTCGAGCTCGGCGACGGGATCGCGCTCGAGTTCCAGCGCGGCGACACCCCGAACTACTCCTGGCTGATTGCGGCCCAGTGACGCTGCTCGACGAGGTGCTCGGTGCCCACGGCGGGCGCGAGCGCTGGGCGGCGGCGCGGACGATCCGCTGGCACGGGCGCGCCGGCGGGCTGCTGATCCGGACCCGGGTGCACGGCGGCGGGGTCGAGGGCGAGCTCGAGGCCCGGGTCGCCGAGCCGGTCCTGGTCGCGTCGCCGTATCCGCTCGAGGGGCGCCGCGCGGTCTTCGACCACGGCTCCGTCCGGATCGAGACCGACGACGGAGAGGTGCTCGAGTCGCGCGAGCGGCCGCGCGAGCTGTTCTTCGGCCGCCCCGGCGTGCGGCGGAACCTGCGCTGGGACACCCTCGACACCGCCTACTTCGCCGGCTACGCCTGGTGGAACTACCTGACCACGCCCTACCTGCTGACCCGCGACGAGGTCACGGTGCACGAGATCGAGCCGTGGCGCGAGCGCGCCGGCGGCGAGATCTGGCGCCGGCTCGAGGCCCGCTTCGGAGCGGGGATCGACACCCACTCCGAACGCCAGACGTTCTACTACGACGCGGAGCTGCGCCTGCGCCGCCACGACTACGTCGCCGAGGTGGTCGGCGGCTGGGCTCACGCCGCGCACATGTGCGCCGACCACGTCGAGGCCGGCGGCCTGCTGTTTCCGACCCGGCGCTGGGTGCGCCCGATCGGCCCGCGCAACTCGGTGATGCCCGCGCCGACCCTCGTATCTCTGCAACTCTCCGAGATCGAGGTCCAATGAGCGACACGAAGCCGATCCTCTGGCACATCCCGGTCTCGCACTACAGCGAGAAGGTCCGCTGGGCGCTCGACCACAAGCGGATCGAGCACGAGCGCCGGGCGCCGATGCCCGGCGCCCACATGGCGGTCGCCCTGTGGCTGACCCGGGGCAGGCACAAGACCTTTCCGGTGGTCCGGATCGACGGTCGAAACGTCGGCGACTCGAGCGAGATCATCGCGGAGCTCGATCGGCGCCGGCCCGAGCACCCGCTGCTTCCGTCCGACCCCGACGAGCGCCGCCGGGCGCTCGAGCTCGAGAAGTTCTTCGACAAGCGCCTCGGGCCGCAGATCCGCCTTCTCGGCTTTCACGAGCTGCGAACCGACAAGCAGCGGATGACCGAGGTCGCGTCGCAGATGGCCCCGGGCCCGCTGCGCGACCTGCCGGGTTCCGACGCCTTCGCCCGCGCCTTCGCCAGCACCTTCGTCCAGCTCCGCTACCGGGTCGCATCCGACGAGGCCGCGGCCCGCGCCCGGGCCGCGGTGATCGCGGCGCTCGATCGGCTCGACTCCGAGCTCGACGCCGCGGGCGGCGAGTACCTGGTCGGCGACCGGTTCTCGGTCGCGGACCTGGCCGCGGCGGCGCTCTTCTATCCGCTGGTCAACCCGCCCGAGGGCCCGCAGGTGCTGCCCGGCGACCCGCCCGCCGGCATGCTCGAGTTCAGCGAGCCGCTCTCCGGCCGGCCGGGCTACCGGTGGGTCGAGGAGATGTTCCGCCGCCACCGCAAGCCGGCCTCGTTCGTCCCGGCGGGCGCGACCCCCGGCTAGGAGATCTCGACGATCGCCTCGACCTCGACCGGGACGTTGAACGGCAGCGTCTCGGCGCCGATCGCCGAGCGGGCGTGGCGGCCCGCAGGATCGCCCCAGAGCTCGAGCACCAGGTCGGTGAACCCGTTGATCACCGCCGGCGGCTTGTCGAACCCGGGCGCGCACTGGACCAGGCCGAGAGCCTTGACCCAGCCGCTGATGCGGTCGAGGTCGCCGAGATCGCGGCGCAGCGAGGCGAGGATCGAGAGGGTCGTCAGACGGGCGGCCTCGTAGCCGGCGTCGAGGTCGAGCTCGCCACCGACCCGGCCGGTGACCAGCACCTCCGAGCCGTTCACCGGAAGGTGGCCGGAGACATAGGCGAGCCCCCCGCTGACCCGGACCAGGTCGAAGCGGAACTCGACCCCTGGCGGCGGCGCGAACGGCTCCGGCAGCTCCAGCCCGAGCTCGGCGAGGCGATCGTCGATCGTTCCCATCGGACCCGGAATCTAGCCTGTGGGCGAAGGTGAGCATTCCCCGCGCGATCGGCACCGGCGACGAACAGGACCGCGAGTCGTTGCGACGGGTCGAGCTGCGCGCCGCCCCGCGGCCGAGCCGGCTGGAGCTGCCGATCACATCGCTCAAGGGGGCCGGGCCGAAGCTCGCCGCCGCCGCCGCCGCGATCGGGATCGAGACGCTCGCCGACCTGCTCTGGCATCTGCCGCACGGCCACCGCGACCGCGCCGGGGTGCGCGAGGTGGCCGACCTGCGGATCGGCGAGGAGGCGACGGTGATGGTCAGCGTGCGCTCGGCCAGGGTGCGCCCGACCCGGCGCCGCAACCTGCGCCTGGTCGAGGCGGCGGTCGCCGATACGAGCGGGCCGATGAAGGCGGTCTGGTTCAACCAGGCCTACCTGGCCGAGCGGCTGCGCCCTGGGACCCGGCTGCTGCTGAACGGAAAGCTCGACCGGTCCGGGTTTCGGGTCTCGGCGCACGAGATCGTCGCCGGCGGCGTCCCGCCCGCCACCGGCGCCGCGCCCGGGCTGCACACGACCGGAATCGTCCCGGTCCACAACGCCACCCGCGAGCTCTCGGCCAACCGCCTGCGCGAGTGGGCCTGGCAGGCGCTGGCTCGAGCGCCCGACGCGGTCGAGCCGCTGCCGGCCGAGCTCCGCGCCCGGCGCCGGCTGCCGGCGGTCGCCGACGCGCTCCGCGGCGCCCACTTCCCGGAGTCCTCCGAACAGGCGGAGAGCGCCCGCGACCGGCTCGCGTTCGAGGAGCTCTGCCTGCACCAGGCGGCGCTCGCGATGCGACGTGGCGCCCGCAGGGACTCCCGCCCCGGGATCGCCTTCGAGCCGCGGGGCGAGCTCGTCGACAGCTGGCTCGTCTCGCTCCCGTTCGAGCCCACCGCGGGCCAGCGCCGCGCGTTCGATGAGATCGACGCCGACCTCGCCGCCGGGCGGCCGATGCAGCGGCTGCTGATGGGCGACGTCGGCTCCGGTAAGACCGTGGTCGCGGTCTACGCGATGCTGCGCGCGCTCGAGTCCGGGCACGGGGCGGCGATGATGGCGCCGACCGAGACGCTCGCCGAGCAGCACGCGGCGACCCTGGACGCGCTGCTCTCGCCGGTCGAGGGTGCCTCGATCCCGTTCGCGCTGCTCACCGGGGCGACCCCCGCGGCGCGGCGCCGCGAGATACTCGGGCGGCTCGGGAGCGGCGAGCTCCGCCTCGTGGTCGGCACCCACGCCCTGATCGAGCCCGACGTCCGCTTCGCCTCGCTCGCGGTCTGCGTGGTCGACGAGCAGCACCGCTTCGGCGTCCGCCAGCGCGCCGCGCTCGACGCCAAGGGGCCCGGCGCGGCGGCCCCGCACGTGCTCCACATGACCGCGACGCCGATCCCGCGGACGCTCTCGCTGACCGCCTACGGCGACCTCGACGCGACCGCGATCCGCGAGCTCCCCGCGGGGCGGCGGCCGATCAAGACCTGGGTGGTCGGGGAGGAGAAGCGGGCCGGGGCCTACGAGTTCATCCGCGCCCGGCTGCGCGAGGGCCGCCAGGCGTACGTCGTCTGCCCGCTCGTCTCCGATTCCGAGAAGCTGCGCGCGAAGGCGGCGAGCGCCGAGGCCGAGCGCCTGCGGGCGGGCCAGCTCGCCGGCTTCAGGGTCGGGCTCCTGCACGGGCAGATGTCGTCGCGCGAGAAGGCGGCGGCGATGGACGGGTTCGTCGCCGGGGACCTCGACGTGCTCGTGGCGACGACCGTGATCGAGGTCGGGATCGACGTCCCGAACGCGACCGTGATGCTGATCGAGGGCGCCGAGCGGTTCGGGCTCTCGCAGCTGCACCAGCTCCGCGGCCGGGTCGGCCGCGGCGCCCACGAGAGCCAATGCATCCTGTTCGCCGACCTCGACGGCCAGTTCGCGAAGCGGCGGATGGACGCGATCGCCAAGAGCACCGACGGGTTCGAGCTCGCCGAGGTCGACCTGACCCTGCGCGGGGAGGGGGAGATCCTGGGCACGCTCCAGCACGGCCTGCCGCGCTACCGGGTCGCCGAGCTGCCCGAGGACGCCGACCTGCTGGCGGCCGCCCGGGCCGAGATCGGCGAGCTGCTCGAGCGCCACGGCGCCCTCGACGTCCCCGAGCTCGGCCCGCTGCTCGACGCGGCGCGGGAGCGGTTCGGCGACGAACGCACCGAAGGAATCGCCGCATGAGAATCCGCGGACCCCGACGGCAGCGGACGCGAAGCGGAGCGGCCGCCGGGAGGTGTTCATGAGGATCACCGGCGGGAGGCTCGGCGGGCGCACCCTGCGGTCGCCGCCGGCGAGATCGCGCGAAGTCCGCCCGACCTCCGACCGCGCTCGCGAGACCCTGTTCGCGATCCTCGGCGACGTCTCGGACCTCTCGGTGCTCGACCTCTACTGCGGGACCGGGGCGCTGGCGATCGAGGCGATCTCGCGGGGCGCCGATTCCGCAGTGCTGGTCGACCGCAAGACGGCGCTCGCGAAGCGCAACGTCACCGAGGTCGGGATCGCCAACCGCTGCGAGCTGATCCGCTCCGACGCGCTCGCCTACCTGGGAAGGACACGGGAGCGCTTCGGCCTGATCCTCTGCGATCCGCCGTATACACTCGCCGACCCTCTTGACTCGAAGCTCGTCCAACAGCTGCCTGCGCGCCTGGCCAAGTACGGTCGCCTGGCGATCGAGAGCTCCGCTCGCAAGCCGCTCGAGGTCGACCTCCCACTGCACGCCGAGCGCCGCATCGGCGAGGCGCTGATCAGGGTTTACTCAGAGCGATGAGCAACGGAGGCATAGCGATCTGCCCGGGCAGCTACGACCCGGTCACCAACGGCCACCTCGACATCATCGGGCGCGCCGCCAAGGTCTTCGACAAGGTGATCGTCGGGGTCGTCGGCCAGGGCATCCGCAAGTCGAAGACGCTGTTCACCGCCGAGGAGCGCAAGGCGTTCCTGGTCGAGGTGACCGGCCACCTCGACAACGTCGAGATCGAGATCTTCACCAACCTGCTCGTCGACTTCGCCCGCGAGCGCGATTCGCACGTGATCATCAAGGGCATCCGCGCGATCTCGGACTTCGAGTACGAGCTCGAGATGAACCAGCTGAACCGCAAGCTCGCCCCGGAGATCGAGTCGGTCTACGTGTTCGCCTCGCCCGACTACAGCTTCCTGTCGTCGACCGGGGTGAAGGAGATGGCGACCTTCGGCGGCGACGTCTCCGACCTGGTCCCGGCGCCGGTGGCGGCGGCGTTGCGCGAGCGCGTCCAGCGCGGCTGAGCGGCCCGCGGCAGTCGCGCCCGGGTGGGCAGGAGCTTGCAATAAGACGCAGAAACCTGCGTCCACCAGCCGTTTTGAACGCCGCCGCGTAAGCTTCCCGGAGCCGTATGGACGTCCTGGTCCTCATAGACAAGCTCGACGACCTGATCCACAACGCACGGCCGGTCCCGCTGACCGACCAGGTGCGAGTCGATCGCGAGGAGATCTACGACCTCCTCGACCAGATGCGTGCCACGATCCCGGAGGAGATCAAGCAGGCGCGATGGATCGTCAAGGAGCGGCAGGAGATGCTCGCCGAGGCGAAGCGCGAGGCCGAGCGCGTGGTCAAGGAGGCCCGCGACCAGCAGGAGCGCCTGATCTCGAGCGAGGAGGTCTACCGGCAGGCCGAGCGCGCGGCCGAGGAGATCATCGAGGACGCGCGCGAGACCGAGCGCCAGATCCGCCTCGGCGCCGAGGACTACGCCGACGAGATCCTCTCCACCCTCGAGGTCAACCTCGAGAAGTTCCTCTCCGCCGTGCAGCGCGGTCGCGACCGGCTCGCCGGCCGCGACGACGAGCCCGTCGAAGTCGGCTAGCGCCCTCGAATAGGGTCAGCCTCCCCGAACCGGGAGGTGAGAGTGTGAGCGAGCGGTGGTTCTCCGAGGAGGAGCTGGCCGAGATGTCGCGGCCGACGATGGAGCGCGCGATCGAGGCGATCGACGCCGGCGAGCCTGAGCGGGCGAAGGAGCTCTGCGAGGCGATGAAGTGGGAGTCGCAGTTCATGCACGACCTGCTCGTCGACGGGGTGGCGGGGCTGATCTCGTTCGTGAAGGAGAAGCTCGGCGACGACGGCGTCGAGGAGGCATGGGAGTACTCGCTCGAGCGCTCCTGGCGCAAGCCGGTGGAGACGATCGACCGCACCGACCGCAGGGCGGTCGCGCAGGCGCTGGCGGCGACCTGGCGCGCGCACTCGACCAGCGGTGTCGGCCCGAAACCCGGGGCATTCGAGATCGACGAGGACGACGAGAAGCTCACCTTCACGATGAACCCGTGCGGCTCCGGCCAGCGGCTGTGGCGCAACCGCCGCTACGGCCCCGAGGGCTGGGGGGTGACCGACGAGGCCCACGACTGGAGCTACGGACGCGAGGGCTTCCCGCTCTATTGCACGCACTGCGCGTTCATGAACGAGACCCTGCCGATCCGCTGGATCGGGCACCCCGTCTACCCGTCGGATCCGCCCGAGGACTTCGATCGCGATCCGTGCACCTGGTACTGGTACAAGGACCCGGCCGAGATCCCCGAGCGCCACTTCTCCCGCCACGGGCTCGAGCGCCGCGGCTCGCCCGGTGACGACTGAGGCTCCCGATCCGCAGCGTGTGCGCGAAGCGCTCGCGGAGGCGACCGGCGACGATCCCGGCGCGCTCGAGCTGAGCCCGATCGAGGGCGGCGCCTCGCGCCAGACCTTCCTCGTCTCGGCCGGGGGCGAGCCGCGCTGGGTCGTCCGGCGCGAGCCGGCGGCGGGGATGTCGTTCAACTCGCTCGAGGTCGAGCTCGGGGCGGTGAAGGCCGCCGACCTGGCGGGGGTGGCGGTCGCGCCCACGGTCTGCTTCGAGCCGGCCGGCGGGCGGTTCGGCGCGGGCGCCGCCTACGCGATGGAGTTCGTCTCCGGCACCGCGGTCGCGCCCCGGGTCCTACGCCGCGACGAGCTCGCGATCGCGCGCGAGCGGCTCCCCGGTCAACTCGCAGCCGCGCTCGCCCAGACCCACACGGTCGAGCCCGGCGCCGTCGAGGGGCTCGCCGGCGGCGCCTCCGATCCAGCGCTCGAGGCGTGCGACCTGTGGGAGGCGGAGCTGGACGCGATCGGCGAGCCTCTGCCGGCGGTCGAGGCCGGCCTGCGCCGGCTGCGCCTGAACCCGCCGCCGCCGGCCGAGCCGCGGCTCGTGCACGGGGACTTCCGGCTCGGCAATCTGATCGTCGACGAGCACGGGCTCGCGGCGGTGATCGACTGGGAGCTCTGCCACGCCGGCGATCCGGCCGAGGACCTGGCCTGGCTCGCGCTGCGCTCCTGGCGCTTCGGCAACGACGATCTCCCGGTCGCCGGGCTGGGGGAGACGGAGCCGTTCCTGGCGGCCTACGAGGCGGCTGGCGGTGCTCGCCCGGATGCCGAGCGGCTGCGCTGGTGGGAGGCGATGGGAAACGTCAAGTGGGCGGTGATCTGCGCTCGCCAGGCCCACGACCACCTGACCGGCGCCCGCCCGTCCGCGGAGCTCGCCTCGCTCGGGCGCCGGATCTGCGAGCCCGAGTGGGACCTGCTTCAGATCCTCGTGGGCTCTGACGGCAGCGGACGCGAAGCGGAGCAGGCGTCAGGCGGTGTTCCCTGATGCAGGACCGACCGACCGCGCCAGAGCTGCTCGAGGCGATGGCGGCGAAGCTGTTCGCGGAGGTGCGCGAGTGGGTGCCGCGCGAGCGCCGCTTCCAGATCCTCGTGCTGGCCAACCTGTGCGCCGTGATCGCCCGCGAGCTGCGCGCGGGCGCCGAGCCCTCGCTCGCCGACGCGCGGCTGTTTCGCGAGCTGCTGCGGCGGCCGGTGGAGCCGGCGATCGCTCCCCAGGAGGCCGACGCGGTCGCGCGCGCCACCGCGGCCGAGCTCGCGGGCGCGATCCGCGCCGGCGAGCTCGACGACCGCCTCGACGAGGCGATCGGCCGCCTGCGCGAGCACGTCGCCCGCAAGCTCGAGATCGCGCGCCCGGGGTACGGCGGCTAGTCGCGCTGTCGGCGCGTGAGCGAGAAGGTGTTGAGCCAGGCGCCTCCGTCGACGCCGATCTCCTGGCCGGTGACGTAGCCCGAGTCCTCGGAGGCGAGGTAGGCGACCAGCGAGGCGACCTCGTCCATCTCGCCGATCCGCCCCGAGGGCATGAAGGTCGACTCGAGCCGCTCGTAGAGCTCGCGCGGCATCGCCGCGACGCGCTCAGAGGCGATCAGCCCCGGGAGCACGGCGTTGGCGGTGATCCCGCGGCGCAGGTTCTCCGAGGCGATCGTCTTCATCATTCCCAGCAGCCCCGCCTTCGAGGCCGCGTAGGCGACCTGGCCGGGGAGCCCGACCGAGGCGGCGCTGGAGGAGATCACCACGATCCGCCCGTAGCGGCGCTCGCGCATCCCCGGCAGGCAGGCCTGGATCACGCGGAAGGCGCCGGTCAGGTTGACGGAGATGTCGCGTTCCCACTGCTCGGGGGAGATCTCGTGCGCGGGAGCGATCGTGTCGGTGACCGCGGCGTTGGAGACGCAGACGTCGACCTCGCCGAGCTCGGGGAGCTCGTCGGCGGCGACGTCGAAGCGCAGGTCGCAGCCCTGGTCGCGGTCGGCGGTCACCACCTCGAGCCCGTCGGCGCCCAGGCGCTCGGCGATCGCCGCGCCGATCCCGCGCGCCGCCCCGGTGACCAGCGCGCGCCGGCCCACGTCAGATCAGGCGCCTCAACGGCGGCGCGGTTCGGCTTCGTCCTGTCGGACGCCGCCTCACAGCCCGGTCTCGTGCTCGCCGGCGCGGCCGGCGTCGGTCTTCTCGTAGAAGCGCTCGAGCAGCGCCATCGTCTCCTCGGGGTCGGCGCAGGTGTAGGCGTTCCAGGCCTCGGTCCGGAGTTGGAAGTCGAGCGGCTGGCCGATCACATCGAGGATCGTGCGCTTCGCCGAACGGACCGCGCGCTGGGAGTTGCGGAGGATCTGGCGGGCGACGGTCTCGGCCTCGGCGAGCAGCTCGTCGTGGGCGACGACCTTGGTCACCATGCCCCACTCGAGCGCCTGGCGGGCGTCGACCGGCTCGGCCGTCAGCAGCATGTGCGAGGCGACGCCGACCCCGCACGCGTTCACCAGCCGGACGATGCCGCCGTCGCCGTGGTGGTAGCCGCGGCGCGCCTCGAAGGATCCGAACATGGCGCGCTCGGAGGCGATCCGGATGTCGCAGGCGAGCGCCGTCTCCAGGCCGCCGGCAAGCGCCCAGCCGTTGACCGCGGCGACGATCGGCTTCCCGATCCGGTGCATGCCGCGGGTGAAGCCGTTGAGACCGAGCTCGACGATCTCGCGGATCTCGTGTGGGGACGAGCTCTCGATGATCGGCGGGATGTAGGTCTTCAGGTCGGCGCCGGCGCAGAACGCTTCGCCGGCCCCGGTGAGCACCGCGACGTCGACCGAGTCGTCATCGGCAAAGTCCGTCCACGTCTCGATCATCAACCGGTGCACGTCGGGGTCGACCGCGTTGCGCGCCTCCGGCCTGTTGATCGTCACCCAGGCGATCCGGTCGCGCTTCTCGTACAGCACCTTGCTCAAGGCATCCTCCCGTCAGTCGTAGGTCGCTCGGATCACCGCCAGGTCGTCGGCCTCCCATAGCACCTCGCCGCCGCACCACTCGGCCTGCTCGGCCGCCGCTGAGGGGAAGTCGAAGCCAGGGGTGAGCGAGGCGACGCGGCGCTCGTCCGGGACCTCGACCACGTCGCCGATCACCAGCGCCCTCGCCTCCGAGCGGACCCGGCGGAACAGGTCGCGCTTGCCGTCGGCGTCGAGGTGGTGAACCGAGAGCACCGCCACCACCAGGTCCCAGGGGCCGTCGGGAAGCGGGTCCTCCATCCGCCCGAGGCGCATCTCCTCCCAGCCGAGCTGACGCGCCTTGAACACCATCTCCGGGCTCGAGTCGAGCCCGGTGATCCGGGTCTCGGGAAAGCGGTCGAGCAGCCGCTGGGTCGTCTCGGCGGTGCCGAAGCCGAGCTCGAGCACTCGCGCGGGCGCGAACGGGATCGCCTCGATCGTCCGCCGCTGGAGCTCCTCGTAACGGGGGACGTCGGCGCGGATCATCTCCGCGTAGGTCTCGGGGTCGAAATGGAACTGGGCTGGCGGTTCGTCTGCGGGTTTCATCGACGGCGCTAATCTCGATCGGGATCGGCGATGGCGGCCTATCAAACCATTGAGCTGGCGCGGTTCGCGCCCAGCCCCGGTGACGGCAGGCGGCTCGAGCTCGAGCTCGAGCCCGGCAGTTTCGAGCTCGGGGGCCACCGCTACGACGCCGAGCCGGCGGAAATCCCCGCCAGGCTCGAGGTCTCGCGGATGGCGAGCGGCTACGCCCTTCACCTGAGCTTCGACGCGCACCTGGACGGCCCGTGCATGCGCTGTCTCGGCGACGCCCGGGCCGCGGTCGCGGTCGACGCCAGGGAGGTCGACCAGCCGGGGACAGACGACGAGGAGCTGCGCAGCCCCTACGTGACGGAGGGTGAGCTCGACCTCGCCGCTTGGGCCCACGACGCGCTGCTCCTGGCGCTGCCCCAGCAGCTGCTCTGCCGGCCCGAATGCGCCGGGCTCTGCCCGGTATGCGGCGAATCGCTCAACGACGCCGCTCCCGGCGCCCACGATCACCCGCGCGAGCCGGATCCGCGCTGGGCGAAGCTGCGCGAGCTCCAATAGCTACCATTCCGCGTCCCGATGGCCGTCCCGAAGAAGCGAACCTCCTCGCAGCGCCGCGACAAGCGCCGCGCGACCCATACCGCGGCGAAGCCGCGCCTGAACGAGTGCCCGCGCTGTCACAGTCCGCGCCTGCCCCATCGTGTCTGCCCCGTCTGCGGCACCTACGCGGGGCGCGAGGTGATCGTGCACGAGCTCGGCGAAGCCGACTCGGAGAGCTAATGCGCGCCGCCCGGCCGACGGGCAGCAGATGACCACGGTCGCCCTCGATGGCCGGGGCGCCGAGCGCGGCGCCGAGGCGATCGTCGCCGGCGCCCGCGCCGCGGCCGGCGACGGGATCCGCCTGCGGGTGTTCGGCGACCCGGCCGAGCTCTCGGAGCTCGAGCGCGTCGACGGGGTCGAGCTGGTCGAGGCCCCCGACGCGATCACCAACGACGACGACCCGGTCGGCGCCGTCCACGACACCCCGCAGGCCTCGATCGTGCTCGCCGCCGCCGACGTCGCCGACGGCAGCTCGCAGGCGCTCGCCAGCGCCGGCCCGACCGGGGCGACGATGACCGCGGCCCTGTTCGCGCTCCGCCGCGTGCGCGGCGTCCGTCGCCCGGCGCTCGCCGTGCAGCTCGCGGTGCCCGGTCGCGATCGCCCGCCGAGTCTGCTGCTCGACGCGGGCGCCAACACCGAGGCGCGCGCCTCCGACCTGGTCCAGTTCGCCTATCTGGGCGCCGCGTTCAGCAACGCGGTGCTCGGAATCGAACGCCCGCGGGTGGCGCTGCTCTCGGTCGGCGAGGAGCCGAAGAAGGGCACCCAGGAGGTGGTCGAGGCGCACGCCGAGCTCGCGGCGGCGGAGGGGATCGAGTTCCGCGGCAACGTCGAGGGCCGCGACCTGCTCGGCGACGAGGCCGACGTCGTGGTCACCGACGGGTTCACCGGCAACGTCGCGCTGAAGACGATCGAGGGCACCGCGAGGACGGTCGCGGGCGCCGTCGGCGACGCCGCACGCTCGAACCCGGTAGCCGCGGTCGGCGGCCTGCTGCTGCGCCCGGCGCTCGGCGGCCTGCGCCGGCGGATGGACCCCGACACGACCGGGGGCGCGATCCTGCTCGGGCTGCGCGGCGTCGCCGTGGTCGGGCACGGCAGCTCCGGCCCGGAGGGGATCGCGAACGCGATCAGGCTCGCGGCGCGCTCGGCCGAGGTCGACGCGGTCGGCCGGACCGCGGCGTTGCTCGCCCGTTCGAGCGCGACCCGGGGCGCGATGCGTGATAGGAAGGAGGCCGAAGATGGCGCTGACGCGTGAACAGGTGATGGAGAAGGTGCGCGAGCACCTGGCGACCGAGTTCGAGCTCGAGCCGGCCGAGATCGGCGACGCGACCCGGTTCAAGGAGGACCTCGACGCGGACTCGCTCGACCTATACGAGCTGGTGATGGAGCTCGAGGATTCCTACGGGGTGAGCGCCTCGCGCGAGGAGACGGCGCGGATCGCGACGGTCGGCGACGCGGTCGACTTCGTCTTCGAGCGCCTGCCCGCGTAGCGATGGCGCGCGGAATTCGTAGGCTCGGTCGCGGCGGCCGGGGCCGGCGCGCGGCCCCCGCCAAGGGCCCCGAGCCACTGCGCAAGCTGCTCGACTCGCTCCCGGTGACCCTGCGGCGCCAGGCGCTTACCCACTCGTCCTGGGTCGACCACCGCGCCGACTCCTACGGGCGGCTCGCCTTCCTCGGCGACAGCGTCCTCGGGCTGGCGATCGCCGAGCGTCTGTTCAGCCTCTATCCGCGGGCCGACATCGGCCGGCTGACGAAGATGCATGGACAGGCGGTCAGCGGCCGCGCCTGCGCCGAGGTCGCGATCGAGCTCGGGGTGCCGGAGCTGCTCGCCGAAGCCGCGCCCGACCGGGTCGAGGGCGGGATCGAGGTCGAGTCGCTGCTCGCCTCGGAGCGCGCGCTGGCCTCGGTCTGCGAGGCGGTGATCGGCTCCTGCTATCTGCACCACGGCTTCGAGGTCACCGCGGAGGCGACCGTGGCCGCGTTCGCGAACGAGATCGAGATCGCCTCCGAGCGCCTGCTCGACTTCAAGTCGGCGCTGCAGGAGCGGCTGGCGCGAGAGGGGGC
>DASPGZ010000201.1:0-3507 GCA_035620355.1 Solirubrobacterales bacterium | reverse complement strand
ATCCTCGCCGACTACGTCACCGAGGGCTGGCGGTTCGTCGCCATCCGGCTCGCCCCGGAGGCGGAGGGGCGGCTGAAGCCGCTCTCGGTCAGCTTCGACACCGACGAGACGATCTACCCGATGCGCCTCGCACAGCTCGGCGAGGTGCCGATCGCGATCACCCTGTACACGCTCGCCGACGGGCCGCGGACGACCGACTGGCTCTCGGAGGCCTGGAGCGGAGAGGTCGGCGAGCTCTCGCCGCCGCCGCCCGCGGAGCTCGCCGGGCTGTTCGCCGCGGGCACCTGGGTGACCAGGCTCGAGGCCTCCGGCGTCGAGCCCTCCACCTTCAACGAGGACCTGGTGGTCGAGGCGGTGCCGGCGCCGGCGACGACCGAGGCCGCCTCGACCCCCGAGGCGGTCGTGCCGGTCACCGAGGAGGACTCCGGCATATCGACCGGCGGGGTGATCGCGTTGATCGTCGCGGGGCTCGCCTTCGCCCTCGCGCTCGCGGTGGCCACGCGCCGCTAGGGCGAGTGGCCGCGCCCGGCGCTACTTGAGCAGGCGCGAGAGACGCCGGTCCTTGAGCACCTTGCCCCCGGTCTGGCACTCGGGGCAGTAGTTGGTCTGGTGCTCGGCGAAGTAGACGGCCTCGATCGTCGTCCCGCAGCGCGGGCAGGGCTCGCCCTCACGGCGGTGCACCTTGAGCGGCATCGGGAGCTTGTCCGGGACCTGCTCGCCGACCACCTCCTCGTAGTGGTCGATCGCGGCGCCGAGCACGGCGAGCCCATCGTGGAGCCGGCCGACGTCCTCGGAGTCGAGGTCCGAGCCCTTGCGGAACGGCGGCAGCCTCGCCTCCCAGAGGATCTCGTCGACCCACGAGCGCCCGATCCCCGAGATCGCCCGCTGGTCGCGCAGCAGCGGGTGCAGCTGGCGCGGCTCGTCGATCGCCGCCGCCAGCGCGTCAAGAGGCGGCGCCGGCCACGCCTCCGGGCCGAGGGTCGCGACCATCTCGTCGGCCTCTACCCCGCCGGGCCGATAGAGCTTCACCCACGCCCGCTGCTTGGTCCCGAACTCGCGCAGGCGCAGCTCGCGCCCGCCCCCGAGCCGGATCAGTACCCGGGAGGCGCGGTCCTTGAGCGAGGCGCGCTTCTCGAACACCTGCAGCCGGCCGGCGGACATCAGATGGACGAGCAGCTCCAGCTGCGGCTCGTCACCGGCGGCCGCGAACCGGACGATCGGCATCTTCCCGATCCGGCCCGCGCCCTCGATCGTCCGTCCCTCGAGCGCGTTCAGCATCGGGTCGAGCGTCTTCACCGCGACCATCCCCGGCGCCAGGGTCGATTCGACCTCGGCGCCGGCGAGCGCGGCGCCGAGACGGCGCGCTGTGATCTCGACCTCGGGTAGCTCCGGCACGTCCCTCAGTAAACTGTGCAGCGGTTCATTCGTCCGGTTTGAGGTGGGTCAGCGGACCCACACGGGCCGGCGAACATACGAGAGAAAAGGGCGAGCATGCAAGAGCTGCCGACACTTTCGCCAACCCCGACCACCGAGCTCAGCCCGGAGGAGATCGAGCGCATGAGCACCGAGGTGCGCGCGCTCGCGGCCGAGCGCAACGCGGTCATCCTCGCCCACAACTACCAGGTGCCCGAGATCCAGGACGTCGCCGACCACATGGGCGACTCGCTCGGGCTCTCGCGCCGGGCCGCCTCGACCGAGGCCAACGTGATCGTCTTCTGCGGCGTTCACTTCATGGCCGAGACGGCCTCGATCCTCTCTCCCCGCAAGACCGTGCTGATTCCCGACCCGGACGCCGGCTGCTCGCTCTCGGACTCGATCGACGCCGACCAGCTGCGCGGCTGGAAGGCGCAGCACCCCGGCGCCGTGGTGGTCATGTACGTGAACACCTCGGCCGAGGTCAAGGCGGAGACCGACTACTGCTGCACGTCCTCGAACGCCGTCTCGGTCGTCGAGCACATCTGGGCCGAGCACGGCCCGGAGACCGAGATCCTCTTCGGCCCCGACATGTGGCTTGGCTCGTTCGTCGCCCGCGAGACCGGGCTCACCTCCGACCCCGAGCGCTACGCGCGCTTCCACGTCTGGGACGGCGAGTGCCACGTGCACGCCGGGATCCGCCCCGACGACATCACCCGCACCCGCGCCGAGCACCCGAAGGCCGAGTTCTTGATCCACCCCGAGTGCGGTTGCTCGACCCAGGCGCTCGAGTACGTCGCCTCCGGCGACATCTCGGCCGACGGGGTGCACATGCTCTCGACCTCGGGGATGCTCGAGCACGTCGAGGCCAATCCGGACGGGGAGTTCATCGTCGCGACCGAGACCGGGATGCTCTACCCGCTGCAGCAGGCGGCGCCGCAGGCGAACCTGATCGAGGCCAACCGGATGGCCTTCTGCAAGTACATGAAGATGATCACGCTGCCGAAGCTGCGCGACTCGCTGCGCGAGATGAAGGTCGAGGTCAAGGTGCCGCCGGAGATCGCCGAGCGGGCGAAGGTGCCGATCGAGCGGATGGTGGCGATAGGCTGACCTCGTGCTCGAGGTTGCGGCGCGACTGATCCTCGGGGGGGTGCTGGCGGGGGCGAGCGTCGCCAAGCTCGCGAGCCCGGGCTCGAGCCGTGCCGCGATGGCCACCTTCGGGATCGACGGGCGCCGCTTCCAGGCGCTCGCCTGGTGGCTGTTGATCGCGACCGAGCTCGGCCTCGCCGCCGGCGTGATCGCCGGCTCCGAGACGGCGGCGTGGCTGGCCGCGGCGCTGATGGCCGGTTTCGCCGCGACCATGGTCGGCGCGATCCTGCGCGGCCGCGCCGGGGCCCCGTGCGCCTGCTTCGGCGCTCGTTCGACCGTTGGCTGGCCTGCGGTCGCCCGCAACGCGCTGCTCGCCGCGGCGTTCGCCGCGCTCCCGGCGCTGCCCGAGGGCGACCTCTCCACCGACGAGTGGCTCGGGCTCGGGCTCGCGGTGGCGCTGATCGCCTGCGCCGGGCTCGCGGTCGCGATGCTGGCGCTGGCGCGCGAGGTCGGCATGCTGCGCCTGCGACTCGGGCCGGAGGGGGCGCTCGAGATCGCCGAGGAGGGGCCGGAGCTGTTCACCCGCACCCGGCTGGCGCCGCGCTTCTCGCTCGATCCGGAGGCGACCCTGGCGCTGGCGGTGTTCGTCTCCCCGGGCTGTCGCGTCTGCGACGCGCTCGAGCCCTCGATTCGGGCGCTCGCGGCGGACCCGATGGTCGCGGTCGAGAGCTTCGGGGAGCAGGCCGAGGCCGAGCTCTGGCGCGAGCTCGGGATCCCGGGCAGCCCGTTCGCGGTCGCGCTCGATCGCGAGGGCACGGTCCTCGCCAAGGGGACCTTCAACAACCTGGCGCAGCTCGAGACCGTGCTCGCGGCGGCCGAGCGCCGGCGGGCAGAGCGCGAGCTCGCGAGGGGGGTCCTGTGAGGCGAAGCGAAGCGAAGCCGAGCCGCGCCGCCGTTGAGGCGCCTGTCGTGAGGCGGAGCGATGCGAAGCCGAGCCGCGCCGCC
>DASPGZ010000200.1:0-2579 GCA_035620355.1 Solirubrobacterales bacterium | reverse complement strand
ATCTCCATGATGAAGAACTCGCGGGTCGCGACCGGCGCCCCGCTGGTCGGCCCGCGGCCGTGGACGACCGCCTCGATCAGCATCCGTTCCTCGTCGCCCCGGGCGTCGACGAACTCGATCTCGACCGCCCCGATCCAGTCGAAGCGCTCGCGCATCCGGCGCACGCAGGCCTCGCGGCCGACGTGTACCCCGGCGTCGGGGACCCGCGGTGCCTCGGTCCAGACGATCTCGGGATCCCAATAGAGCTCGGCCGCCGCCTCGACCCCGTCGGCGTTCCAGCTGTCGAAGAAACGGCGTGCGCGCCGACGGACCCGGTCGTCGGCCATCGACCGCTAAAACAGCTGGTTCTCGCCCGCGAAGATCTCCGAGACCGAGTCGTCGGCGAAGATCCGGCGGATCGAGTCCGCCAGCGTCTGCGCGGCCGAGAGCTGGGTGATGTTCTCGGGCTGTCCCGGGCGCAGCGGGATCGTGTCGGTGACCACGATCCGCTCGATCCCCGAGTTCTCGTAGGCGAGCCGTTCGTAGGCGGGGCCGGAGAAGACGCCGTGGGTGGCGCAGGCGATCACGCTCGCCGCGCCCTCGTCGAGCACGGTCTTCGCCGCGGCTGTGAGCGTCCCGGCGGTGTCGATCATGTCGTCGACGAGCACCGCCGTCTTGCCCGTCACGTCACCGACGACGTAGCCCGTCTGGGCGACGTTGTGGGCGGGGCGCTCCTTCTCCATCACCGCCCAGTGGACGCCGACCTTGCGGGCGAAGTTGCGCGCCACCTTGACCCGTCCGGCGTCGGGGGAGACGATCACCAGGTCGTTGTCCCAGGCCTGGTCCATGAAGTACTGGGTCAGCATCGGCATCGCGGTCATGTGATCGACCGGCTTCGAGAAAAAGCCCTGGACCTGCCCGGAGTGCAGGTCCATGGTCAGGACCCGGTCGACGCCGACCGCCTCCAGGCACTGGGCGACGACGCGGGCGGAGATCGGCTCCCGCGGAGCCGACTTCTTGTCCTGGCGCGAGTAGCCGTACCACGGCATCACCGCGACGATCCGGTGCGCCGAGGCGCCCTTGGCGGCGTCGATCATCACCAGCAGCTCCATCAGGGCGTCGTTGGGGGTCATCCCCTCGGCCTTGTTGGCGGCGGTCGACTGGACGAGGAAGATGTCGGCGCCGCGGATCGACTCCTGGTAGCGGCAGTAGACCTCGCCGTCGGCGAACGTGCGCAGGTCGGCCTGGCCGAGGTCGACGTCGAGCTTGCCGGCGATCTTCGAGGCGAGCTCCATCGAGGCGCGGCCGCCGAAGACCATCATCCGCTTCGTGTAGTCGTGCGGGATCGAGCTGACCGTCTGCGGCTGCTCCTCCTCCAGAATGCTCACCTATTCCGCCCCCTCGGCATCGCTTGCCTCGGCCTTTCGCTCCGCGTATCCCTCGATGTTGCGCTGTTCGTTGGACGAGACCCCGAGCGCGCCGTCCGGCACGTCCTCGCGGATCACCGCGCCGGCGCCAGTGTATGCGCCGGCGCCGATGTCGACCGGGGCAACCAGCGAGTTGTTGACGCCGATCCGCGCACCCTCCCCGATCTTCGTCGGGTGCTTGGCGCGGCCGTCGTAGTTGGCGGTGATCGCGCCGGCGCCGACGTTGGCGCCCTCGCCGACCTCGGCGTCGCCGACGTAGGCGAGGTGCGGGACCTTGGCGCCCTCGCCGATCGTCGACTTCTTGATCTCGACGAAGGCGCCGGCCTTGGCGCGCTGGCCGATCTCGGCGTCCGGGCGCAGGTGTGCGAACGGACCGACCACCGCGAGGTTCCCCACCTTGGCGCGGTCGAGATGCGATTGGACCACCCGGGCCTGCTCGCCGACCGAGGTGTCGATCAGGGTCGAGTGCGGGCCGATGATCGAGTCGGCGCCGATCGAGGTCGAGCCGCGCAGGGAGCAGCCGGGCTCGATCGTCGCGTCGGCCGCGATCTCCACCTCGGCCTCGATCCAGGTCGTCAGCGGGTCGATGATCGTCACCCCGTCGAGCATGTGGCGCTCGAGGATCTGGTGGCGGGCCTCGGCGGTAACAGCCGCGAGGTCGACCCGGTTGTTGACCCCGAGGTTGACGTTCGGGTCGGTGGCCCGATGGGCGACGACCCGCAGGCCGTCGCGGCGGAGCATCGGCAGCACGTCGCCGAGGTAGTACTCGCCGGCGGAGTTGTCGTTGGTCAGCTGGTCGAGCGCCTCCATCAGCGGCTCGGCGGCGAAGGCGTAGGTGCCGGTGTTGATCTCGCGGATCGCGAGCACCTCGGGGTCGACCTCCTCCGGGTTCTTGGTCTCGACGATCGCCTCGATGTCGCCGTCGGCGTCGCGGACGATCCGCCCGTAGGCCGACGGGTCGTCGAGCTCGACCGTCATCACCGTGGCGCCGGCGGCCGCGGCGCGGTGGGTCTCGAGCAGCGCGCCGACGATCTCGGCGTTGATCAGCGGGTGGTCGCCGGAGAGCACGACGACGGTGTCGGAGTCGCGGACGATGTCGTGCGCGGCGCGGATGGCGCCGCCGGTGCCGTCGGCCTCGGGCTGAATCACGGTCTCGGTGCCCTCGGGCAGCCC
>DASPGZ010000199.1:0-2209 GCA_035620355.1 Solirubrobacterales bacterium | reverse complement strand
CCGAGCCGCGAGGTCTACGTCCACTACGTCGTCGGCGACTCTGTGATCGCGCGCCATGGGCTGGTCGCGCGCTCGAGCGCGCGGCCGGCGCTCGACGTGCGCCCGGATCACGGGGTCCGAAACCGCGACCGGCTCCACTTCTCAGGCACGCTTCCGGGGCCCTTCTGCGCCGACCGGGTGGTGAAGCTCCAGGCGCGGCTGGGCAAGCGCCGCTGGCAGGTCTTCCGCACCGACCGGGCCGACGCCGGCTGCGCGTTCACCGCGCGCTACAGGCTGCGGGCGACCGCCGACGCGAGGCGTTACCGGTTCCGCGCCCTGGTCCCGCAGGCGGCCGGCTACCCGTACGAGCGCGGCCACTCGCGCACGGTCAAGGTCGGGATCGGGCGGCGGGGCTGAGCGGCCGGGGGCCGCTCACTCGCGGTCCGCGGCGCGCTTGGCCTCGCAGTCGTCGAGCTGCTCGGTGATCCAGACGCCGGGATCGCGCTCGCGGACGATCTCCCGTAGGCGGGTGGCGCGGATGCGGCGCTCCTCGGGATCCATGGTCAGCGCCCGGTAGATCGTCTCCGCCTGCTCGGCGATGTCGAACGGGTTCACGGTCAGGGTGCAGTCGCCGAGCTCCTCGTGCGAGCCGGTGTTCTCCGAGAGCATCACCACCCCGTCGCGGGTGTTGACCGCGGGCGCCTCCTTCGCGACCAGGTTCATCCCGTCGAAGATCGAGTTGACCATCAGCAGGTCGAAGTGCTTGTAGCGGGCGACCGCCTCGGGGAAGTTCTCGTAGATCCGCAGGTCGATCGGCATCCAGTCGGTGGTGCCGTGGCGATGGTTGACGACCGCGACCAGCGCCTCGATCCGCTCCAGGTACTCGGCGTACTCGGGGACGTCCTGGCGAGAGGGCTGCAGGTGGGCGATGAAGGTGACCCGCTCGCGGAACTCGGGATGCTGCTGGAGGAAGACGTCGAACGCGGTGAACCCGCGGAGCACGTTCTTCGACAGATCGGCGCGGTCGACGCGGATGATCAGGTGGTCGCGGCGGCGGCGCAGCATCTCCTCCTCGTAGCCGGCGACCTCGTCGGAGGCGGCCGCCCGCTCGAGCCGCTTGGCGTCGATCCCGAGCGGATACGCGCGGACCCAGGTCTCGCGCCCGTCGTGGAGCACCGCGCCCCGCTCGTGATCGACCTCGAGCTCCATCAGCTCGCGGCAGCAGTGGAGGAAGTTGCGGCAGTAGGCGGTCGTGTGGAAGCCGATGATGTCGTTGGCGAGCAGGCCGCGGTAGATCGACTCGCGCCAGCGAGCCGGGAGGATCCGCCACGAGTCCGGCTGCGACCAGGGGATGTGGACGAAGTGCTGGAGGAAGGCGTCGGGCCGGGCCGCCCGGACGACCGCGGGCGCCGTGTACAGGTGGTAGTCGTGGAACATCACCAGCGGCTCCTCGCGCGCCTCGATCGTCCGCAGGACGGCCTCGGCGATGTCGCGGTTGACCACCGTGTAGCCGGTGTCCCAGGCGTCGGCCTCCTCCTGGCGGATGTCCGGGGCGTTGGAGAGGTCCCAGAGGTAGTGCTGGACGAACCACAGGATCGGGTTCGCGATCACGTTGTAGAAGCGGTCGTAGGCCTCGGGCTCGGACTCGACCATGAGCACGTCATAGGAGACACCGTCGAGCTCGACCCCGACCGGGGTTCCCTCGCTCTCGCGCGCGACCTCGACGTCCTCGGCGGTCATCGCGGAGGCGATCCAGAGCGCCCCGCGGTGAGCGACCAGGCCCGAGAGCGCGGTCACCAGGCCGCCTCCCCCGCGCTGGACCTGCCGTTCGCCGTCGGGTCCGCGCTCGAACTGCGCCGGGCCTCGGTTCGACGCGATCACGAGACGCTGGTCGGACATACCAGCTCTTATACCCGGCTCAGGTGCCGAGCTCGGTGAAGAGGTCGAGCCAGTCGCGCAGCAGGCGCGGCGTCAGGAAGTGCTCGCGGGCGTGCTCCTTGCCCGCCCGACCGAGCCGCTTCGCGAGCTCGGGATCCTCGAGGATCTCGATCGAGCGCACCGCCGCGGCGCCCGAGGAGTCGACCAGGTAGCCGGAGACGCCGTCGTCGATCTGCAGCGGGATCCCGCCGACGTCGCCGCCGATCGTCGGGCGTCCCTTCCACAGCGCCTCCGAGACGGTCAGCCCGAAGCCCTCGCGGATCGACTTCTGCATGCAGATGTCGGCCTGCGA
>DASPGZ010000198.1:0-9166 GCA_035620355.1 Solirubrobacterales bacterium | reverse complement strand
AGTGCCGAGGAGCCGGCCGCCGATGCGCAGCCGGACGAGCCCGCCGATGAGGCGCAGCCGGAGGAGCCGGCCACCGAGCCGCAACCGGACGAGCCCGAGGGCGAGGCACCCCCGGACTCCGGCGGTGAGACCGCGGATTCCGAGGAAACCAGCTGATCCCGAAGCCGACAACCGGGGTGGGGGCGGTCGTCGAGTTGATCGTGATCGTTGCCCTGGCGATCGGGCTCGCGCTCGGGATCCAGGCCTTCGTCGTCAAGCCGTACCAGATCCCCTCGGAGTCGATGGTGCCGACGCTCGAGGTCCATCAGCGGGTGCTGGTCAACCGGCTCACCTACAAGCTCGGCGCCGATCCCTCGCCCGGCG
This sequence comes from Solirubrobacterales bacterium, assembly GCA_035620355.1. Classification (GTDB taxonomy): domain Bacteria; phylum Actinomycetota; class Thermoleophilia; order Solirubrobacterales; family 70-9; genus WHSW01. The sequence goes on along the minus strand of DASPGZ010000198.1, from coordinate 8,803 downwards.
ACGTGGTCGTCTTCCACCCGCCGGTAACCGCCGAGATTGGCTACACGGGCGGCCCGCAATGCACCGCGCCGCGCGAGCAGGGCCAGGTCTGCCCGGTCAACGACCCGCGCGAGTCGGAGGAGAACTTCATCAAGCGGGTGGTCGCAGGACCCGGCGACACGATCACGATCGAGAAGGGGATCCCGATCGTCAACGGCGAGCCGTTCACCGGCGACTGGGAGACCCGTCCGTGCGGGAACCTGGGCGGCTGCGACTTCGCTGAGCCGATGACCGTGCCCCCGGACCACTACTTCATGATGGGCGACAACCGCGGCTCCAGCGACGACAGCCGCTACTGGGGTCCGGTGCCGCGCGACTGGATCATCGGCTCCGCGATTGCCACCTATTGGCCCCCCGATCGGGTCGGCTTGATGTGACGCCGAGGGCTCATGCATGATGGGCGAGGTGGAGCCGGCGCCGACACCCGCTGAGCAGGTTCCCGCCCCCGCGCGCCGTCGCACCTCCGGCGCCTCGAAGGCGGTGAAGCGCCGCCGGCGCAAGGCGGCGAAGCTGTTTCGCTTCGATCGCGAGCTCGGCTGCCGGTTCGTCGCCGGCGCCGACGAGGCCGGGCGCGGCTCGCTCGCCGGGCCGCTGGTGGCCGCCGCGGTGCTGCTCGACTACGAGCGGCTGAGCATGCGAGACCGGCGGGCACTCGGCGATCTCGACGACTCCAAGCAGCGCACCTGCGAGCAGCGGGAGGCGCTCTACCCAGTGGTCGTGCGGGCGGCGTCGAAGGTTGCGGTGACGATCCGCAGCGTCCGCGGGATTGACGCCCGCGGACTTCACGTCACCAATCTGCAGGCGCTCGCGCGCAGCCTCGAGCGGGTCGCGGTTCCCGGCGCGACCTGCCTCACCGACGGCTTCCGCGTCCCCTCCTGCCGGGTCGAGCACCGGGCGGTGATCGACGGCGACGCCCGTAGCGCCGCGATCGCCGCCGCCTCGGTGATCGCCAAGGTCACCCGCGACCGCTACATGCACCGGATCGCCGACGCCTACCCCGTCTTCGGCTTCGAGGGCAACGTCGGCTACTCGACTCCCGAGCACCGTGCGGCGATCATCGAGCACGGCCCTTCGGAGCTGCACCGGCGCTCGTTCGCGAGCATCGCCTACTCGCAGCTGCGCCTCGGCTAGCCCGCGCTAGAACGCGCCCCGCAGGTGCTCGTACTCGGTCACCCGGCCGGCGCGGTCGAGGCGCAGGCCGACGACGTCGAAGCGGAGCTCGCGGTGCCGGGGAACCCGGTGTCCGCATTCGCGCAGCCAGGCGGCTGCGAGGCTGCGCAGCTTCGCCCGCTTGCGCGCGCCGACCGCCATCGCCGGGGTCTCCGGACCGAGCGTCGACCCCTGGCGCCGCGCCTTCACCTCGACGAAGACGAGCGCCGGGCCCTCGACCGCGATCAGGTCGAGCTCGCCCCGGACCGCGGTGGTGCGAGCGTTGCGGGCGACGATCAGCCAGCCGTCGCGCTCGAGCAGGGCGGCGACCAGGTGCTCGGCACTGCAACCGAGTCGCTGGCGGGCGGCAGTCATCGTCGCCTACGCTAGGCCGCGCGGGCGCGCGGATTGCACCCCGAGCGTGCCGAACCCGCGACAACCTGCGCGTCACCCGCGCGCCGGCCGCTGGCAGCCTCGGAGCGTGCACGCGATCGCCCGCACCTTCACCCTGCTCGGCGTCGACGCTTGCGAGGTCCGGGTCGAGGTCGACGTCCGCAACGGGCTTCCGGGGTTCGCGCTCGTCGGGCTGCCGGACGCCGCCGTGCGCGAGTCGCGTGAGCGGGTTCGGGCGGCGCTCGCCAACTCGGGGTTCGAATTCCCGCAGCGACGGATCACCGTCAACCTCGCCCCGGCCGACCTGCGCAAGGCGGGCCCGGGCTTCGACCTGGCGATTGCGGCGGCGGTGCTCGCCGCGACCGGCCAGCTGCCCGCCGGCGCGCTCGACGAGATCGCCCTCGCCGGCGAGCTGGCGCTCGACGGGGCCGTCCGTGCGGTCCCGGGGACGATGGCGATGGCCGAGGCGGCGCGCCGCGGGGCGGTGCGCGCAATCGCGGTTCCGGCCGGGTCGGCGCCGGAGGCGGCGCTGATCGCCGGCGGCCGCGTGATCCCGTTCGAGCGGCTCGGGCAGCTGCGCGAGCTCGGCGGCGAGCGCGAGCCAGCCGCGCCGGAGCCGGTGCGGCCGGCGTCGAACGGCGCCGGGCTGGCGGACCTCGCCGACCTCCGCGGCCAGGCCGGCCTGCGGCGGGCGCTCGAGGTGGCGGCCGCCGGAGGGCACTCGATCCTGATCACCGGGCCGCCGGGCGCCGGCAAGTCGATGGCGGCGCGGCGGCTGCCGTCGATCCTGCCGCCGCTCGGGCCGCGCGAGGCGGTCGAGGCGGCGAAGGTGGCCAGCGCCTGCGGCCGGCCGGTGGAGCCGGCGCTCGCCGGCCGGCGGCCGTTCCGGGCGCCGCACCACACGATCTCGGCCGCCGGGCTGATCGGAGGTGGCACCCCGCCGCGGGCCGGCGAGGCGACGCTCGCTCACTACGGCGTCCTCTTTCTCGACGAGCTGCCGGAGTTCGGGCGAGGAGCCCTGGAGGCGCTGCGCCAGCCGCTCGAGGAGGGAACCGTGAACCTCGTACGCGCCCGCTACGCGATCGAGCTGCCATGCCGCTTTCAGCTCGTCGCCGCCGCGAACCCGTGTCCGTGCGGATGCGGTCCGCGCTCCGGCGGGTGCACCTGCGACCCGGCCGGGGTGCGCGCCTACGAGTCGAAGCTCACCGGAGCGCTGGCGGATCGGATCGACATCTCGGTGCACGTCGAGCAGCCCGATCTCGGCTCGTTCACGGACCCGGGCGAGGGCTCGGCCGCGGTCCGCGACCGGGTGCTCGCCGCGCGCGAGCTGGCGCTCGGGCGGGGCGACGGCCGGGCGAACGCGGAGCTCGACCCGGGGGCGGTGCTGCTCTCGCCGCAATGCGAGCGGCGGCTGGCCGAGGCGGGCCTGAGCGCCGGCCTCAGCGGCCGCGGGCGCGAGCGGGTGATCCGGCTCGCACGCACGCTCGCCGACCTCGACGGCCGCCGCCGGATCGCCCCTGGGCACCTCGACGAGGCGCTCTCGCTGCGCCGCCGCGACCGGTGAGCCGGCCGCTCAGACCGTGGACGCTCGAGCCGGGCGCCCGCGGCTACCCGGCGTCGCTGACCGACCTCCGGCCCGGCGAGCGCCCGCGCTTGCACGGGCTCGGCGACCGGAGCCTGATCGCGTCGGTCGACGAGCGTCCGGCGGTGACGATCGTCGGCTCGCGCAACGCCAGCGGCTACGGGCTGCGGATCGCCGAACGGCTCGGCCACGACCTGGCGCTCGCGGGGATCACGGTGGTCAGCGGCCTCGCCAGGGGGATCGACGCCGCCGCCCACCGCGGGGCGCTCGAGGGGGGCGGCGGAACGGTCGCGGTCCTCGCCTGCGGCCCGGAGGTCGTCTACCCGGCCAGCAACGCAGCCCTGCACGAGCGCGTCCTGCGCGGCGGGGCGCTGATCTCCGAGCACCCGCCGGGGACCGCCGCCCGCCGCGGCTTCTTCGTTCGCCGCAACCGGATCATGGCGGCGCTGTCCGCGGTCACGGTGATCGTCGAGGCCGCCCAGCCGTCGGGGTCGCTGGTCACCGCCGACCGAGCGCTCGAGCTCGGCCGCACGGTCGGCGCGGTTCCCGGACAGGTCGGGATCCGGGTCGCCGAGGGGGCCAACGACCTGATCCGCGACGGCGCCCACCTGATTCGCGACGCCGCCGACGTCCTCGATCTCCTCTACGGGGTCGGGGTTCGCTCGCCGCCCGGCGGTCCGGCCCCGCGACGCGCGCCGGGGCCGCGTCCGGGGCCGAGGCTCGACCCCGATCTGGCGGCGATCCTGGGCCTGCTGTCGACCGGGTGCTCGACCGTCGACCAGCTCGCGGCCGCCGCCGCCGTCGGCGCCCGCGAGACGGCGATCGCGCTCGCGCGGCTCGAGCGTCTCGGCTACGTGGCGGCCGCGCCGCTCGGCGGCTGGAGTCGCACCGGGCTGCGGGAGCCCGAATAACCTGGATGGGTGAGCCAAGCGTCCGTCCGCACCTGCCTCGCGATCGCCGGATCGGACTCGGGCGGGGGCGCCGGGATCCAGGCCGACCTGAAGGCGTTCGCCCGCTGCGGCGTCCACGGGACCACCGCGATCACCGCGCTCACGGCCCAGAACACGCTCGGGGTCGAGATGGTCGCGGCGGTGGATCCGGAGATGATCGTCGCCCAGGTCCGTGCCGTCGCCTCCGACATCGGCGTCGATGCGGTCAAGGTCGGGATGCTGGCCGACGAGCGGACGATCGACGCCGTGCTCGAGGGCATCGAGCTGCTCGGCGAGGCGCCGGTGGTGGTTGACCCGGTGATGATCGCCTCGAGCGGCGCGACCCTGCTCGACCCGGCGGCGAAGGCGGCGCTGATCGAGCGGGTACTGCCGCGTGCGACCGTGATCACGCCGAACGTGCTCGAGGCGCGGGCGCTCTCGGGGCTCGGCGACTCGGCGACCGCGGTCGAGCTCGCCGACGTGCTGCTCGGGCTCGGGCCCGACGCGGTGATCGTCACCGGCGGCCACGCCGCCGACGGGGCGGATGTGCTCGTCGACCGCTCCGGCACCCTGCGGATCGACGGGCCGCGCTACCCGGCGGGTGCCGCGCACGGCTCCGGCTGCACCCATTCCTCGGCGCTGGCGGCGATGCTGGCCCGCGGGCTCGAGCTCGCGGAGGCGGCGCGCTGGGCGCGCGAGATCGCGGCCGAGGCGGTCGGCCACGGCCTGCGCGAGATTGGCGCCGGCGACGGCCCGGTCGACGTCTTCGGGCTCTCCCGCTTGAACGTGGGGGAGATCGCGCGGCATAATCGGGATTGATGAAGCTGGTGCGGATGCGATCCGGCCATGGCGACGTCCTACTCGCCGAGGGTGACCCGGAGGTGGCCGAGGACGAGGATCGCCTGATCGCCGAGTTTCGCCGCCAGCTCGACGCCGGGATGTGGGCCGCGGTCCCGAATGCCCGACCGGGCCGTCGCCGGGCGACGATGGTGCGCGAGTTCGCCGAGGTCCCGCGCGACGCCGAGCGAGTCATCTTCTTCCCCAGGGCGGCGGGGGGCTGAGCGATGGACGCGGCCGAGCGACGCGCGCGCGAGCTCCTGCGCGCGGTCGTCGACGACCGCGACTACGAGGCCTACGAGCAGCTTGGGTTCGTCTCGGTCACCGGCCGCAACCCCCGCTACGCGTACCTCGTCTACCCCTATCGGCCGCTGGTCGCCTACGACACCGAGACCGGGGAGCTGCTGGCCGAATACTGCGTCGGCTTCGACGACGAGGGCGAGCGGCTGCCGCCCGCCGACGACGTGCTCGCCAAGTGGATGAGCCTGCGCGGGCTCGAGTACGACCTGATCGCCGAGGCCAACCTCAACCGGCCTGGTCACCAGGTCGACCCCGACCACGCCCGGCGCGACATCGAGCGGCTGCGGGCGCTCGGCGCCTGAGCGCGGCTCAGGCGACCCGGACCGCGATCCCGGGGTAGTCGCGGACGAGCCCGTCCGGGGCGTAGTCGAGCACCGCCTCGAAGCCGTGCTCGGGCGAGTCGTAGGCGAAGCGCCGGCCATCGCCCTCGTCGGTGAGCCGCTCGTAGCTCTGCGGGAGCGGCGCCACCGCGAGGTCGAGCTCGCGCACCCACGCCGCCGGCGCCGCCGCCGACTCGCCGATCGCGAGGTCGAGCCGCCGGACCGGGAACGCGTTGGTCATCGACGAGGACCCGAGGTCGACGTCGAGGATCCCGTCGAGGTCGGGGCGCTCGACCCCGTCGACCCGCCAGCGGCCCACCGCGCCGAGCTCGAGCCTGGTCTCGCGATCGCCGCCGGCGCCGGCGCCGCGGACGACCGCGGTCCGGGTGCGCCAGTCCGGGGCGAGCTCGATCTCGTAGGAGACCGCCCAGGCCTCGCCCTCCTCGACCGCCGTGGTGTGGCCGCGAACCGAGATTCCGTCGTCGCCGACGTCGAAGAATGCGACCTCGAATCCGTCGCGGGCGTGGAGATGGCGCCAGGCGGCGGCGCGCGGCGGTGGCAGCAGGCCCATATCGCTCGGTCTCGCTCCCAGGAGGTCCGTTACGCGCCACTAGACTCCGCGCCCTGATGAGCGCCACGAACGGGGATTCAGCGACGCGCACGGCGCTCCCGCGCCCGCGCTCGGCGGCCGTCTTCGACGGGCCCGACCGGACCGCGGCCCGCGCCTATATGAAGGGGATCGGCTTCGACGACGACGCGCTCGGCCGGCCGACGGTCGGGATCGCGAACACCTGGACCGAGGCGATGCCCTGCAACTTCCACCTCCGCGGGCTCGCCGAGCACATCAAGCACGGCGTGCGCGCGGCCGGGGGTACGCCGATGGAGTTCAACACCGTCGCGATCTCGGACGGGATCACGATGGGGACCAAGGGGATGAAGGCCTCGCTGATCAGCCGCGAGGTGATCGCGGACTCGATCGAGCTCATGTGCCGCGGCTACCAGTTCGACGCGGTGGTCACGCTCGCGGCCTGCGACAAGACGATCCCCGGCGCGGTGATGGCCCTGGCGCGCCTCGACATCCCCGGCCTGCTGCTCTACGGCGGCTCGGTCGCGCCGGGCCGCTGGCACGACCGCGACGTGACCATCCTCGACGTATTCGAGGCGGTCGGCGCCCATTCGGCCGGGAAGATGACCGACGAGGAGCTGCGGTCGCTCGAGGACGTCGCCAGCCCCGGCGCCGGCGCCTGCGGCGGCCAGTTCACGGCGAACACGATGGCCTGCGCGTTCGAGGCGCTCGGGATCTCGCCCGGCGGCGCCGCGATGGTCCCGGCCGAGGACTCCGAGAAGGAGACCGTGGCCGAGCAGGTGGGGGAGATGGTGATCCGGGTGCTCGCCGAGGACCTGCGCCCGAGCCGGGTGATCACCCGCGACTCACTCGAGAACGCGATCGCCTGCATCAGCGCCTCCGGCGGCTCGACCAATGGCGTCCTGCACCTGCTAGCGGTTGCCCGTGAGGCCGGGGTCGAGCTCGACATCGACGACTTCGAGCGGATCTCGAAGCGCACCCCGCTGCTCGCCGACCTGAAGCCGGGTGGGCGCTTCGTCGCCACCGACCTCTACCGCGCCGGCGGCGTCCCGGTGATCCTCAACCGGCTGGCCGAGGCCGGGCTCCTGCATACGGATGCGATCACGGTCAGCGGCCGGACGATCGGCGAGGAGGCCGCCGCCGCGGTCGAGGCGGAGGGCCAGGAGGTCGTTCGCCCGCTCTCCGACCCGGTCAAGGCCGAGGGCGGGCTCGCGATCCTGCGCGGCAACCTCGCCCCCGACGGCGCCGTGGTCAAGCTCGCCGGCACCGAGCGCACCGGCCAGACCGGCCCGGCGCGCGTGTTCGAGTCCGAGGAGGAGTGCTTCCGCGCGGTCAAGGCGCAGGAGATCGAGCCCGGCGACGTGATCGTGATCCGCAACGAGGGGCCGGTCGGCGGGCCCGGGATGCGCGAGATGCTCCAGGTGACCGCGGCGATCGTCGGCGAGGGGCTCGGCGAGCAGGTGGCGCTGATCACCGACGGGCGCTTCTCCGGCGCCACACGCGGGCTGATGATCGGCCACGTTGCACCCGAGGCCGCGGTCGGCGGCCCGATCGCGGCGCTCCGCGAGGGCGACGAGCTGACCATCGACGTCGAGGCGCGCAAGCTCGAGGTCGCGCTCTCCGACGAGCGGATCGCCGAGCGGATCGCGGCCTACGAGCCCCCCGAGCCGGCCTACGACTCCGGCGTCTTCTACAAGTACGCCCGCACCGTCGGTTCCGCCAGCCATGGCGCGATCACCGGCTGACCGGGCCGGCCTCGCGATGACGACCCGGGCGCGTCCGCATCTGCCGCGGATCACCGCCGCGATGCGTGAGACCGAGCAGGTGACGCCGCTCGAGCTCTTCTTCGACCTCGTCTTCGTGCTCGCGCTGACCCAGTGCACGCAGCTGATGTCCGACGACCCGACCTGGTCGGGGCTGGCCGAAGGGCTGCTGATCCTGGCCCTGGTCTGGTGGTCGTGGGTTGGCTACTCGTGGCTGACGAGCGTGATCGACCCCGAGGACGACGCGGTGCGGGTGGCGATGTTCGTCGCCATGGCCGGGCTGCTGTTGGTCGCGCTCTGCGTCCCGGACGCGTTTGGCGACCTCGGGCTCGCCTTCGCGCTCTCCTACGGGGTGGTGCGCGCGGCGCACGTGTGGCTGTTCATGATCGCGAGCCGCGACGAGCCGGGCCTGAGGCACTCGATCGTCGGCTTCACCGTCTCGACCGCGATCGGGGTCGCGCTCATCACCTCCAAGGCTAGATGCCGACCGGCCGATCCGCCCTGCGGTCGAACTGACCCGGGTCTGGGCATGGGCGGGCCGCTGCGCCTGCCAACATTCGCGACCGATGGAGAGCGGTCGCAGGTTGCACGCGCCCCGGGTGAATCCGGTGATGCGCGAGGGAGCCCAGGTCACCCCTCTCGAGCTCTTCTTTGACCTCGTCTTCGTGCTCGCGCTGACCCAGTGCACGGCGCTGATGGCCGAGGACCCCACGTGGGAGGGGCTGGCCAAGGGCCTGCTCGTCCTCGGCGTGCTGTGGTGGGCATGGGTGGGCTACGCCTGGCTGACCAGCGTGGTGGAACCCGAGGAGGGCGCCGTCCGGATCGTGATCTTCGCCGCCATGGCCGCCTTCCTCGTGGCCGCGCTCTGCGTCCCCGAGGCGTTCGACGACCTCGGGCTGCTGTTC
>DASPGZ010000197.1:0-4533 GCA_035620355.1 Solirubrobacterales bacterium | reverse complement strand
GGAGCGCCGGCGGGCGGCCCCGCGGCCGGGCACGCCGCGCGCGTAACCGCGCAGCTCAAGCGTCGCGGCGACGTCGACGGCGCGATCGAGGGCGCCGCCGACCAGCCGCCGGGCGAGCGCCGCGCGGCCGACCGGAGCGGCCCCCGGCCCGCGCAGTGCGCTCGCCTCGCGCAACCGGGCGTTGTCGGCGGCGGCGAGCGGCACCAGCCTCGTGATCACGCTTGCCGTCAGCGCCGAGTGGCGGGCGATCGGCCGCAGCAAGCGCAGGACCCGATCCGGGTCGACGCAGGCCGAATGGACCGCGAAGGCGCAGAAGACGACCGCGATCCGCAGCGCCAGGATCGCCCCCTCGACCAGGGCCTCGGCGCTCACGTCGACCTGGCCGAGCACCGGCAGATCGGCTCCGCGGAGCAGGATCGTGTCGCCGCGCTGGGAGGCGATCGCGTTGACCGTGATCACCAGGATCCCCAGGGTCACCCCCCAGCGCGCCGCCGCTCGCAGCGCCTCGCCCGCGCCGGCGAGCAGTCCCGCGACGATCACGGCCACGCCGACCCCCGCGAGCACGATCGGGTTCGCGAACGCAAACGCGAGCACCGCGGGCGCGCCCAGGTAGACGGTCGCCGCGGCCACCCCGGCCGCGGTCAGCGGTCCCGGTCGCGGCGCGTAGGCGAGCGGCGACCTCACCCGCCGCTCCCGCTCGCGGGCAGCGCGATCTCGCCGCCCTCCGACGCCAACAGGGCGTAGCGGTCCGCCAGCGACCCCTCGCCGAGCGCCGCGGCCGCCTCCATCACCCCGTCCTCGTCGACGCCGGTGACGACCCAGGTCGGTGGCTCCTCGCCGTGGCGAAGGGCGGCGACCAGCCCGGTTCCCCGATCCGCTTCGCGGACGACGTCGGCGGCCTGGTCGAGCGCCAGCAGCCGGAAGCCGCCGCCGGACCGCTCGAAGTCAGCGAACACGCCGCTCGCCGCCGGCCCGCGCTCGACCTGGGCGGCGACCGGGTCCTCGCGCACCCGCTCCCACGGCCCGACCAGGATCCGCGGGCCCGGGTCGTTGGCGGGCTCGCCGACCTCCGCCCCGGTCCCGCCGAGGGCCTCGGCAACCGCGTCGCAGGGCGCGTCGGCGCCGAGGCAGTCGAGCGATACCTGCCGACGCTCGGATTCCGGGGTCGAGGCCTGCGCGAACGGCTCCGGCCACGAGCCGACCACCGCCGGGGTGCGCATCGCGTCGGTCCAGTCGCGGTAGTCCCACCACATCCGGTCGCCGCCGCGGACGCCGACCTCCGCCGCACCCACCGACGACTCGATCCCGTTAACGAAGAAGAACCAGTCGCTGGAGCGACCGCCGGAGATCTCGCCCTCGAGCCCGTCGATCGAGTGCACGAATCCGCCCCCGAACCGGGTCGTGATCTCGGCCTCGCGGTCGAGGAAGCGGATCACGGTCTCCGAGGAGGGCGGATCCTCCTCGGTCGCCTCGATCATCGGCACGGCGCCGTAATCGCGGGTGACGGTCATCGTCGCCTCACCCGGGCTCGACTCGCCCGGGCCGAGCCCGCAGCCCGCGGCGGCGGCTACGAGCGCCACCGCCGCGAGGCTGCGGAGGGCGACCAACGTCCTCTACTTCCGCTTGATCCGCTCGCAGCTGCCCTTGATCTTCGGGGCGTCGCCGTTTCGCTTCACCCGCACGGTGTCGCGTCCCTTGCCGCAGTTGACGGTGTCGTCGCCGCCCTGGCGGACGTTGACCTTGTCGTCGCCGCCGCGCGAGCGGATCGAGTCGATCCCGGCGGTGCCCTTGATCGAATCCCCCTGCGGGCTGCCGACGATCCGCGAGCCGCGGGTCGCCGGACAATCCTCGAGCGCCGTCGCGACGCAGGTCGCGAGCGTCTCGGAGGGGATGTCGGTGGCCCGCGAGGCGGTCAGCTGCGCCTCTCCGGGCGCCGCCACCGCCAGCTGCGCGCTCCCGTCTGGGCCGGTGGTGGCGGCGCTGTCGCCGCCGCTGATCGTGACCCCGGAGGCCGGGCCGCTGGTGCACTCGGTCGCGAACGGCGGACTCGATTGGGTCACGCACGCGTGCTCGAGCACCGAGACCGAGAACGGCGTGCCGGCCGCGGCGCGAGCCGGGGCGACCAGCTCGAGCTCGGCGGGGTTGGGGTTCGGGAAGGCGTCGGGCGCGAGGTAGAAGAGGACCTCGTCGCCGGGCTTGATCTCGAGCTGGTCGGCGCCGACCGTGGCCTCTGAGTGGTTGACCTTGAAGTACCAGAAGCTCTCGCCCATGCTCGCCTGGACGCCGCCGACGCCGCAGATGCCGAGCCCGAACCCGAACTGGTCGGTGAGCGAGAGCGGCGCGACCGCCTTGGTCGTCCGGCCGGCGGTCGCCAGCAGGCTGAGGACGTTGGGCTTCTCGTAGGTGAACTCGGCGCCGGAGCCACCGGGGGCGCCGAAGCAGTCCGCGTCGGGTCGCGTCGGCACGGTGACGCCCTCGTCGACGATGTAGGTCGTGCCCGGGTCCATCACCCGGTCGGGCGTCAGGACGCGGAGCTTGGCCGGCACCGTCGCCGAAGCGGCCGGGACGAGCAGGAGCAGTCCGAGGAGCGCCAGAAGCGCTGAAGCAGAACGTGTGGTCATTGGAGCCACCCTTCCTTCGAGGGATCGAATCGGCTTCGGCCGGAGGCAGGTCTCCTGGCTTCCGGGCCGGCCGCCGCGCCTTCCCGAGGCGGCTCTCCCGCCTCAGTGGCTGACTCGCGTCGTGCGGCGCCGTTGGTGCCCGGTCACAGTGGCGGGACCGCGCCGGTTTCGCACCGGACTTCCCTTGACCACCGACCGTCTTGCAGCCGCGATTCTAGTCGCGGAGGGCGGCGCCTGCCGGCGCCCCGATCTCAGGAGCGCTCGGAGACCTTCTGGCGCAGCTGGTCGACGACCTCGGGCATCGCCTGCTTCATCCGCGAGAGCTCCCAGTGCTCGATCCGGATCAGGCGCACCGGGGAGGTCGCGGTGACCGTGGCCGAGCGCTCCTGCTTCTCGAGCAGGCCCTGCTCGCCGAAGACGTCGCCGGGGCCGAGGTCGGCGAGGTGCTCGCCCTCGCGCTCGACCTTGACCGTGCCGTCCTCGATCACGTAGAAGTCGTTCGAGTAGCCGCCCTCGCGGATGATCGTCTTGCCCTCGGCCACCGACTCGAGGCTCGCGAAGGTCGCCACCTTGGTCAGCGCTTCGTCCGGCACGTCGGCGAACAGGGGCGTGTTCTTGAGGGCGCTTACGTCCACGGGGGTTCCTCCGTCGGTTGGTCGCCGGGAACCTAACCGATCAAACCGCCGCGCGCCCCACTCAGCGGCCCTCGATCGCGACCGTCGCCGCCGAGATGAAGAGCTCGCGGGCGCGGCGCAGGGCACCCGTCTCGCCGCGCTCGAGCCGCTCCAGCGCCAGGCCCTCGAGCCCGGCGACGAGGAAGACGACGACGCCGTCGATGTCCGCCTTCGCCGGCGGCCGCTCGAGCCCGCGCAGCAACTCGCGCAGCACCGCGCGCTGCCCTTCCTTCATCTCGAGCAGGATCTCGCCGACCCGCGGCTCGACCACCGACTGCGAGGCGAGGTCGAAGTAGACCCGAAACAGGCGGTCGTCGTGATCCATCGCCCGCCAGACGCCGTCGGCCAGTCCCCGGACCAGCTCGTCCGCGCGCCGTGGCTCGCCGAGCCCGCCGAGCACCTCGTCGACGAGCTCGTCCGAGACCCGGCGGGCGACCGCCGCGACCAGCCCCTGCTTGGAGCCGAAGTAATAGGAGATCAGGGCCTTGTTCTGGCCGGACGCGGCCGCGACCTTGGCCGTCGTCAGCCCCGCGTAGCCGTCCTGGCCGAGGATCCCGAAGGCGGCCTCGACGATCCGCTCCGGCGCGCCGGAGGCGGGGCGCCCCGGTCCCCTGGCCGGCCCGGGTGCGGGCTCGCTCAAGCGGCCGCTCCGGCGGCCGAGGGCGACATCCCCATCGCCGCGAGCTTCTTCGACAGCGACTTCATCGCGTACTCGAACACCTCGGTCGAATGGTAGAACGGCGTCACGAAGTCGTAGCGGTCCTCGACCCAGTCGGGCGAGAAGGCGAGCACGCCCACCGGCAGCGTCTCCTGCAGGGTCTCCTGGACGACCTGCTTGTAGCGCTCGTCCTCCTTGATCGCGTCGGCGAGGAACTTGACCCCGAAGCCGACGTGGCGCGACTCGTCGCGGTTGACGTGGGTGAAGCCGTCGCGGAATCCGGGCAGCCGGTCCATCTCCTTCAGCGAGCGAAGGATGAACCGCGCCCCCGTGAGCGCCAGCGTCCCCTCGATCACGATCATGTAGACGGTGATCCCGCGGACCAGGGCCTCCATGTCGGAGGGGTCCTTGCGAAGGGTCTCGGCGCAGTCGTGGAGGATCCCGTCGAAGAGCTGAGTGAACTCGTCGTTGGTGTTCTCGCGCTGCGCGGCGAGGTTGGCGGCGATCGTCTGCGTGTCGGCTCCCAGCACCTCGCGGAAGAAGCGGTCGAAGAAGACGCAGTGGCGCGCCTCGTCGGCGA
>DASPGZ010000196.1:0-13739 GCA_035620355.1 Solirubrobacterales bacterium | reverse complement strand
GGAGGGCAAGATCCTCCACATCGGGCTCAGCGAGGCGGCGCCGGAGCGGATCCGCAAGGCGCACGCCACCCATCCGATCACGGCGGTGCAGACGGAGTACTCGCTTTGGACCCGCGACCTCGAGGCGGAGATCCTGCCGACCCTGCGGGAGCTCGGGATCGGCCTGGTCCCGTACTCGCCCCTCGGCCGCGGCTTCCTCTCCGGCCGGTTCAAGTCGCCGGACGAACTCGACTCCGACGACTTCCGCCGCCACGGGCCGCGGTTCACCGGCGAGAACCTGGAGGCGAACCTCGAGCTGGCCGCCAAGGTCGAGCAGCTGGCCGACCAGAAGGGGGTCACCCCGGCGCAGCTGGCGCTCGCCTGGGTCCTGGCCCAGGGCGAGGACATCGTCCCGATCCCGGGCACCAAGCGCCGCAGCTACCTGGAGCAGAACGCCGGCGCGCTCGAGGTCGAGCTCACCGACGAGGACCTGGAGCGGATCGACGCCGAGATCCCGGCGGCTCAGGGCGATCGTTACGACGCCCAGGGGATGACCGCGGTCAACATCTGAGCCCTCGGGCGGGGTGCGCCGGGTTAGATTCCCGGCGTGCCTCGCCCGATCACATTCCTCTCCGACTACGGGTGGAGCGACGAGTTCGCCGGCGTCTGCCGGGCGGTGATCGCGCGAATCGCCCCCGAGGCGCGGGTGATCGACCTGAGCCACGGGATCGCCCGCCACGACGTCGGCCAGGGCGCGGCGGTACTCGCCAACGCGGTCGGGTTCGCTCCGGCGGGCATCCACCTCGCGGTCGTCGATCCCGGGGTCGGCACCGAGCGGCGGCCGGTCGCGGTCGCGAGCGCCGACGATGGCCGGGTCTTCCTCGGCCCCGACAACGGTCTGCTCTCGCTCGCCCTGGATCGATTCGGGGGCGCCGTCGCCGCCGCCGACCTCTCCAGTTCGCCGCTGCGGCTGGAGCCGGTCTCGGCGACCTTCCACGGCCGGGACCTGTTCGCGCCGGTCGCGGCGCATCTGGCGCTCGGCGCCTCGCTCCCGGAGGCGGGTGACGAGATCGACCCGGCGACGCTGACCACGATCGACCGCGGCGAGCCGGTGATCGAGCCGGGGGTGCGGCTCGAGGCCGAGGTCGGGCACGTCGACGCGTTCGGCAACCTGGCGCTGATCGCGACGGCGGCCGACGCCGACGACGCCGGGCTCGAGGTCGGCGGGCGGCTGCGGGTGCGCGGTCCACGTCGCTCCGACGAGGCGGTCTACGCGCTCACCTTCGCCGACGCCGAGCCGGGGGAGATGGTGCTGCTGGTCGACTCGGCCCGCTCGCTGGCCCTGGCGGTCAACCGAGGCGACGCGTCGCGGCAGCTCGACCTGTCGCCGGGCGAGCGCGTGCTGCTGACGGTGCTCTAGGACCGGGCTTGTTCGGCAGCCCGCATCTGCACCTGCGCAGCACCGGCTCCACCAACGACCGCGCGCGCGAGCTGGCCGAGGCCGGGGCTCCGAGCGGCTCGGTGGTGACCGCCGACGAGCAGCGCGCCGGGCGCGGCCGTCGCGGGCGCGCGTGGTCGGCGCCGCCGGGCAAGGCGCTGCTGTTCTCGGCGATCCTGCGGCCGCTCGAGCTCGAGCACCTGCTGCTCCCGCTCTCGGTCCCGGTCGCGGTCTGCGAGGCGGTCGAGGCGCTGGCGCCGGTCGAGGCGCGGATCAAGTGGCCGAACGACGTCTGGGTCGCCGAGGCGAAGGTCTCGGGGGTGCTGATCGAGGCCCGGCCGCCGGACTGGGCGGTGATCGGGATCGGCATCAACCTCTCGATCGAGCCCACCGAGTTCCCCCGCGACCTGCGCTGGCCCGCGGCGTCGGTCGGGCACGGCGCCACGGTCGGCGCCGCGCGCGAAGCGGTGACGGCCGCTCTCGGCCGTTGGGTCGAGGCGCCCGCCGAGCGTGTGCTCGCGGAGTTCCGGCGCCGCGACGCGCTGCGCGGCCGCGAGATCGGATGGGAGGGCGCCGGGGTCGACCCGGGCAGCGGGATCGCCGCCGGGGTCGACGACCGCGGCAACCTGGTCGCCGAGCTCGCCGACGGCGGATCGGTCGCGCTCGGCTCCGGCGAGGTCAGCCTCAGGGTCCAGCGCTAGGCCGGCTCGAGTCCGCCCGCCCGCAGCGCCTTCTCGCGATTCGAGAAGACCTCGAGCCGGACCGCCTCGCCGTCGCGCAGCGTCCATAGGTGGGCGCCGAGCGCGTCGACCTCGACCCCGCTCTCCCTGCCGCGGCCGGTATAGCGGCAGAGCGCGACCACGAGGTCGCCGACGGCGACCATCCCCTCTGCCTCGCAGCGCCAGTCCTCCCAGCCGCTCAGCCACGCGTACAGCCGGTCGCTGCGCGACTCGGGGTCGAGCGCGACCCCGCGGAGCTCCGGGAACTCCTCCGACCAGCCCCACTCGAAGTCGTCTGCGTAGACGTCGAAGCGGGGGCGCCAGTTGCCCCGCGACCACTGCTCGTACACGGGCTCGAGCGCGGCGACGTTGGCTCGTTCCAGCTCCTCGTCGCCACCCCCCGACATCGGCGCCAAGTATCGCGCGCACTGGAATGATCCGCTCCGATGTCCGAGCTCGTCACCGGATTTCCCGGGTTCATCGGCCGCCGCCTGGTCGCGGCGCTGCTCGAGGCCGACGCCGAGGCTCGCGTCGCCGCCCTGGTCGAGCCGCGGATGCTGGAGCTCGCGCGGACGGTCGCCGATCGGATCGATCCCGAGCGGATCGAGCTGGTCGCCGGCGACATCACCGACCGCCGGCTCGGTCTCGAGGACGCCGACTACGAGCGGCTCGCGGGCGAGACCCGGCGGGTCTTCCACCTGGCGGCGATCTACGACCTGGCGGTGCCGCTCGAGGTCGCCCAGCGGGTGAACGTGGACGGCACCGGCAACGTGCTCGATTTCTGCGCAGCGGCCCGCGGGCTGGAGCGGCTCGCGTACGTCTCGACCGCGTACGTCGCCGGCACCCGCACCGGGGTGGTCTACGAGCACGAGCTGGTCATGGGCCAGGGGTTCAAGAACCACTACGAGTCGACCAAGTTCCAGGCCGAGGTCTGGGTCCGCGAGCTGCTCGACCGGGTGCCGACGACGATCCTGCGCCCTGCGATCGTGGTCGGCGACTCCCGCACCGGCGAGACGGAGAAGTTCGACGGGCCCTACTACGTGCTCCGCGCGCTCGGGCGCTCACAGCGGATGGGCAGGCCGCTGCCGCAGTTCGGGCGCTCGGCCGCCGCCTTCAACGTGGTCCCCGTCGACTACGTGGTCGAGGCGATGGTCGCCGCCGCCGGCGACCAGGCGACCCTGGGCGAGACCCTGCACCTGGTCGACCCCGACCCGCTCAGCGCCCACGATCTGGTCGAGCTGCTCTCGCGCCTCTACACGGGGACGGGCACCCGCGGCCGGGTCCCGGCGGCGATGGTCGAGCGGTCGCTGCGGCTGAAGCGGGTGCGGGAGATGTTCGAGGGAATCCCCGCCGAGTCGATCGCCTACCTCAACCACCCGGTCGTCTACGACGCCCGCCGCACGGTCGACCTGCTGGCGCCCCACGGCTTGGTCCCGCCGCGCTTCCCCGACTACGCCGAGGCGGTGGTCGGCTTCTATCGCGAGCACGAGGGCGACCCGGCATTGCGGCCGAAGCCGCCCGCGTGAGGCTCAGGCGTCGACGAGCAACTCGAAGCCGCCGTAGATCATCCGCTGGTAGTCGGCGATCTCACCGGCCGGATCCATCAGCGCCTTCATCCGCTCGTCCTCCATCACCTTCGCGTTGACCTCGTCGCGGTGGGCGCGCGACTCGTAGGTGATCCAGGCGAAGATCACGGTCTCGTCGTCCTCGACCTTGACGCTGCGCGGAAACGAGGTGACCTCACCCACCTTGACGTCGTCGGCGATCCACTCCTTGTACTCCAGGGCGCCGTGCTCGCGCCAGAGCCCGCCCGCGGTGGCCGCGACCTCGCGGTATCCGTCGACGTTCGACTTCGGCAGCGGCATGATGAATCCATCGACGTAGGGCATGGTTGCTCCTTTGCTCGGGGTGACCGGTGACTGACTAGGAGACCGGCGCCGACCCCGGAACTCATCGGCGTCGGCCCGCTCAGGCCTCCGGGTAGTGGCAGACGGCCTCGATGTTGTTGCCGTCCGGGTCGAGGACGAAGGCGCCGTAGTAGTGCTCGTGGTAGATCGGCCGCGGCCCGGGCTCGCCGTTGTCGCGCCCGCCGGCCGCGAGGGCCGCCTCGTGGAAGGCGTCGACAGTGGCGCGGTCCGGGGCGGCGAAGGCGATGTGCGCCGAGGGGGTGGGCGTCTCGCGCCGGGCGATCCAGAAGTAGGGTTTCTGCTCGTCGCCGAAGCCGCAGGCGACCCCCTCGACCTCCATCAGCGGCTTGATCCCGAGCACCCCGAGCGCGCCGGTGTAGAAGCTGCGCGCGGCAGCCAGATCGCTGACGTTGACGCCGACATGGTCGAGCACGCCGGGATCCTATTCCTCGGCGACGTCCCCATCGAGATCGGCGATGCCCGCCTCGACCTTCTCGTCCGCGGCCTTCTCGTCCCCGCGGTCCTCGGCGTCCTCGAGTCGCTCGCGCTCGCGCTGGCGTCCGTTGGAGGAGGCATCCGAGTCACGCTTGCCGCGCCGCCGCCGGCGCTTGCCGGCCTTGGGGAAGTTCCGCAACAGCTCGCGGGCGACCGCCGAGGGCTTTCGGGCCATCCGCATCCGCGCCCCGCGCAGAACCTCCTCCGCCTCGGGGGTATGGGCGACGGCCGCGGCCAGCAGAGCGACCGCGAGGCGGCGATCGTGCTGGCGGGCTGCGTGCACGATCCGGCGTGCGTTGCGCCCGTGGGCGCGGCCGCTCGAGTTGACGAACAGGCCGAGCAGCCGCTTCGTCTCGGGCCAGCGCTGGACCGCATACTCCTCGTGCAGCTCGCGGGTCGCCTCGGCCAGGCGCCAGACCCAGGCCTGGGCCTGGTCGCGGCGGCCGATTCGCTTCTCGGCCAGCGCCTGGAGCAGGATCTTCGCCCCGGCACGCCGCTCGTCGCGCGGCCACGCGATCACGACGTCGATCGCGTCGTCGAACGGCTCGGCCTCGCGCAGCGCCGCGACCTCGGCCAGGGCCTTCAGCCGCAGCTCTTGGTTGCGGTTGCGCTGCAGGCAGGTGAGCAGGAAGCGGCGGCGCAGCTCCTTCGCCTGGTCGTGCTGGATCATCGCCTTGGCCCGGCGCCAGTTGTTGGCGGTGACCCGGGCACCGGCGAGCGCCGCCCAGGCGTGCTGCTCGGAGTAGTTGAGGTTCTCGACCGCGATCCGCCAGAGGTCGCGCTCGAGCACCGCGAGGCGCCGTTCCGGATCGGCGGAGACCGGGACGACCCGGCGCTCGACCCGGACCCGGCGGCCGCGGCCGCGGCGCACCGGGCCGACGACGATCGCGCCGCCGCGGTAGACGTCGCGGTCGAGCAGGCTGTGCAGCGAGACGACCGCCTCGTCGTGGGTGGTTGCGGGGTGGACGAAGTCGATCACCAGCCCCGCCTCCTTGCCCGGGTTGCGGCGCGTGACCCGACCGACCCGCTGCTGGTAGACGCGCCGGGAGGCGGTCGGCGCCAGGTGCATGCAGATCGTCGCCCGGGGCGAGTTCCAGCCCTCGGCGAGCAGCATCGCGTTGCAGAGCACGTCGACCTCGCCGCGCTCGAACCCGGCGAGGATCTCGGCCAGCTCTCGCTTCGGGGTCTCGCCCGAGACGGCCCGGGCGTTGATCCCGGCGTCGCGGAAAGCCTTGGCGACGTTGTTGGCGTGGCGGACGCCGGCTGTGTAGACGACGCCGGGAACCCGCTTGAAGCGCGACTGGTAGAGGTCGGCGACGGCGACGTTGAACGGCTCCTGGTCGAGCAGCGCGGCGAGCTCCTCCTGGTCGAAGTCCTGGTCGACCTCGCCGCGCCGCAGCGGAACGTTGGCGATCGTGCGGACGCCGGGGCCCGGCGGAATCCGGATGCAGCGCAGCGGCGCGATCACGCCGCGGCGCGCGGCCTGGGCGAGGTCGAAACGCGAGGTCTGGGTCGGGAAGAGGTCGGCGACGTGGCGGGCGATCAGGGCGCCGGTCGCGGTCATCCCGATGTAGACCGGGCCGACCCACTTGCGGATGCAGGCGCTGGTCTTCTCGCCCAGGGCGGTGTGGGCCTCGTCGCAGATCACGATCGAGTAGGCGTCGGAGACGCGCGACGCGTTGCGGACGAACCATTGGTAGGTCTCGACGGTGACCGGGCCGTAGGGGTGGTCGGAGCCGTCGAGCAGCGGCGGCGAGAGCCTGTCCTTGTAGCCGCGGTCCGAGATCTCGCCGATGAACTGGTCGACGAGGTTGCGCCGGTGGGTGAGGATGAGCACGCCTCCGGTGCGCGAGGCCTCGATGAACCCGACCGCTGCGACGGTCTTGCCGGCGCCGGTGGCGTGCTCGAACCAGAAGCGCCGGTCGGCGCCCGGATCCTCGGGGGCCTCGTCGAGCAGCTCCTCGCCGGCGTCGGCCTCGGGCTCCTCCCAGTCCTGGGGCTCGTCCTCGTCGGGCGCGAGCACGTCCTCGTCCTCGAGCTCCGCCGCCGCGCCGTTTCCGTTCCCGGCCTCGAGCTGCCCGTCGGCGCCCGACTTCGAGCCGTCGCGTCCGTTGACGCCGCCCGACGTGCCCGGGTCCTCGAGCTCGGTGACGATCGCGGCCAGGGTTCCGGAGAGCGCGTCTACCTGGTGGTCGTTGAGCTCGGCCCCGTCGAGCAGCTTCGGGGTCCCCTCGTCGAGCAGCCGCTCGAGCCCGAGCAGCAGCGAGTAGCTGCTGCGCCACTCGAAGCTCGGCGCCTCGGCGCCGGCGTCGAGCTCGGCGAGGGCGTCGTCGACCGCGAGCCTGCGCGCGGTGCCGGGCGCCAGGGCGGCGATCGTCTCGCCCGAGAGCAGCACCGGCTCGCGGGTGAACTCGCTCATCCGCTCGAGGTCGGCCTCAGTCAGCTCGCCGGCAGCGCTCGCGGCAACGTTGGTGGTGTCAGCCATAGGCAAGGGGTAATCCGATCCCGCGCTCGCCTTGCTGATCCAGGTCTGAGGTGGCGAGCGAAGTAAGCTCGGAAGAGGCGAGGCGCCGGGCCGAAGTCCCCTCTGGCCGAACCGGCGTCCCTCCGTGGTCCAAGAACTGCGGGACCGGGACCTATTGAACCACACGCGGCAGCGAAAATTCTTCCGAGCAGCAATTTCACGCCCGGCAGCGGCTCTCGCGGTGCTCGCCTGCACCCTCCTGATCGCGGCCTGCGGCGGCGACGAAGCGGGGGGCGATCCCGGGGCCGGGAACCCGGCGTCGAACGAGACCGACTACGCGAAGGCGCTCGCCGACGCGCCCGGGCCGCTGGCCGACCTGTACGCGCACGGCGACGCGATCATCGAGGGCGGCGCCGACGAGTTCGAGAGCCAGCTCGCGGCGCTCGAGGGTTACCCGGTCGTGGTCAACAAATGGGCCTCGTG
Source organism: Solirubrobacterales bacterium (assembly GCA_035620355.1). Lineage (GTDB taxonomy): Bacteria > Actinomycetota > Thermoleophilia > Solirubrobacterales > 70-9 > WHSW01. Next base: position 6,254 of record DASPGZ010000196.1, on the reverse strand, counting down.
GTGCGGGCCCTGCCGGCTCGAGTTCCCGATCTTCCAGGCGGTCGCAACCGACCGCGGCGACCAGATCGCCTTCCTCGGCGTGAACGCCAACGACGGCACCGACGCGGCGGAGACCTTCCTCGAGGAGCTGCCGCTCCCGTATCCGAGCATCAGCGACCCCGACGATGAGGCCGGCGAGCTGTTCAAGGGCTTCTACTTCCCCTCGACAGCCTTCTACGACCGCAATGGCGAGCTCGTCTACACCCGTCAGGGTCCGTACGAGGACGAGCAGGATCTCAACGACGAGATCGACAAGTACCTGGGCTGAGCGCCCTGCCGGGTCCGTCGGTGGCGGATAATCCGGGTATGCGCCCGCGCCTGTACGCCGCCGCCTTCGTGATCCTCGCGGGGCTGGCGCTGTTGCTGGCGCCGATCGGCTCGGCGCAGGACTCGCGCACGGTGCCGTCGATCGAGCTCAGCGGGACGATCGACCCGGCGACCGAGGGCTGGATCGGCTCGCAGCTGGACCAGGCCACGGACGACGGCGCGCCGCTTGTGATCGTCCGCATCGACACCCCGGGAGGGCTCGAGAGCTCGATGCGCGAGATCGTCCAGGACATCCTCGACGCGCCGATGCCGGTCGCCGTCTACGTCTCGCCGAACGGCGCCCGCGCGGCCTCGGCCGGCGCCTTCATCACCGAGGCGGCCGACGTCGCCGCGATGGCGCCGCAGACCAACATCGGCTCGGCCAGCGCGATCAAGTCGAACGGCGAGGACATCGGCGGCACGCTCGAGATCAAGGTCGAGAACGACGCCGCCGCCTTCATCCGCGCACTCGCCGAGTCCCACGGCCGCGACGGCGCGCTGCCCGAGCGGATGGTCACCGAGGCCGCCAACGTGACCGCCGAGGAGGCGCTCGACGCGGGCGCGATCGACATCGTCGCCGAGTCCGACCAGGACCTGCTCTCGCAGCTCGACGGCTTCCGGGTCGTCGGCCCGAAGGCGCAGACGCTCGAGACCGAGGGCCTGACGGTCGACGAGCGCGAGATGTCGTTCCAGTACGAGGTCCTGCAGCTGCTGGTCAACCCGACGGTCGCCTACCTGCTGCTGCTCGTCGGCCTGGTCGGGATCGCGATCGAGATCTTCAACCCCGGACTGATCATCCCCGGGACCCTGGGCGCGGTCTCGTTCCTGCTCGGCGCCTACGGCAGCGCCCAGCTCCCGGTGACCGCGGTCGGGATCGCGCTGCTGGTGATCGGCGTCGGCCTGATCATCGCCGAGGCCCATCTCGACACCCACGGGATAGTCGGTGTGATCGGGGTCGGGGCGCTGGCCGCGTCGGGTCTGCTGCTGTTCAACACCGATTCGAGTTCGTTCGAGGTCTCGGTACCGGTGGTGATCGTGGTCGCCGTCCTGCTCGGTGGCGGGCTCGCGTTCGTGGTCGGCAAGGCGGTCGAGGCCGGCCGGGCGCCGCCGCAGACGGGGCGCGAGGAGATGATCGGTGCCGTCGGCGACGTCCGTGTCCCGCTGACGCCGGTGGGCCAGGTGTACGTCAACGGGGCGCTCTGGCGCGCCAGCCTCGCCGACGAGGTCGCCGACGACGAGGCCGACCGGGTGCGCGAGCGAGGGGCTAGAGTGCAAGTCGAGGCGGTCGAGGGGCTGACGCTCCGCGTGCGACCGCAGGCCGAGGTCGTCGCCGGCACCGAGGAAGGAGCCCGTTCGTGACAGTCGCAATCGCCGTGATCGCCGCCGTCGCGGTCCTCATCCTGATCATCCTCGCCGCGGCGATCCGGATCCTGCGCGAGTACGAGCGCGGGGTGATCTTCCGCCTCGGCCGGCTGATCGCGCAGAAGGGCCCGGGACTGATCCTGCTGATCCCGTTCATCGACCAGATGGTCCGGATCGACCTGCGCACGATCACCCTGAACGTGCCTCCGCAGGAGGTGATCACGCGCGACAACGTGACCGTTCGCGTGAACGCGGTCGCCTACTTCCGCGTCATGGACCCGAACAAGGCGGTGACCGAGGTCGAGAACTTCCTGCTCGCGACCTCGCAGATCGCGCAGACGACCCTGCGCTCGGTGCTCGGCAAGGCCGAGCTCGACGCGCTGCTCGCCGAGCGTGAGCGGCTCAACCTCGAGCTGCAGCAGATCATCGACGAGCAGACCGAGCCCTGGGGGGTGAAGGTCTCGACGGTCGAGGTCAAGGACGTCGAGCTGCCGGCCGACATGCAGAAGGCGATGTCTCGCCAGGCGGAGGCCGAGCGCGAGCGACGGGCGAAGATCATCGCCGCCGACGGTGAGTTCCAGGCCGCGGAGAAGCTCTCCCAGGCGGCCAACATCATCAGCGAGAACCCGGCCACTCTGCAGCTGCGCTACCTGCAGACGCTGGTCGAGATCGGGGTCAACAACTCGTCGACGATCGTCTTCCCGCTGCCGCTCGACCTGATCAAGCCCTTGGTCGAACCACATGCGCGCCCGAGCGTGCCGCCGCCGGCGCACCCGAGCTCGCCGCCGCCCGAGGCTCCAGCGCCGCCGCGATCCTGAGCGCGCCCGAGGTCAGGATCGACCAGCTCACCGGCCTGCGGGCGATCCTCGCCCCTGGCCGCGCCGAGCGCCCCGACGCCTTCGACCCGCGTCCGCCGGAGCCGAGGCCCGACGCCGCCGACCGCTGCCCGTTCTGCGAGGGGCGCGAGGAGCGCACCCCGCCCGAGGTCTGGGCCAATCGCCCGGCGGGCGGGGCGCCGGACACGCCCGGGTGGCTGCAGCGGTCGGTCCCGAACCTCTACCCGGTCGTCGGAGCCCCGACCGAGCCCGACCCCCGCCCGGCGGCGACCGCCGCGAACGAGTCCGGGATCGCGAGCTCGATCGATCCGCTCGGGGCCGCGAGCCGGGGAGCGGTCGAGCTCTTCCGCTCCGCTCCGGCCGGGGGCGCGCACGAGGTGATCGTCGCCGCGCCCGAGCACGTGACCTCGCTCGCCCAGCTCTCGTCCGAGGGCCTCGCGGGGGCGGTCGAGTCGTGGCGGGAGCGGATCCGCGCCCACCGCGACGCGGCCTACGTGCACGTGATCGTCAACGAGGGGCCGGAGGCCGGAGCCTCGCTCGAGCACACCCACGCCCAGCTCTACGCGCTCGGCTTCGTCCCCGCGGAGATCGCCCGCGAGCGCGAGCGCGCCGGCGCCTACCACCAGCAGACGATGGGCGCCCACCTGCTCGGCGACGTCGCCACCGAGGAGGTTCGCCGCCGCGAGCGCCTGATCGCGGTCGACGACGACTGCCTGCTGATCTCTCCCTGGGCCTCGCGCTCGCCGTTCGAGCTCCGGGTGATCCCGCGCACCCCGGCGCCCCGGTTCGAGGACTCAGCGGGCGGCGCGGCCGCGATCGAGACCGCGCTGCGAGCGCTCGAGGGCGCTTTCGGCGCGGTCCCGCAGCTGAACCTCTGGGTGCGCACTGCGCCCCGCGGGGTCGACGAATTCTGCTGGCACATCGACCTGGTCCCGCGTCTGACGCTGCGGGCCGGGTTCGAGCTCGGCACCGGGGTCGAGATCAACGTCTACCCGCCCGAGCTCGCCGCCGCCGACCTGCGCGCGGCGCTCGGCTGAGGCGGCGGCGGATAGATACGAGCGAAGGCGAGCTTCGGCCGCCGGGTACGCTGCCACTCCGGATGCCGCCCACTCGCAGGCCGTTCCCGCGGTTCATCGCCGACGCCTCCCAGGAGAGCTCACCCTACGGACGCTGGGGCGAGCGGCTGCTGGCCGAGTTCGCGCGGGCGTGCGAGCCGCTGGCGAGCGAGGCCGGCTCGGGGCTCGACCGCGAGTCGGTGCGCTGGTTCCCCGACCGGTCATGGGGCGGGCGCGTGTACGTGCCGGTCACCGGCTCGGCCGCGGAGGCGGTCGCCGGCGAGGACGGCGAGGAGACGCTGGCGGAGTTCTACGGCTGGGTCTCGTTCGCGCCGGGCGACGACGACGGCGGCGAGCCGATCGACCTGCGGGCGAAGGCCGACTTCACCGACGTGACCGCGGCCGACAACCCCGATTGGAAGATCGACCTCAACGACGACGTGATCGGCGAGTGGCGCACCGACGGCGGACGCGGCGGCGAGGTGACCCTGGTCTGGGGCCTGCCGCTGGTCCGGGGTGCGGTCGCGGTCACCGCTGAGCTCGACGGCGAGCCGATCGATCAGGCGCCGGTGGCCGACGGACGGTTCACGCTGGTCGCGGTCGACGCCGTGCACGGATTCGGCGACGACCTGTTCATGACCGTGAAGCTGTGGGATCGCCGCGTGCGCCAGCTCGCGTCGGAGAGCCTCTACGCGGACGCCGAGGACGCGGAACCAGCGGGGGAAGGCACCTCGGAGGCGTGAGCCGCTGGCTCGCCGGCGCGTTCGCGTTCGTCTGCGTCGTCGGATCGGCGGTCGCCGTCTGGCTGGTCGTCGTCAAATCGGACTCCGACGACGGCCGGGGCGCGTCCGCCGCGGAGCGGGCGGCCGAGGAGGAGGAGGAGGACGAGGCGGAGGCGCCGGCGAAGCCGAAGGCGGTCAAGTTCACCGTCTCGGTCAGCGGCGACCTGCTCATGCACCAGCCGCTGCTCGACCGGGCGCTCGCCAATGGCGGCGGCAACTCCTACGACTTCGCCCCCTTCTTCGAGCCGGTCGGCGACTGGATCGACGGCGTCGATCTCGGCCTCTGCCACCTCGAAACCCCGATGGGCCCGGGACCGCCGACCACCTATCCGATCTTCAACACTCCCACCGATCTCGCCGGCTCGGTCGAGCGCAGCGGCTGGGACGCCTGCTCGACCGCGTCCAACCACTCGGTCGACGGAGGCCAGGCGGGGATCGACGGGACCCTGGGGGCGCTCGACCAGGCGGGGCTCGAGCACACCGGCTCGTTCTCGAGCGACGGCAAGAGCGAGAAGCCGACGATCCTCGACGTCGACGGGGTCAAGGTCGGCTTCGTCGCCTATACCGACGCCACCAACGGCCTCCCGGCACCGCAGCCCTGGTCGGTCAACGAGTACTCGGTCGACGACCCGCAGGCCGGGGCGAGGGCGATCATCGAGGATGCCGAGGCCGCCCGCGAGGCCGGGGCGGAGGCCGTGATCGTGCAGATCCACTGGGGCGACGAGAACTCGCAGACGCCGAACGCATCGCAGGTGGCGGTGGCGAAGGAGCTGACCGACTCGGACGCGGTCAGCGTCGTCGTCGGCCAGGGGCCGCACGTCGTCCAGCCGATCGAGCGGGTGAACGGCAAGTTCGTCGTCTTCAGCGAGGGCAACCTGGTCTCCAACCAGGGTCCGGCCAGCGGCCTGCCGGCGGTGACCCAGGACGGGCTGATCGCCGTGCTCCACTTCAAGGCGCGCGGCGAGCGGGTCAAGGTGAAGAAGGTCACCTACGTCCCGACCTGGGTCAGGATCGGCGACTACGCGGTGCTCCCGGCGAGGGCGTCGGCGGACCAGGCGAACGCCGGGGCGCTCGAGGAGTCCTACGCCCGCACGGTCGACGTCGTCGGCGAGGGCAACGGTTTCGGACCCGAGTTCTGAGCCGGAGCGCTAGCCGAACGCGTAACCGTGCACGGTGAGCGTTGAAGCAGCCGATGACCGCGAAGATCGTCGCCGCGACGATTGAGCCAGCCCGAGCCCCTCCGAGCGTCCCTGCGTTGCGGCGGCGATCGGGCGCTGTTTCGCCGCCGCCGCGGCGAACCCTGTCGGCGGCGACGGCGTCCCCGAACCGGCGTCAGGTACTACTTGGCGTCCTCCCGGGCTGCGGCGTCGATCTCTCGCCTGAGCTCCTCGGCGTCGGCGTCGATCTGCTTCTCGATCAGCTTGTTGGCGCGCGTGATCGCCTTCTCGAGCTGCTCCTCGATCTTCGACTCGCCGATCACGATCACCGCGGCGCTGCCGCCCTCGAGCTCTTCGCCGAGCTCCTTGAGATCGCCGCGGGAGATTCCGCCGCGCAGGTGCCCGATCAATCCGCCGGCGCCGGCGCCGACGATCGCGCTGCCGATGATCGCCGGCGGGAACACGAGCCCAACCAGTGCACCGACGCCGGCTCCGGTCCAGGCGCCGTGCTGGGTCGGCTTCTCGGTCTTCGTCACGTGGACCTTGCCGTCCTCATCGCGACGGATGACCGCCGAGTCGAAGGTCCCGATCGCCCCCATGGCGTGGAGGTCGAAGACGGCCTCGTAGTCGGCCTCGGCATCGGCGATCTCGTCGTAGATCGCGGCGTACAGGAACACTGGTCTGTCGGACATCTGGCTTCCTTTCCGATCGTGAGCC
>DASPGZ010000195.1:0-6233 GCA_035620355.1 Solirubrobacterales bacterium | reverse complement strand
GCGGTCCCGGTGGTGATCGCCCTCATCCACGACATCCTGATCACCGGCGGCATCTACGCCCTCGTCGGCCAGGAGGTGACGAGCGGCACCGTGGCGGCCTTCCTGACCATCCTCGGATACTCGATGTACGACACGATCATCGTCTTCGACCGCGTGCGCGAGAACGTGCCGCGAATGCCTCGAGCAGCGTTCTCGCAGATCGTCAATCGCTCGATGAGCGAGGTTCTGACGCGATCGCTGATCACCGGGCTGTCGACCGTGTTCCTGATCGGGGTGCTGCTCGTCTTCGGCGGCGAGACGCTGCGCGACTTCGCCTTCGCGATGATGGTCGGGGTCGCCTCCGGTACCTACTCGTCGATCTTCATCGCAGCGCCGGTGCTGACCGAGTGGAAGGAGCGCGAGCCCGCCTACCGCTCGCGCCGCCAGCGGATCGTCGAGGCGATGGGCTACGTGCCGACCTTCCCCGAGGACAACCTCGTCGCGCGCATCGACGAGGTCGAGCGGCACGCCGACGGCGAGACCGCCGAGGCCGACGGCTCCGCCCCCGGGCCCGAGCCGGCGGCGGAGCCGGCGCCGAGCGCCGCGCCGGTTGCGGTCGCCGACCCGCCGGTGGAGCGCGCGGCGGCGCCCGAGCCGACCCCCGAGGAATCGGGCGAGGGCGTCGCCGGGCGCCCCGACGCCGGCGCCGAGCGCACCAAGCCCGCCGCCAGCCGCAAGAAGCAGTCGCGACGGCGGCGAAAGCACGGGAGGAGCCGTTAGATGGCAGCACTTGTCTGGGTGACAACGGGGGTCGCCCTGTGGCACTTCACCGTCTTTTTGCCCGACCGCTGGTGGGCCGGGATCGTCGGCGCGCTGATCGGCGCCGTGCTCGGCGCCGTGGTCACCGGCGCGATCGCCCAGGTCGCGCTCGGCAGGGGTCTCGGCGAGACCGGGATCGAGACGGTCCTGTTCGCGATCCCCGGGTTCGCGCTCGGTCTCGCGGTGATCTGGGCGATCGGCGTGCGCTCCGAGGACGAGGGGCTCGCCGAGCCGGCCTGAGCGGCCCCCGGCTCAGGTGGCGACCAGCGTCGTCTGGATCGACGGCGCCTCGCGCAGGGTCTGGAGCACCGTGCAGTAGCGCTCGGTGCGCTCCATCAGCCGCTCGAGCTGCTCCGCGCTGGCGCCGGGGGCGTCGACCTCGAGCCGCAGCCGGATCGACTCGAACCCGACCGGGGCGTCCGGGTCGACCCCGAGGGTCCCGCGCAGGTCGACCTCGCCCTCCGCCACCACCTCGATCCGCTCGGTCTCGACGCCGGTCGCCGCGGCGACCATCTGGCAGGTGATCTGAGCGCAGGCCGCGAGCGCCCCGAGCAGCAGGTCGCCCGAGCAGGCGGCCGTGCCCGGGCCGCCGACTCCGGTGTGCGCCTGCGCCTCCTGGACCAGGCGGCCGACGTCGACCGAGCAGGCGACCGCCTCGGCGCCCTCGCTGCCGCGGGCCGAGAGCGCGATCCGCGCGTCCTCCGGCCGCTCGCGGTAGCCCTGCTTGAGCGGGCGCTGGCGTTCGCGTAGATCCATCCGGTCGACTCCTTCGGCGTTGGGGCGGCCATTATCCGCGCAAGCTGCGGTTTCGCGGGCACGCGGTTCCGTCCTCGGCGCTTCCTAGCGTGGCAGCGTGTCGAAAAGCGCCGCCAAGGCCTTCACCCTCGAGCCCTACGACTACCGCGAGGCGCGAACGCTGATGGAGGAGCTGGCGCTGGCGGAGCCGGTCGCCGTGACCCTGGTCCGCCGCGGCTACCGCACGGTCGAGTCGGCGCGCGCCTTCCTCGAGGCCGACGACGATCACGATCCGTTCGCGTTCGAGGCGATGGCCGAGGTCTGCGAGCGCTTGCGCGCCGCGGCCGCCGCCGGGCGCCTGGTGACCGTGCACGGCGACTACGATGTCGACGGGGTCTGCTCGACCGCGATCGCGGTGCGCGCCGTGCGGGCGCTGGGAGGCGAGTGCGACTGGCTGATCCCGGGGCGCCAGGAGGAGGGCTACGGGCTGACCCTGGAGACGGTCGAGCGGCTCAGCGCCCGCGGCACCTCGCTGCTCCTGACCACCGACTGCGGGATCGGCTCGGTTGCCGAGGTCGAGGCCGCCCGCGCTTCCGGGCTCGAGGTGATCGTCACCGACCATCACCAACCCGGCGAGCGGCTCCCGGAGTGTCCGATCCTGCATCCGGCGCTCGGCGGCTACCCGTTCGCCGAGCTCTGCGCCACCGGCGTCGCCTACAAGCTCGGCGTCGCCCTGCACGGGTCCGAGGCGATGAACGACGAGCTCGACCTGGTCGCGCTGGCGACGGTCTGCGACCTGGTCGCGCTGCGGGGCGAGAACCGCGCCCTGGTTCGGCGGGGGCTGGCGGTCGCCCGTCAGGCCCGCCGGCCCGGGATCAGGGCCCTGATGGCCGCCGCCCGGGTGGTCCCGGAACGGGTCGACGAGGGCGACTTCGGCTTCCGGCTCGGGCCGCGGATAAACGCCGCCGGCCGCCTCTACCGCGCCGACGCCGGGGTCGAGCTGATGCTGACCGCCGACGCCGCCAGGGCCGAGGAGATCGCGACCGAGCTCGATCGCGCGAATCAGGAGAGGCGAACGGTGGAGCTCGGGGTGGTCGAGGCCGTCGAGAGCAATCGCCGCGCGCTCCCCGATCAGCTCGGCGACGCCGCCGGGCTGGTGCTCGCCGGCGAGGGATGGCACCCAGGGGTGGTCGGGATCGTCGCCTCCCGGGTGGTCGAGCGCCATCACCGCCCGGCGATCGTGATCGCGCTTGCCGAGGACGGCTCGGGCCGAGGCTCGGGCCGCAGCATCCCCGGCTTCGACCTGCTCGCGGCGCTCGAGGCCTGCGACTCGCATCTGAGCCGCTACGGCGGCCACCGCGCCGCCGCCGGGCTGGAGATCGAGGCCGGGCGGCTCGACGAGTTCAGGCACGCCTTCGCGGCCCACTGCGAGCGCGTGCTCGCCGACCGGCCGCCGGTGCGGCTCGAGGCCGTCGACGCGGTCGTAGGGACCGAGGGCCTCGGCCACGACGTCGCCGAGCAGCTGCGCCGGCTGGCGCCGTTCGGAAACGGCAACCCGGGCGTGCGCCTGCTGGTCCCGTCGGCGAAGCTCGCCGACGTCCGGCCGATGGGGGAGGGCGACCGCCACGCGCGCTTCGTGATCGCGAACGGTGCCCGGCGCGCCCTCGGCGTCGCCTTCGGCGTCAACGGCTCGCTCGACGCGGCCGCCTCGGCCGGGCCCGTCGACCTCTCGGTCGAGCTCGAGCTGAACGAGTGGAACGGGGCGGTCGAGCCCCGGGTCGTGCTCGGCTCGCTGTACCCCGACGAGGACGGCGCGACCGCCGAGCCTTCCTCGCTGCCCGGGCCGGAGGAGGTCTGGCGCCGGTTCGAGCTCGCGCGCGCGCTCGACCTGGGCGCCTGGCCGCCGGCGGCGCGCCCCGTCGGTCCTGTGCGCGAGCGGGTCGACCGGCCGCCGGGCTCGGCGCCGGCGACGATCGCCGCGCTCGCCTCCAGCGGCGCCAGCGTGCTCGCCCTGTGCGCCGACGCGCTGCGGCGCCGCGAGCTGGTCGAGCGCGCGGTCCGACCCGCCCGCTTCGGCGGCGGCGAGCTCGCCCTGATCTCCGGCCGCCTCCCGGACGCGGAGACCGCCGCGGCCGAGGCCAGGGTCACCGGAGCGGGGTCGGGCGTGATCCTCGCCGACTGGGGGGCGCTCGCCCGCGACCCAGGGCTCGCCGAGCGCTGCCCGCACGTGGTCGTCGTCGACCCGCCGCCGTTCGAGTACCTGGAGCGGCTCGCGCACCGCGGCGAGGGCTGGGTGCACCGTCTCGACGGGCGGGCCGAGGCGGAGTTCGCGCTTCGGGTGCACGCCGACGAGTGGCCCTCGCGGAGCTCGCTCGCCGCGCTCTATCGCGAGCTCGCCGGCGCCGGCGCGCCGCTTACGGCCGCGCGGGCGCGCGAGCTGTTCTGCGGGGAGCGCCGCGCCCATCCGCTCTCACCCGAGGTCGCCGCCCGCGCCGCCCGGGTCCTGGGTGAGCTCGAGCTCTTGCGCTGGCACGGCGACGGCCCTGAACGCACCCTCGGCGTCGTATCCTCGTCAGGCACGGACCTGGAGCGTTCGGAAGCGTTCCGCGCGTACCGTGACCGCCTCGAGGAGGGTCGGCAATTCCTGAGCGAGCGAAGACAGAGCTAGCGACCGAGGGGGCGACTCCGGCCCCGGTCGATCGCCGTGGTCACATCCAGGTCGGCGCCGACAACGCGCACGGCCCCGCGGCGCCTCTGAACGAGGTGACCAAGGACCTGACCGCCGACGAGCGGGCGCTGCTCGGCGACCTGTTCGCGGTGATCGGCGAGCACGCCGCCAACGGCGACCAGCCGGTCGACAGGTCGACGATCGAGCGTGCCTTTGCCTTCGCCTGCGAGCGCCACGCCGACCAGCGCCGCAAGTCGGGCGAGGACTTCATCACCCACCCGGTCGAGGTGGCGAAGATCTGCGCCGGCCTGCGGCTCGACACCGAGACCCTGAGCGCGGCGCTCCTCCACGACACGGTCGAGGACACCTCTGCCTCGATCGAGGAGGTGCGCGAGCAGTTCGGCGACCAGGTCGCGGCGCTCGTCGACGGGGTGACCAAGCTGACCGAGATCACCTTCCAGAGCCGCGACGAGCACCAGGCCGAGAACTACCGCAAGATGATGGTCGCGATGGCCACGGACGTCCGGGTCATCCTGATCAAGCTCGCCGACCGCCTCCACAACATGCGCACGCTCGAGGCGCTGGCGAAGCAGAAGCAGATCGAGAAGGCCCGCGAGACGCTCGAGATCTACGCGCCGCTCGCGCACAGGCTCGGGATCCACGCGATCAAGTGGGAGCTCGAGGACCTCTCCTTCCAGCGCCTGCACCCCCGCAAGTACGACGAGATCAAGCGGCTGGTCGCCCAGCAGCGCAACGAGCGCGAGTCATACGTCTCCGACGCCGGCGACTTTTTGGCCGCCGAGCTGCGCAAGGTCGGGATCGAGGCGCAGATCTCGGGTCGCGCCAAGCACTTCTATTCGATCTACGCGAAGATGACCAAGAAGGGGCGGGAGTTCAACGAGATCTACGACCTGACCGCGATGCGGGTGATCGTCGACTCGGTCAAGGACTGCTACGGGGCGATCGGGATCATCCACTCGATCTGGAAGCCGCTCCCGGGACGGTTCAAGGACCTGATCGCGACCCCGAAGCTGAACCTCTACCAGGCCCTGCACACGACCGTGATCGGGCCCGAGGGCCGGCCGCTGGAGATCCAGATCCGGACCCCGGACATGCACGAGACCGCCGAGTACGGGATCGCGGCGCATGTGATCTACAAGGAGGGCTCGCGGAGCAAGGACGCCGAGCGCGAGAAGATGACCTGGCTGCGCCAGCTGCTCGACTCCGACACCGAGGAGGACGCGACCGAGTTCCTCGAGGCGCTCAAGGTCGACCTGTTCGAGGACGAGGTCTTCGTCTTCACCCCGAAGGGCGAGGTGAAGAACCTCTCCGCCGGCTCGACCCCGCTCGACTTCGCCTACTCGGTCCACACCGACATCGGCCACCGCTGCGTCGGCGCCAAGGTGAACGGCAAGATCGTGCCGCTTCACTACTCGCTCAACAGCGGCGACATCGTCGAGATCCTGACCTCGAAGCAGGAGCGCGGGCCGTCGCGCGACTGGCTCGCGCTCGTCCGCACGACCCGGGCGAGGAACAAGATCCGCGCCTTCCTCAAGCGCGAGCGCCGCGACGACGCCGAGCACCGCGGACGCGAGGAGCTCCAGAACGGGCTCCGCAAGGCGGGCCTGCCGCCGCAGCGAATCGCCGGCTCGCCGCTGCTCGCCGACCTGACCCGGGAGATGGGCTTCCGCAAGGCCGACGACTTCTACATCGCCCTCGGCCAGGGCAAGATCTCGCCGAAGACGGTCGTCAACAAGGTGATGCAGCGGCTCAAGTCGGGCGAGGCGGTCGCCGGCGACGAGACCGAGTCGCGGCTCGCCGGGGTGCTCGAGGGGCGCGACGAGCGCCAGCGGCGCACCCAGGACGCCTCCAACTACGGGATCAAGGTCGCGGGCGTCGACGACGTCGTCGTGCGGCTGGCCAAGTGCTGTCGTCCGGTCCCCGGCGACGAGATCGTCGGCTACGTGTCGCTCGGGCGCGGGATCACGATCCACCGCGACGACTGCCGCAACGTCGAGGCGCTGATGAAGGC
>DASPGZ010000194.1:0-4720 GCA_035620355.1 Solirubrobacterales bacterium | reverse complement strand
CCGATCACGTTCGTGTACTGGGTCTCGACCGCGGTCTCGCGCGACTTCATCGAATACGGCGCCGAGGGCTGCTCGCCGTAGTGGACGATCGCCTCCGGCAGGGTCTCGGCGATCACCGCGTCGAGGAACGGGAAGTCCTCGATCGAGCCCACGAACGGCTTGATCTCGGTCCCCGAGACCTCGCCCCAGGCCTCGATCCGGTCGGTCAGCGAGGTGATCGGGGTGAGCGAATCGGTCGAGAGCTCGGTGTGCCAGCGGCGGCGGGAGAAGTTGTCGACGATCGAGACCTCGTGGCCGCGCGCGGCGAAGCGCATGGCGGTTGGCCAGCCGAGGTACCCGTCGCCGCCCAGGATCAGGACCTTCATGACCGCGCGAGGGTACAGAATGGCCCCGGTGCCACCGCTTGCAGGAGTGTTCCCCCCCGAGCTGACCGCGATCCGCGCGGGCGGACTGCTGCTGGCGCTGGCGGTGGGCGGCTACGCGATCTGGCGCCGCCGCGAGCTCCGCAACGCCGACGTGCTGCTCTTGCTCGTGGTCTCGCTCGGCTTGCTGATCGTCGCCGGCACCGAGATTCCCGACGCGCTGCTCTCGGCGTTCTCGTTCGAGCGCGAGAACGGCACCCGGATCATCGGCGTCGCGATCTTCGCCATCCTCGTTCTCTTCCTGCTCGTCCTGCGGTCGCTGTCGCAGAGCTCGAAGCTCTCGCAGCAGCTCGGCGGGGCGCTCGAGGGCCTCGCCTGGGAGGAGTTCCGCGCCGCCGGCCAGCCGGAGCGCTTCCGCGACCGGATCGGGATCCTGATCCCGGCCTACAACGAGGCCGACAACGTCGGCACGGTGATCGAGCGGCTGCCGGCGGCCGTCTGCGGGATCCCGACCGCCGTCCTGGTCGTCGACGACGGCTCGCGCGACGGCACCGACGCGGTCGCCCGCGAGCACGGCGCCACCGTCGCCCGCCACGTCGTCAACCGCGGTGGCGGCGCGGCGCTCCGCACCGGCTACCGGCTGCTGTCCGATTCGAAGGCGCGGATCGTGGTCACGATCGACGCCGACGGCCAGCACCTGCCGGAGGAGATGCCGCGTCTGGTGCAGCCGATCGTCGACGGCGAGGTGGCGATGGCGCACGGCTCGCGGGTGCTCGGCGACGCCGAGCAGAACACCTTCTCGCGCGAGCTCGGGATCGTCTTCTTCAACAAGCTGGTCTCGTTCATCACCCGCACCCACGTCACCGACTGCTCGAACGGCTATCGGGCTGTCCGCGCCGACGTGCTCCCGCAGCTGGTCCTGCGCCAGGAGCAGTTCCACACCTCGGAGTTCATGATCGAGGCGATCAAGCGCGGTGTGCCGGCCAAGGAGGTGCCGGTGACCGTGGTCAGCCGGCTCTCGGGGCACTCGAAGAAGCCCGCCGTGGTCCGCTACGGGATGGGGTTCGCGAACGCGATCGTCCGCACCTGGCTGCGCTGATGTCGCGGGAGAACGTCGACCTGGTGCGCGACCACCGCGCGGCGGCGTTCGAGGCCGCCGGGCTCGAGGCCTGACCGAGGCCTCACCGGTACGCGGGCCCGGGGCGCACCTCCTCGACCGGCGGCAGGTCCATGTCGAGGCCGCACTGGTTGCAGACCTGGACGTGGATCTTCTGCACGGCGCCGCAGCGCGGGCAGCGCCGCTCGGGCTCGGTGTGCTCGCTGCGATAGAGGATCGCCGCGATCAGGCCGAAGAACGGGAGCACGGCCCCGATCACGAACCAGATCAAGAACGAGCTGCCCTTGCCGCGGCCGACGAAGCCGGTCGCGAGCCCGAACAGCAGCGCGATCAGGACGTAGAAGCTGCCGGTGGCCATGCCGGATCTATTCTGACCAGCCGGGAGCCGGACGCGAAGCGGAGCATTCCGGCGGAGGCCTTCAGTCGAGCGGGCGGTGGGTGCCGCCGCGCGCGTAGACCTCGGCCGAGAGCGGCCGCGGGTGGCCGATCGATCCGACCTCGGCGGTGTCGCGCGCGAACGGCAGCCCGACGGTCCAGTCGACCACCGCACGCACCTTGCGGGCGGAGCCGGGGATCTGGCTCATGTGATAGGTCCGGGCCATCCACCAGGCGAGAAAGCCGCGGAACTTGAGCCGCCCGATCTTGCCGACCGCCTTGTAGCGGCCGAGGTTGACGAACGCCTCGCGGCCCTTGTAGCCGAACCGCCGCGGCCGGGTTGCGACGCCGAGCTCGGCGGCGACGTTGTGGGCGACCGCCGGCCCCTGGCGCACGGCCATCGCCGCGGTCGGCGGGGTCGGGCGACCGCCGCCGCCGGCGAGCGGCACCGCGGCGCAGTCGCCGATCGCCCAGACGCCGCTCAGCCCCTCGACCCGCATCCGCTCGTCGACCCTGACCCGGCCGCCGTCGTCGAGCGGCAGCGACATCGTCGCCAGCGACGGGTGCGGCTTCACGCCCGCGGTCCAGACCAGGGTCCGGCTCGGGACCCGCTCGCCGGTCGAGAGCAGCGTGTGGTCGGCGGCCGCCAACTCGATCCGGGTCCCGAGACGGATGTCGATGCCGCGGCCTCGGAGCTCGCGCAACGCGTACTCCGCCAGGTCGAGCGGCACCTCCGGGAGCACCCGGTCCTGGGCCTCGACCAGGATCCAGCGCATCCCGTGCAGCCGCGCCCGCGGGTAGTGGTCCATCGCGTCGGCGGCGAAGTCCTGGAGCTCGGCGAGCGCCTCGAGCCCCGAGTAGCCGCCGCCGACGAAGACGTAGGTGAGCAGCTCGTCGCGGCGGGCGGGATCCTCGGTCGCGTTCGCCTGCTCGAGCGTCTCGATCACGTGGTTTCGCAGCCAGATCGCGTCGGCGAGGCTCTTGAACCCGATCGCGTGCTGCTCGAGGCCGGGGATCGGCAGCGAGCGTGAGACCGAGCCGACGGCGACGACCAGCTGGTCGTAGCGCAGCGTCTCGGTATCGCCCCCGTGGTCTCGGAGCTCGACCGTTCGCGCCGCAGGGTCGTGGCCGTTGACGGCGCCGAGCCGCAGGTCGGTGCGCTTGAGGATGTCGCGCAGCGGCGTCACCACGTGGCGCGGCTCGAGCGTCCCGGCCGCGGCCTCGGGCAGGAACGGGGTGTAGAGCATGAAGTTGACGTCGTTGACCAGGATCAGGCGCGCCGACTGCTTCGGCATGATCCGCTCCAGCTCCCGCGCGGCGGACATGCCCGCGAAGCCGCCGCCGACGATGACGACATTCCAGGCCATGCGCCTATTGTCGCACACCTTGTAACAAACTGTTACAAAGTGAGGAAAGGCACGAGAGAGCGCTCAGAGCCCCTCGGCCGGCTCCCAGAGCTCGACCCGGTTCCCCTCCGGGTCGGCGAACCAGCCGAAGCGGCCGAGGGCCGAGTCGTCGCGGCGCTCGTCGACCTCCGCCCCGGCCCCGCCGACCCTCGCCAGCGCTGCCTCGAGGTCGTCGACGCGCAGGTTCAGCATCGCCTGCTGGGACTCGGGGAAGTAATCGGAATCGTGCTCGAAGACGCCGAGCAGGATCAGCTTGCCGTCGTCGGGGCGAAAGACGATCATCCCGTCCTCGCGCGGGACGCCGAGCGTCTCGTCATACCAGAGCTTCAGCGCCTCGGGGTTGCGCGCGCGGACGAAGACGCCGCCGAGGCCGGTGACGCTGCCGCGACCCACGCCTAACCGACGCCGAGCTTCGCGTTGATCAGCCTGGTCACCTCGCCGCCGTCGGCTCGGCCCTGGGTCTCGCGCATGACGAACCCGACCAGCGGCCCAATCGCCTTCGGGTTGCCCTGGCGCACCCGCTCGGCGGCGTCGGGGTCGGCCTCGAGGGCGCGGGCGACGATCGCCTCGAGCTCGCCCGAGTCCTCGATCGCCCCGAGACCCTCGCGCTCGGCGATCTCGGCCGGATCGCCGCCCTCGGCCACCTGGATCCGCAGGATCCGGCGCCCGGCGGCGTGCGAGACCCGCTTCGCCTGCACCATCTCGATCGTTGCGCCGAGGTCGCTCGGGTCCGGGCGCTGCTCCGACCCGGCGGCCTCCTGGGCCGCGGTGAGCTCGCCGGTGACCCAGTTGGCGACGACCGCCACGCCGAGCGCCGGCGACCCCTCGATCACCCGCTCGAAGTAGGCGCCGAGCTCGGCGTCGAAGGCCAGCTGGGTCGCCGCCTCCTCCCCCAGCCCGAGCTCGGTCGCGTAGCGCTCGCGACGCTCGGCGGGCAGCTCGGGGAGCGCCGCCCGGGCGGCCTCGATCATCTCGGCGGTCGGCTCGAGCGGCACCAGGTCGGGTTCGGGGAAGTAGCGGTAGTCGTGCGAGTACTCCTTCGAGCGCAGCGGGGTGAGCTCGCCGGTGCGCGGGTCGAAGTGCAGCGTCTCCTGCTCGACCCGACCGCCGCCGTCGAGGATCGCCGCCTGGCGCACGATCTCGGCCTCCACCCCGCGCTCGAGGAAGCGGAAGCTGTTCATGTTCTTGAGCTCGGTCTTGACGCCCAGCTCCTCGGACCCCTCGGGGCGCAGCGAGATGTTGCCGTCCACCCGCAGGCTCCCCTCCTCCATGTTCACGTCGGAGACTCCCAGTTGGCGCATCGTGGTCCTAAGCAGCTGCGCCCACTCGCGCGCCTCGGCACCGCTGCGCAGGTCCGGCTCGGTGACGATCTCGACCAGCGGCGTACCGCCGCGATTGAAGTCCACCAGGGAAGTCCCGGAGCCGTGGATCCGGCCCGACTCGCCGACGTGCGTCAGCTT
>DASPGZ010000193.1:0-4239 GCA_035620355.1 Solirubrobacterales bacterium | reverse complement strand
GGGAGCCTACGGACCACGTTGGCCTGATCACGCGCTCGGTCGCGATGCTCCTCGACGGGGCGATCCTGAACGTGATCTTCCTCGGCACCGCTGCGCTACTCGGCTTGGTCGCCTCCGCGCTGGGCGACCCGAGCGGGGTCTCGACCGCGGGGATCGTCTTCGGCGTCGGGTCGTGGATCCTCTTCGGGTCCCTGTATTTGCTGACCTTCTGGGCGACCGCCGGCCAGACGCCGGGCATGCGCCTGATCTCGATCCGGATCGAGGATCACGACGGGTCGCCCCAGCTCGGGATTCGCCGGGCGCGGCGACGGCTGTTTGGGCTGATTCTGGCGCTGATCCCGTTCGGGCTCGGGTTGCTCGGGGTGCTCTCCCACGACGACCGGCGCGGATGGTGGGACCGTCGGGCAGGCACCGACGTCGTGCTCGCCGACCCGCTGGCTCCGTACTCGTCGCGGGCCGGCGCCGCGCAATAGACTCGGCCTCGATGGAGGACGGGGGGATCCCCGAGGCGACGCGGAGCGGAATCGAGGTCGAGAACCCGGCGACCGGCGAGACGCTCGCCACGGTGCCGGATCTCGGGGCCGACGAGGTCCGCGCCCTGGTCGCGGCGGCCCGCGCGGCGCAGCCCGGCTGGGCGGAGCTCGGGTTCGAGGGGCGCGCCGAGGTCCTCCTCGCGGCGCGGCGCTGGCTGGTCGCGAACGCCGAGCGGGTGGTGACGACGATCTGCGCCGAGACCGGCCGCCCGGCCGACGAGACCCAGTTCGCCGAGCTCTCCTACGGGCTCGCGGCGCTCGAGTTCTGGGCCAGGCAGGCGCCCGCCTACCTCGCCGACGAGGAGATCGAGTCGGCGTCGCCGTTCGTGCGCGGCCGCCGGATGGTGGTCCGCTACGAGGCGCTCGGCGTCGTCGGCGTGATCGGCCCCTGGAACTACCCGCTCAACAACTCCTTCGGCGACTGCATCCCGGCGCTCGCCGCCGGCAACTCCGTGGTCATGAAGCCGTCCGAGGTGACCCCGCTGACCTCGCTGCTGATGGCCGAGATGCTCACCGAGTGCGGGATCCCCGACGGCGTCTTTCAGGTCGCCACCGGCCGCGGCGAGACCGGCGCGGCGCTGATCGACGAGGTCGACTTCGTGATGTTCACCGGCTCGGTCGCGACCGGGAAGAAGGTGATGGCGCAGGCCGCGCAGACGCTCACCCCGGTTAGCCTCGAGCTCGGCGGCAAGGACCCGATGATCGTGCTCGCCGACGCCGACCTCGAGCGCGCCGCCAACGCCGCCGCCTCCTACGGGCTCAACAACTCGGGCCAGGTCTGCATCTCGGTCGAACGGATCTACGTCGAGGAGCCGGTCTACGACGAGTTCCTCGAGCGGCTGACCGAGAAGGTCCGCGGCCTGCGCCAGGGGCCGCCCGGCGAGCCGGGAACCGTCGACGTCGGCGCGATCATCTTCCCGCCGCAGCTGGAGCTGATCGAGGCCCACGTCCGCGACGCGCTCGACAAGGGCGCGACCGCGGTCACCGGGGGCTCGCGCGGCGAGGGGCCGGGGCGTTACTTCGAGCCGACCGTGCTCACCGACGTCGATCACACGATGCTCTGCATGACCGAGGAGACCTTCGGCCCGACCCTGCCGGTGATGCGGGTCCGCGATGCGGACGAGGCGGTCGAGCTCGCCAACGACGGCCGCTACGGCCTGCAGGCCTCGGTCTGGACCCGTGACGAGGGGCGCGGCGAGCAGCTGGCGCGCCGGATCGAGGCGGGGACGGCGATGGTCAACGACGCGCAGCTCAACTACGCGGCGCTCGAGCTGCCGATGGGGGGCTGGAAGGAGTCCGGGCTCGGCTCGCGCCACGGCCCCGACGGGATCCGCAAGTACACCCGTCGCCAGTCGCTGATGGTGACCCCCGGGTACGCGCCGTCGCGCGACGCCCACCACTTCCCCTACAACGCCCAGGCCAGCCTCGCGATCGGCGAGGCTTTCGCGACCCTGGCCAACAGCGAGCTGTTCGACGATCGCCAGCGCCGGACCCTGGTCGCGCTCTGCGACACCTTCATCCCCTCGCTGCCGACGCCCGAGGGCGACGAGGACCACCGCGGCTTCTGGTTGCGCGCGGCCTCGCACCTGAGCGTCCCCGAGGGGCTCGAGGTGGCGCTGCTCGGCGCCGGCCTCGACGACGAGCAGACCGCGGGCCTGCGCTCGCTGCTCGACTCGCTGGCCGAGAACGGGATGGCGTCCGCGACCCCGCAGGAGGCGCGTGAGGCGATCGTGCAGGGGTTCTGCGAGACGAGTCCCGAGGCGCTAGCCGGGATCTCGACCCTGCGCGGGCTCGCCGGAACGCTCTTCTACGCCCTGCCCGAGCTCGGCACCGGCGTCAACCCGAACTGGGCCGAGATCGGATTCCCGGCTCCGGCGCCGCCGCCCGTCGAGCGCGAGCGCCCGCTGCGGGTGCGGCGCCCGAGCGGCGCCGACGAGACGGTCGAGGCCGACGTCTGCATCGTTGGCTCCGGGGCGGGCGGCGGCGTGATCGCCGGCGAGCTCGCAGCCGCGGGAAAGTCCGTCGTCGTGCTCGAGGCCGGCGACTACCTCGACGATGCCGACTTCGACGGGCTCGAGCTCAACGCCTACCAGCGCTCGTATCTGGGCGGCGGGCCGTTCCCGACCGTCGACGGCCAGGTCTCGATCGTCGCCGGCACCGGCGTCGGCGGCGGCACCGTCGTCAACTGGACCAACTGCCTGCGCACCTACGACCACGTGCGCGCCGAGTGGGCGTCCGAGCACGGGCTCAGCGATCTCGCCGAGTCCGACTTCGACCGTCACCTCGATTCGGTCTTCGAGCGGCTCGGGGTCAACGACGAGTGCAGCGACCTGAACGGTCCTCACCAGCGGATGCGCGAGGGCTGCGAGCGGCTCGGCTACGACTTCCGGCTGATCACCCGCAACGCCGAGCGCGACCTCTACACACCCGAGAGCGCAGCCTTCATGGGCTTCGGCGACGCCTCCGGCTCGAAGCGCTCGACCAGGCGTCCGGGGCCGAGATCTTCGTCGGCGCCGCCGCGACCAGGGTGCTGGTCGCCGACGGCCGCGCCGCCGGGGTGGAGGCCCAGTGGAGCGACCCGGCAGCGCCCGCGAACGGCGCCGGCGCCCAGCGGCTGACCGTGCACGCGCCGGTGGTCGTGGTCGCCGCCGGTGCGATTCAGTCGCCGGCCCTGCTGCTGCGGTCGGCGATCGGCGGCCCCGCGGTCGGCGACTACCTACGCCTGCACCCGACGGTCGCCGTGACCGCGTACTACGACGAGCCGCAGGAGTGGATGTGGGGGCCGCCCCAGGCGGCGCTCTCGCACCAGTTCGCCGACACCGGCGAGGGCTATGGCTTCCTGATCGAGTGCGCCCAGGCGACCACCGGCCTGTTCGCCGGGGCGCTGCCGTGGCGCTCGGGCGCCGATCACAAGCGGCGCATGCGCGCATGGCAGCATGCGGCCCCGTTCGTCGGCGTCACCCGCGAGCGAGGGCACGGTCGGGTTGAGATCGACGCCGCCGGGATGCCGGTCGTCCACTATCCGATCACCGACGAGGCCGACCAGGCGACCCTGCGGCTGGCGATCGAGCAGCTCTCGCGCGTGCACGAGGCCGCCGGCGCCCGCGAGATCGTCGGCAGCCACCTGAAGGCGCCCGATTGGAGCCGCGGCGACGACCTCGAGGCGTTCGTCGGGACGCTCAACGAGCTGCCGATCGTGCCGCGCGAGTTCGTCGCCTTCTCCGCCCACCAGATGGGCAGCTGCCGGATGGGACGCGATCCGCAGACCTCGGTCGCCAACCCGTGGGGCGAGCTCCACGACACGCCCGGGGTCTGGATCGGCGACGGGAGCGCCTTCCCGAGCGCCTCCGGGACCAACCCGATGGCGACGATCATGGCGCTCGCCCGGCGGACCGCGCACGCGATTGCCGCGGCGTGAACTCGGGCGATGACGGGCTGACGGTCGCGGTCACCGGTCCGACCGGCGACGTCGGCCGAGCGGCGGTCCGGGCGCTCGAGGCGCGCCCCGAGGTGGGCCGGATCGTCGGCATGGCGCGGCGCCCGTTCGATCCGGCCGAGCACGGCTGGACGCGGACCGAGTACCGCCGCGGCGACATCCTCGATCGCCGGTCTGTCGAGGACCTGGTCGAGGGCGCCGACGTGGTCGTCCACCTTGCGTTCATCATCTTCGGCGACCACGAGCAGGCCCACCGGGTCAACCTCGAGG
>DASPGZ010000192.1:0-2782 GCA_035620355.1 Solirubrobacterales bacterium | reverse complement strand
GATGGCCTCATGGGTGAAGAAGGAGATGCACCCCCACCGCAACGAGTGGGAGGAGACGCTGTGGCCGGACGAGATCATGCGCCGCGCCGGCGAGCTCGGCTATCTCGGCCTCTGCTTCCCGGAGGCGTACGGCGGGCAGGGTGGCGACTACTTCTACTCGCTGGTCCGCGCCGAGTGCCTGAGCTACTCGGGCTCCGGCGGGACGAACATGGGCTTCGCGGTCCAGACCGACATGGTGCTGCCGCCCGTGCACCTGCTCGGGACCGAGGAGCAGAAGCAGCGCTATCTGGTCCCCGGGATCCGGGGCGAGCGGATCGGTTGCCTCGGGATCACCGAGCCGGGGGCGGGCTCCGACGTCGCCGGGATCCGGACGACCGCGATCCGCGACGGTGACGAGTACGTGATCAACGGGGCGAAGACGTTCATCACCAACGGCGCCCGCGCCGACTTCTGCGTCCTGGTGACCAAGACCGACCCCGACAAGCGCCACGACGGGATCACCCTCTTCCTCGTCGACCTGCGCGACTCCGACGGCGCCATGGTCCCCGGGTTCTCGATCTCCCGCACGCTGGAGAAGATGGGCATGCACGCCTCGGACACCGGCGAGCTCGCGTTCGAGGAGATGCGTGTCCCCGCCGACGCCGTCCTCGGCGAGATCGGCAAGGGCTTCTACCACATCTCCTGGGAGCTCCAGGGAGAGCGGCTGGTGGCCGCGGCCGGCTGCTACGCGTCGGCCGAGCGGATGTTCGAGCGGACGCTCGAGTACGCGAAGGAGCGCGAGGCGTTCGGCCGACCGATCGGGAGGTTCCAGACGATCCGCCACAAGTTCGCCGATATGTCGACCAAGATCGAAGCCGCGAAGCAGATGACCCACGCGACCGCGTGGCGGTTCGCCAACGGCGAGTACCCGGTCCGCGAGATCACGATGGCGAAGCTGTTCGCGACCCGGGTCTGTCACGAGGTCGCCGACGAATGCGTGCAGATCCACGGCGGCTACGGCTACATGAAGGAGTACGAGATCGAGCGCGCCTACCGCGACCAGCGCCTGAACCGGATCGGCGCGGGGACCGACGAGATCATGCTCGACGTGATCGGCCGGAGCTACGGCCTGTGAGGAAGCAGGCGCCTCAACGGCGGCGCGGCTCGGCTACGCCTCGCGTGCGGACCGAGCCCGGCGTCGACCTGCCGATCGTCCCCACTGACGAGGAGGTGGAGATCCGGGCCGCGGTCCGCGGGATCTGCGAGAGCGTCGGCGGACCCGAGTACCACCGGCGGATCGTCGCCGCGGACGAGCCGCCGACCGAGCTCTGGAACGCGCTCGCCGAAAAGGGCTACCTCGGGGTCAACCTGCCGGAGCGCTACGGCGGCGGCGGGCTCGGGATGCACGCGCTGCAGATGGTCGGCGAGGAGATCTCGGCGGCCGGCTGCTCGCTGCTGCTGATCGTCGTCTCGCCGGCGATCGTCGGCTCGATCCTCGCCCGCCACGGGACAGAGGAGCAGCGCGAGGAATGGCTGCCGGGGATCGCCACCGGGCAGACCAAGGTCGCCTTCGCGATCACCGAGCCCGACGCGGGGACCAACTCGCACAACCTCTCGACCGCGGCGACCCGCGACGGCGACGTCTACCGGCTGCGGGGCACGAAGACCTACATCTCGGGGGTCGAGGATGCCGACGCGATCCTGGTCATCGCCCGCAAGCGCGAGCCCGACGGGACGCTCGGGCTGCCGCTGCTGATGCTGGTCGACACCGATTCCCCCGGGCTCGAGAAGCAGTTCATCCCGGTTGCGGTGAAGGCCTCCGACAAGCAATGGACGCTGTTCTTCGACGACGTCGAGGTGCCCGCCGAGCGGATCGTCGGCGAGTCCGAGACCGCCGGGCTCAAGGCCGCCTTCGACGGCCTCAACCCGGAACGGATCATGGGAGCCTCGGTCTCCAGCGGGGTCGGCCGGCGGGCGCTCGAGATCGCGGCCGAGTACGCGAACGAGCGGGTCGTCTGGTCGCAGCCGATCGGCGCCCACCAGGGCCTCTCGCACCCGCTCGCCCAGGCGAAGATCGAGCTCGAGCTGGCCCGGCTGATGACCCAGAAGGCGGCGGCGCTCTACGACGCCGGGGCGCCCGCCGGCGAGCCGGCGAACATGGCCAAGTACGCCGCGGCCGAGGCGGCGATCAAGTGCGTCGACCAGGCGATCCAGACCCACGGGGGCAACGGCTTCGCGCTCGAGTACGGGCTCACCGACATGTACTGGGGCGCCCGCCTGGCCAGGACCGCACCGGTCTCGCGCGAGATGATCCTCAACTACGTCGCAGAGCACTCGCTCGGCCTACCGCGCTCGTACTAGGGGCGCGCCTGCGGCTCGCCCGGGCGCCTTGCTGGACCCGGTGACCGATCCCCCGGATCACCAGCACCGCCGCGCCGGCCAGCGCCGCGAGCGCGGCAAGCGGAAGCAGAGGGATCAGCAGCGCTCCGGTCAGGATCACGATCGGCAACGCCAAGGGAAAGAGGGCGAGGCCGAGCACGCCGAGGCCGGTGAGCGCGGTCGCGATCCCGAACACTGTCTCGGTTCCGGGCCGGGTATCGGGTTGAGCGTCCATCGCGTACCTCCTGTTTCGACACGTCACCTCTATGACGCATCTCGACCTCGCGATGTGACAACTCACGGCCCCGCATTTAGAGTCGCCGGCGGTGCCCGACCCGGTCCGGCAGTTCAACCTCGACGACGACTCGGCCTACCAGCCGTTCGCCGAGACCTCGGCGGCCCCGATCGACCCGCGCGACGAAGG
>DASPGZ010000191.1:0-4011 GCA_035620355.1 Solirubrobacterales bacterium | reverse complement strand
TGGTCGGGGGCGATCTGCATCACCGAGATCTCGCCCATCGCCGCGGTCTCCTCCTGGACCCGGCGCAGGACCTCGTCCTGGCGCGCCCCGTGCTCGACCATGTAGCCGTGCAGCTCGTCGCTGAGCGGCGTGAACTTGCTCACGACAGGCGCCTCAACAGCGGCGCAGCTCGGCTTCGTCCTGTCGGACTCCGCCTCAACGCCGTCCCAGCGCAGCGGCGAGCCCGCAGCCGGCGCCGACCAGCGCCCCGGCGAGCCCGGCCCAGACCGAGGCGAAGTCGACCACCAGCGGCAGCAGCAGGAGCGCCACGATCACCACCGCGACCGCGACCTGGTCGTACTCGTCGGTCGGGTCGGCGCGGCGCTCCGCGTCACGGATCACGAGCCAGGCGCAGACGACCCCGAGCGCGATCCCGTTGCCCCCGGAGGCGAGCGGGATCCCGTCGGAGAAGGTCGAGTCGAGGCCCTCGGCGGCGAGCATCCCGAGCGCGCCGGTGCCGATCACCAGCAGCAGCGAGGCGACCGTGCCGACCCGGCGCTCGATCGCCGGCAGGAAGATCGCGATCGCCAGGCCGCAGGCGAACAGGTAGCCGAGGTTGTCGTAGACGAACGGCGCGGTGAAGTAGCGCCACCACTCGTCGGCGACCGGGCCGACGATCGCGCCGAGGTCATAGACCGAGAGGTTCGAGGCGCGCTCGACCACGAGCACGATCGCCGAGGCCGCCAGGACCGTGATCGTGGCGATCGGGCGCAGCGCCAGATCCTGGCTCGCGACCCGGTCGGCGAGCCGCGAGCGGCGCTCGGCGGCCTTGCGGCGGCGGCGATCGGAGCGGCCCTCGCGGACCCGGACCTCGTCGCCGACCCGCTCGAGCTTCGGCGCTCGCTTGCGCAATCGGGTGCCGCAATACGGGCACTCGGTGACGTACGGGCTCACCTCGGAGCCACAGCTCTTGCAGACGACGGAGAGCTCGGGCGAAGCCATCCCCTCAAGTATTGCCGACCGCTGCCTAGGGCTTCGTGGTCCGGGCGATCTCCTCGGTCAGAGCGGCGAGATCGTCGCCGGTGTGCTCGGCGATCGCGAGCTGGCGATGGGCCCCGGTTCCCTCGTCGATCAGGTCGGCGATCCCGTCCAGCTCGGCCCGGCAGCCGAGCGCGTCGGCGTTCGGCGCCAGCAGCTCGATCAGGTCGTGGGCCATCTCGGGCGCCGGCACCTGGCGGCCGGCGCGGAAGTCGATCAGCCGCCCGTCGGTGCCGTGGCGGGCGGCGCGGATCTTGTTGTCGTCGATCAGCTCCGAGGGGTACTCGACCAGTGGCTCGTCGTCGTCGTAGAGCATGCAGAGCCGGTGCGCGAGGCAGATCACCAGCGAGGCGAGCGAGATCGTGTGCTCGACCCGGGTCTGCTGGTCGAAGATCCGCGTCTCGACCGTGCCCAGGTTCGGGTGCGGGCGCACGTCCCACCAGAGGAAGGTGTAGTCCTCGATCGCCCCCGCGCGCATCATCATCTCGATCCGGTTGGAGAAGATCTCCCAGGTGCCGTAGTGGGGCGGGATCCCCTCGCGCGGGAAGGAGCGGAAGATCGGCACCCGCGACGACATCAGCCCGGTGCGCTCGCCCTCGAAGAACGGCGAGTTGACCGAGAGAGCCAGGAACAGCGGCAGGTAACGCCGGATTCCGTCGGCGACGTAGATCGCGCGGTCGGCGCCCTCGATCGCGACGTGCACGTGGGTGCCGAAGATCAGCTCGTGGAGCGCGATCGTGCCGAGCTCGTCGACCAGCTCGCGGTAGCGGGGGCGATCGACGATCTCCTGGTCGTCGCAATTGGCGAACGGGTGGGTGGCCGCGGCCCCCAGCGCCAGGCCCTCGGACTCGACGATCTCGATCACCGCCTCGCGCAGCCCGGTGAGCTCGCGGGCGGCGCACGGCAGGTCGTCGCAGGGCTTGGTCGCGATCTCGAGCACCGCCTGGAACAGCTCCGGCTTCACCTGGCCCTCGAGCTCCGGGGGCAGGTCCGCGAGCAGCCGCTCGATCGACTGCGAGAGGTCCCAGCCGTCCGGATCGAGGAGCATCAGCTCCTCCTCGATTCCGACCGTGAACTCGGGGCCCGTGAATCTGTGCTCGAGCACCGAGCCGAGCCTATACTCCGGCCGAGCCAACCACGATCGAAGGACGGTATGGAAGTCAGCGCCGCAACCGAGCAGAAGTCCCTCCTCGCGACCCTCGCCCCGGGCAAGCGCACGCGCCTGCGCCGCCTCCTGTTCGAGTTCGGGCCCGGCAACGGGACCCTGCTGCTGCTGCCGATCGACCAGGGGATCGAGCACGGCCCGCGCGACTTCTTCGCCAACCCGGCCTCCAAGGATCCCGAGTACCAGTTCCGGCTCGCCGCCGAGGCCGGCTACTCGGCGATCGCCTGCCAGATCGGTCTGGCCGAGAAGTACTACCCCGACTACGCGGGCCAGGTGCCGCTGCTGCTCAAGGTCAACGGCAAGACCGACCTGCCTCCCTCCGACGAGGCGCTCTCGACCACCAACGCCTCGGTCGAGGACGCGGTCCGGCTCGGCGCCGACGCGGTCGGCTACACGCTCTACGTCGGCTCCCCGCGCCAGGACCAGGACCTGCACCAGCTCAAGGGCGTGCGCGAGGACTGCGACCGCTACGGGATGCCGCTGGTGATCTGGGCCTATCCGCGCGGCTCCGCGGTCGCCGCCAAGGGCGGTCAGAACTCCTTCTACGCGATCGACTACGCCGCCCGGATGGCGATGGAGATGGGCGCCGACGTGGTCAAGCTCAACCTCCCGGACCCGGAGCCGAACAAGGACTCCCCCGCCCCCTACGACGAGATCCTGGTCTCCCAGGAGGAGGCGGTCGCCCAGGTCGTCGCCTCGGCCGGGCGGGCGCTGGTGGTGCTCTCGGGCGGCTCGAGGATCGACGACGACAAGCTGCTCGAGCAGACCCGCTACATCATGGAATCCGGCGGCTCGGGCGTGATCTACGGGCGCAACGTCTGGCAGCGCGAGTGGTCGGAGGCGCTCGGTGTGATCGAGCAGATCAAGGAGATCATGCTCTCCAGCGTGCGGCGGATCCCGTAGTCCGATAACCGGGCCCGGATCCGGGTAGACCCGTCTCCACAGGGGGTCCTAGACCCAAGAAGGAGACGAGATGGCCAGGTACGGCGACTACGGGACCCCCCATCAGCGGGACAAGTTCGGGGGCATCAACTGGGGCGCGGCATTCTTCGGCTGGCTGGTTGCGGTCGGCATCGGAGCCCTGCTGACCGCGCTGCTGAGCGCGGCGGGTGCGGCGATCGCGCTTTCGGAGCTCGAGAGCGCCGACGAAGCGCTCGGCAGCAGCGAGACGATCGGCGTCGTCGGCGCGATCGCGCTGCTCGCGATCGGTCTGGTCGCCTACTTCGCCGGCGGCTACGTCGCCGGGCGCATGTCGCGCTTCGACGGCGGGCGCCAGGGGATCGCCGCCTGGGTCTGGAGCATCGTCGCGGTCGTCGTCCTGGCGGTGATCGGCGCGATCGCGGGCTCGGAGTACAACCTGCTCGGCTCGATCGAGCTGCCCCGGATCCCGATCGACGAGGGCGACCTGACCGCCGGCGGCGTGATCACGCTCGTGCTGGTGCTCGCAGGCACCCTGTTGGCTGCGATGGCCGGCGGCAAGGCCGGGGAGCGCTATCACCGCCGCGTGGACGAAGCGGGCATCGGCGAGCGCGACCGGATCCACGATCGCGACGGCGACGGGATCGACGATCGTCGCGAGCGCAGAGAAACACCGCTTCACGAGCGCGCTCCGGCGCGCTGACGGTCACGGACCCGGCGCACCCGTAGCGACATCCGCGCGCCCTCGACCGCCAGACTGATCCGGTGCTGCGCGACCTGACCCGGCCGACCATCACGTCGGTGGCGCTCCTGGTGTTCGTCGTCATCCTGCTCCTGCAGCTCGGCGAGAAGGACGTCGGCGAGGGCGAGGGGAACGAGCCGACAACGTTCAGCGCGGAGGTCACCCGGGT
>DASPGZ010000190.1:0-4417 GCA_035620355.1 Solirubrobacterales bacterium | reverse complement strand
CGGATCGAGGTGCGCGACCTGCTGTTGGGGCTGCTGCTGGTCTCCGGCAACGACGCCGCCAACGCCCTCGCTCAGGCGGCGGCCGGATCGGAGGAGGAGTTCGTGCGGGAGATGAACGACGCGGCCGCCCGGCTCGGCCTCGACGACACCTCCTACGCGAACCCCGTCGGCCTCGACGAGATGGGCAACTACTCGAGCGCCCGCGACCTGGTCGACCTGGCGATCGAGCTGCGCAAGGACGCGCTCTTCCGCGAGATCTTCGACACCGCCTCGACCACCACCGAGACCGGCGCCCGCCCGCGCAACCTGGTCAACCGCAACACCCTGGTCCAGACGGTTCCCTACGTCAACGGCGTCAAGACCGGCTACACGATCGACGCCGGCAACGTGCTCGTCGGCTCCGGCAAGCAGGACGGGGTCGAGCTCGTCTCGGCGGTGCTCGGCGCGCCCAGCGAGGGCGATCGCGACGCGGCCACGATGGCGCTGCTCGACTACGGCTTCTCGCTCTATCACCGGCGCACCCCGGTGCGCGCCGGCGAGCCGGTCGACCGGGTCGCGATCACCGACCGCGAGGCCGAGGTCGTGCTGGCGCCGCGCTCCGACCTCCGGATCACGGTCCGCAGGGGTCAGTCGGTCGAGACCCGGATCGAGGCACCCGCCGAGGTCGAGGGGCCGGTCGAGAAGGGCGAGCGGCTGGGCTCGATCGTGGTCAGCGTCGACGGCGAGGCGGCGGGCAGAACCGAGCTGATCGCGACCGCGAGCGCCGATTCCGCCAGCCTGCTGGAGCGCTACGACGCGGCGATTCCGGGGCCGCGAATCGTCGCCTGGGCGCTCGCGGTCGGTGGCCTCGGGCTGATCTTCGTCGGCGCCGTGGTGCTCTGGGACCGGCGGCGATGATCGGAGCTCCCGGCTTCTACGCGGAGCACCTGGGGGCGGGGTTCGCGACTCACGACGAGCTCCTCGCGCGCCTCGCGCGGCCGGCGGCGGCGCTGGCAGGCCGCTTCGACCTCTTCCGCGGGCTGGCGCTCGGGCTGCTCGCCCGGCGCGGCCCCGGGATGGCGCTGATCCGCCGCGAGCGCGGCACCCTGCCGGCGCTCGCGGTCTGCGCGCTGCCTCCGGCGCGGCGCCGGGCGTTCGTGCTCGAGCTGGTCCGCCGCCCGCCATCGGCGAGCGCCTGGCGGCGGGCTCTGGGCCGGCTCTGGGGCGCGGTGGTCGAGGCGCCGCTGCTGCGCCGGGCGGCGGCCGGGGCGCAGACGATGACCGGCTGGGAAGCCGACGAGATCGCCACCGCGCTGGGGCTTGACCGTGGCCGCGTCCACCACGTGCCCTGGGCCCTGTGCGAGACCGGGACCACGCCGCCTGCCGCGATCTCCCCGGGATCGCGGGCGGTGTTCGCGTCCGGGCGCACCGCGTGCGACTGGCCGACCCTGTTCGCGGCCGCCGACGGCGCCGCCTGGGAGCTGACCGTCGCCTGCTCGCGCCGCGACCTCCCCGAGGTCCGCCGGCTCGCCGGCGGGGCGGCCGAGATCCGCTGCGAGATCCCCTGGGACGAGCACGTCGCGACCCTGCGCGCGAGCGCCGTGTACGCGATCGTGCTCGCCGATCGTGGGCTCAGCGCCGGCCACGTGCGGCTGATGTCAGCGGTCGAGAACGGGGCCCCGGTGGTGGCGAGCGCCGTCCGCCCGCTCGAGGGCTACGCGGTCGACGGCGAGACCGCGCTGCTCGCGCCGCCCGGCGACCCGGAGCGCCTGCGGGCCACGGTCGACGCCCTGCTCGCCGACCCGCGGCGACGGGCGGAGATCCGCGACGCTGCGCTCGACCGGGCGCGCTCGTGGACCTACGCCGACTACTTCACCCGCCTGCGGGAGCTGATCGCCCCCGCGCTCGGGCTTGCACCCGGGGTCCACCGGAGCGGCTAGCCTTACGCGCGAGCGACCGTGATCCTCACAGTCACCCTGAACGCGGCAATCGACCGCACCATGGCGGTTCCCAACTTCCGCCTCGGCCAGCGGCATCGGGCGATCGAGTCCCGCCTGGTGGCCGGCGGCAAGGGCGTCAACGTCGCCCGGGCGCTGATGATCCTCGGCAAGCCCGTGGTCGCGACCGGGCTAGCCGGCGGCGCCGCCGGCGACCGGATCCTGCAGCAGCTGGCCGAGGAGGGGATCCTCCACGACTTCACCCGGATCGAGGGCGAGTCGCGGACCAACCTCTCGGTCGTCGACCCGACCACCGGTGAGCAGTCGGAGATCAACGAGCGGGGACCGGAGGTCTCGCCCGACGACATCGAGCGCTTTGCCGAGCGGCTCGCTTATCTCGCCCAGGGCGCGAGCCTCTGCGTGCTCGCCGGAAGCATCCCGCCCGGGGCCGAGCCCGACGTCTACGCACGGCTGATCACCAGGCTCCGGGCCGCCGGGGTGGTCACCGTGCTCGACACGGACGGCGATCCGATGCGCGCCGGCCTGAAGGCCGAACCGACCGTGGTCGCGCCCAACGCGAGCGAGGCGGAGGAGGCGGTTGGGCACGAGTTCGAGGAGCCGGCCGACCTGGCGATGGGGATCGCCGGGTTGATCGAGATGGGCGCCCGCGAGGCGATCATCACCACCGAGTACGGCTGCACCGCGGTGGTCGGCGACGGCGGCGAGCGGCGCGGCTACGAGGCCTCGATCGAGCCCCTTGAGCCGGTCGCGGCGGTCGGCTCCGGCGACGCATTCCTCGCCGGCTACGTGGCCGCCCGCTACGACGGCGCCTCGCCGCGCGAGTGCATCGCCTTCGGGGTCGCCTGCGGGGCCGAGTCGACCCAGCACTTCGGCGCCGGGACGCTCTCCCCGCGCGAGGTCGAGCGGCTGTTGCCGAAGATCCGGATGACCGAGCTCGACTCGCTGGCGCGCCCCGGCGCGACCCAGACGCCGCGCGCGCTGGTCGAGTGACGACGGCGGCGACCGGGTCGCCGCGGCTCAACCCCGAGATCGCCGTCGTCATCCCGACCCGGGGAAGGGAGACGCGGCTCGCCTTCGCACTCGAGGCGCTCGCGGCACAGACGGTCGCCTGCGAGCGCTTCGAGGTGGTCGTGGTCCGCGACGGCGACCCCGAACCGCCGCTCGCCGGCGCCCCGCCGGGCCTGCGGCTGCGCGAGCTCACCCGCCCCGGCGTCGCCGGCCCGACCGCGAAGCGGAACCTCGGCTGGCGGGCGACCGAGGCGCCGCTGGTCGCGTTCACCGACGACGACTGCCGCCCGCAGCCGGGCTGGGTCGGGGCGATGATCGGGGCGGCGCCGGGGGAGCGCGGGTTCCTCCAGGGGCGGACCGAGCCCGACCCCGACGAGCTCTATCTGCTGCCCGGGCTCTCGCGGACGCAGGAGGTGTCGAAGCCCACCGGATGGTTCGAGGCCTGCAACGTCGCCTATCCGCGGGCCCTGTTGGAGCGGCTCGGCGGCTTCGACGAGGCGTTCGGGTTCGGCGGCGAGGACACCGATCTCGCCTATCGGGCGATCGAGTCGGGGGCGAGCCCACGGTTCGTCGAGGGGGCGCGGGTCTGGCACGCGGTGATTCCGCGCGGCCTTCGGGGCGCGCTTCGCGACGCGACGCGCTGGAACGACCTCGCCGCCGTCCTCGCCCGCCACCCGGGCCTGCGCCGAGCGCTGCACCACCGCGTCTTCTGGCTGCCCTCACACGAACGCTGGCTGCTCGCCCTCGGCGGCGCCGCGCTCGCGACCGTCGCCCGCCGCCGCCGGGCGCGAGCGCTCGGGCTCGCGGCGATCCTGCCGTACCTCGACCTGCACCTGAACTGGCGCCAACCGGGGCTGCGGCGGACGCCGCTGCAGCTGGCCATGGTCGCGGGCTGGGCGCTCGCCGACGGGGCGGAGATCGCGGCGCGGCTGCCGGCCGCGGTCCGGCGGGGCGTGTTCGTGCTCTAGGCATGCGCATCGCCCTCCTCCATCCGACCTACTGGCCTGAGGTCCGCAGGGGCTCCGAGCGGCTCGCCCACGACCTCGGCCTGACGCTCGCCGCGCGCGGTCACGAGGTCACCGTGCTCACCGCCCACGACGGGCCCGGCGCCGTCGCCGAGGAGCATGGGGTGGTCGTCGACCGCGCCCGCCGCCCGTCGCGGCGGCTCGGCCTGCACCTGTACGAGGACCACCTCGAGAACGCGCCCTCGATCGTCCGCCGGCTGCTCCGCGGCGGCTTCGAGCTCGCCCACGCGCTCTACCCGGCCGACGGCTGGGCGGCGGCGATCGCCCGGCGGCTCGGCGGGCCCCCGGTGGTCCTCTCGATCCACGGCATCCTCGACCGGCCGTGGCTGGTCGCCCGCCGGCGTAGGGCGGAGATGATCCGGGCCGCGGCCGCCGCGGCGGCGGCGACCACGACCCCGAGCGAGGCGGCGGCCGCACCGCTGCGCCGTTACGCGCTCGGCGATCCGC
>DASPGZ010000189.1:0-5273 GCA_035620355.1 Solirubrobacterales bacterium | reverse complement strand
AGCCATTCGGCGTCGAGACCGTGCGCCCGCATGAGCTCGAACCGCCGCCGCAGCTCTCCCGCCTCGTCGCCGTCGAGCGCCACATGCAGCGCCCCGAGCTCGAGGTAGCCGGTTTCGCTCGCGGTCGCGGCCGCGAGCTCGTCCGCGAACTCGGGCCACAGCCGGTGCGACTCGAGCGCCAACTCGAGCAGGCGGTCCTCGCCGTAGCTCGCCTCGCCGACCGGCGCCAGCATCCCCGCGGCGACGTCGGAGGCGCCGGCCCCGGGACGCTCGCGCTCGATCAGGGTGACCTCGAGCCCGCGCTGCGCCGCGCGCCAGCCGCAGGCGAGGCCGATCACCCCGCCGCCGACGATCACCGCGTCGGCGCTCTCAGATCTCGATCTTGAACTTGCCACGGGCTCTGCTCCTTGTCCCGGGCGGGTGGACCTCGCATCTCCCTGCGCCGGCATTACCCGGATCAGGTTCAGACGGTCGGCGGCCCGTCGCCGCCCTCTCAGCCCGCATCTTGGGGCTCCCGTTACTTCCAAGATACTCCCCGTGGTGAGCTCACCGAAACCCGACATCGTCGCGCGCTTCTTCGAGCTGCTCGGCGCGGGCGACCTGGACGCGGCGCTGGCGCTGACGACCGAGGACGTCGTCCTCGACCGCAGCAACTCGCACGCCCCCTGGCGCGGCGTCGCCGCCGGGCACCAGGCGGTGCGAGAGACCTATGCCGAGTTCCGCGAGCCGGTCGACGACGTGACCTGGACGATGTCGGACTCGCGCATGGTCGGCTCGGAGCTGGTTGCGATCGCGACCGAGATCGCCGTCCGCGGCACGACCAGCGGGATCAGCGCGCTCGCCCACGGCGGCTGGCTGGTCCGTTTCTCCGGTGACCTGATCGCCGAGGGCGAGCTGCATCAGAGCTTCGAGGACGCGACGCTCGCCGGCAGGCGCCGGCTGCTCGACGCGGCCCGCCTCTACTTCGTCTGCGAGGCGCTGCCCGGCGGGCGGGACCCCGGGCCGCTGCTGGAGGCCGCGATCGCCGGCGGCGTCGACGTGATCCAGCTGCGCGAGAAGGCGCCCCGCTGCGCCGAGGAGCTGATCGCCTTCGCCGAGCCGTTCGCGCGCGCCGCCCGCGAGCGCGGGGCGCTCTTCTTCCTCAACGACGAACCGGGCCTGGTCGATGCCTGCGGAGCCGACGGCGTCCACGTCGGCCAGGACGACGAATCGGTCGCGGCGGCCCGCGCGGCGGCCGGCGCCGCGGCGCTGGTCGGGCTGTCGACCCACTCCCCGGCGCAGTTCGACGCCGCGCTCGCGGCCCCGGGCGGGGCGGCGCCGGACCAGATCAGCGCCGGGCCCGTCTGGGAGACGCCGACCAAGGCCGGGCGGCCGGCCGCCGGGCTGGAGCTGATCGAGCACGCGGCGCGGGCCGGCGGCGGGGCGCCGTGGTTCGCGATCGGCGGCATCGACTGCGCGAACGTCGGCGAGGTGGTCGCCGCCGGCGCCCGGCGGATCGTCGTCGTGCGCGCGATCCGCGACGCCGCCGACCCCGAGGCCGCCGCCCGGGAGCTGCGCGCGGCGCTCGCGGCCGAGCCCGAGGGGTAGCCTCGGCGGCGATGGCGAGCCGGGAGCGAAAGCGGGCCGAGCGCCGCAAGCGCAAGGAGCGCGGCGCCGATCGCCAGGACCACGCCGCCAAGCGCGAGGCGATGGCGGCGCGGACCGAAGCCAAGAACGAAGCGGCTCGGGCCGAGCTCGCGCCGCTGCCCGAGGGCGAGCGGCCGCTGGTGGTGACTATCGGCGCCGTGATCTCGGCGCTGATCGCGATCTCGAGCATCGTCGGCTACGTCGCCGGGGTCGAGGTGACCCGGATCGGCAGCGACGGGATCGAGCAGGGCGAGCACGAGGCTCCGATCGCCTCGGTGATCGCCGTCGTCGCTCTGATGGGGACGATGGCCTACGGGATGTGGAGGGCCCGCTACTGGGCGGTGCTCGGCTTCCAGGCGCTGCTGGTGATCGTGCTGGTCGCCGGCTCGCTCGGGCTGCTGGCGGCGGCCACCTGGCTCGAGGCGGTCGGCACCACATCGTTGATCGTCGCAGCCGGGGCGCTGTTCTACTTCATGATCAAGGCGATGGCGCGAATCCAGATGCCCGACCGCCCGGGCGCCGAGACCGGCCCCGACTGACGCCCCGGCGAATCGCCGCGGGTCTTATAGATTGGATTCATGGCCGATTCCTATGACGTGATCGTGATCGGCGGCGGACCCGGCGGCTACCACGCCGCCATCCGAGCCGCTCAGCTGGGCAAGCGCACCGCCGTGGTCGAGATGGACAAGCCCGGCGGGCGGTGCCTGAACTACGCCTGCATCCCGGCGAAGACGATGCTTCACACCGCCGAGATCTTCGACCACGCCCAGAACTCGGCCGAGCTCGGGGTGACGGTCAAGGGGGCGGCGCTGGACTGGAAGGCGCTCGGCGAGCGCCGGGCGAAGGTCTCGGAGACGCTCTCCGGCGGGGTGAAGATGCTCTGGGACAAGAACAAGGTGACGATGGTCGAGGGCAAGGGCGCGCTCGACTCGGACGCCAACGTGGTCGTCGACGGGACCACCTACGAGGCCGGTTCGGTGATCATCGCGACCGGCTCGGTCGCGCTCGCGATCCCGGGGGTCGAGTTCTCCGACCGCGTCGTCGATACCTGGGGCGCCTGGTCGCTGCCCTCGCTGCCGAAGTCGATCGCGGTCGTCGGCGCCGGCGCTTCCGGCGCCGAGATCGCCTCCGCCTACGTCCGCTACGGCACCGACGTCACCCTGATCGAGATGCTGCCGCAGATCCTCCCCGCCGAGGACAAGGACGTCGTCCGGGTGGTCGAGCGGGTGTTCAAGAAGCAGGGGATGAAGATCCTCACCGGCAACCCGATCACCGATGTCGAGGCGGGCTCGAAGTCGGTCAAGGCGAAGGTCGGCGACGAGGCGATCGAGGTCGAGTACGTGGCGATCGCCGGCGGCCGCGCCCCGGACGCCGAGGGCCTCGGGCTGGACGCCGCCGGGGTCAAGACCGGGGACGGCGGCAAGATCGAGATCGACCCCTACGGCCGCACCTCGAACCAGAAGGTGTTCGCGATCGGCGACCTCGTCCGCGGCCCGGCACTCGCCCACAAGGCCCAGGAGGAGGGCGTGGTCGCGGCCGAGACGATCGCCGGGGCCCCGACGCACCCGATCGACGTCAACCTGGTCGCCGGGGCGACCTTCTGCCATCCCCAGGTCGCCAGCGTCGGGCTCACCGAGCAGGCGGCCAAGGACGCGGGCAAGGAGATCAAGACGGCGCGGATGAAGCTCGGCGGGGTCGGCGCCTCGGCGGTCTACGACGACCGCGACGGGCTCGTGAAGCTGGTCGTCGACTCCGAGTACGGCGAGATCGTCGGCGCACACATCGTCGGCAACCGCGCCTGCGACATGATCGCCGAGGTCGTCGACACGATCGCGCTCGAGGGCGGCTACCAGGAGCTGGCGCGGATCATCCACCCGCACCCGACGATCTCCGAAGCGATCCTCGACGCCGCCCGCGCGGTCGACGGCTGGGCGATCCACCAGTAGCCGTGGACTACGACGCCCTGCGCGCCGGGATGGCGGCGGCGGTCCCGTTCAACAACCACCTCGGCCTCGAGGTGACCGCGCTCGGCCCCGGGACGGCGACCGTGCGGCTCCCCGACGACGAGCGGCTCAGAAACCACGTCGGGACGCAGCACGCCGCCGGGCTGTTCGCGGCCGCCGAGGCGGCCTCCGGCGGGGCGTTCGTCGCCGGCTTCGCCGACCGCCTGGCCGAGATCCGCCCGCTTGCGGCGAGCGCCGAGATCTCCTACACGAAGCTCGCCAAGGGGCCGATCGACGCGCGCGCCGAGCTCCCGGGCACCGAGGGCCTGCTCGAGACCCTCGACGCGCAGGGCAAGGTCTCGTTCCCGGTCGAGGTGACGCTCACCGACGCCGACGGGCAGACCGTCGCCACCGCGACCGTGCAGTGGCACGTGCGGCTGAGCGCGTGAGCGGCCGCTCGACCTTCTTCTTCGACCTCGGCTCGCCCTACGCGTACCTGGCCGCCGAGCGGATCTCCGCGGTCTTCGAGGAGGCCGGAGCCGAGCAGCCCGAGTGGCAGCCGATCCTGCTCGGTGGCCTGTTCCGCCGCTTCGGCCGCGGCTCCTGGGGTCAGGGGCCCGACCGCGAGCCGGGCATGCGCGAGGTCGAGCGTCGCGCTCAGGCCTACGGGCTGCCGCCGGTCGTCTGGCCCGACCCGTGGCCGGGCGACATGCTGACCGCGATGCGGGCGGCGACCTTCGCCAAGGAGATCGGGCGCACCGTCTCCTTCTCGCTCGCCGCCTTCCGCCAGGCGTTCGCCGCCGGACGGGACCTCTCAGAGCCCGACAACGTCTGGATCGCCGCCGCCTCCTCGGAGCTGCATCCGCGCTCGCTGGAGACGGCGGTGGCCCGCGACGCGATCAAGTCACGGCTGCGCGAGGCCACCGATCGCGCCGGCGACAGCGGCGTCCTCGGGGTGCCGGCGGTGCTGGTCGGCGGCGAGGTCTTCTGGGGCGACGACCAGCTCGACGACGCCGCGCGGGCGGCGTCGGAGGCGGGTTGAGTATGTTGCTCTTGGGTGGCTGAGGAAACGGTGAAGACGGCAGATGCGGACGGGGCGGGCGCCTCGGCCCGGGCTCTGCCGGATGCCGAGACCGCGCTCGAGCTGCTCGAGACGATGGCGCTGATCCGCCGCTTCGAGGAGGAGGCGGGGCGCCAGTACCAGAGGGCGAAGGCGGGCGGCTTCCTCCATCTGGCGATCGGCGAGGAGGCGACGATCGTCGGCACGACCTCGGTCATGCGGCCCGAGGACTACCTGATCGGGACCTACCGCACCCACGGCCACGCGATCGCCCGCGGCACCGACCCGAAGCGGGTGATGGCCGAGCTCTTCGGCCGCGTGGACGGCACCTCGGGGGGCCGCGGCGGCTCGATGCACGTGTTCGACGGCGAGCGGCGGTTCATGGGCGGCTACGGGATCGTCGGCGGCAACCTGCCGCTGGCCGGCGGTCTGGCGCTCGCCTCCGACTACCAGGGAACCGACGAGGTGACCGTCTGCATGTTCGGCGACGGCGCCTCGAACACCGGCAACTTCGGCGAGACGATGAACCTGGCGGCGCTCTGGAAGCTGCCGGTGGTGTTCATCCTCGAGAACAACCTCTACGGCATGGGCACCTCGGTCGAGCGCCACTCCGCGGTCACCGACTTCTCGAGGAAGGCCGAGGG
>DASPGZ010000188.1:0-2515 GCA_035620355.1 Solirubrobacterales bacterium | reverse complement strand
TCACCGCCGATCTGCCGCGCGGCTCGCGGGTCCTGGAGGTGGGCGCCGGCGACGGCAAGCTGGTCGCGGCGATGCGCGCCGCCGGGCTCGAGGCGCGCGGGATCGATCCGTCGCCGGCGGCCTGCGCCGCCGCCGCGGCGCTCGGGGTCGAGGTAGCCAACGCGGGCGTCGACGAGGCCGAGGTCGAGCCCGGGTCCGAGGACGCCGTCGTCCTCTGGCACGCGCTCGAGCACCTCGACGATCCCGCCGGCGCGCTGGCGCGGATCCGCTCCTGGACCCGCCCCGCCGGGGCGATCGTGGTCGCGGTCCCGAACCTGGCCTCGTGGCAGGCCGCGATCGGCGGCGACCGCTGGTTTCACCAGGACGTCCCGCGCCACCGCACCCACTTCACCCCGGCGGGGATCACGGCGCTGCTCGAGCGCAGCGGCTACCGGGTCGAGCGCATCCGCCACCTGCTGCTGGAGCAGAATCCCCTCGGGATGTGGCAGACCCTGCTCAACCGGCTCACCGCGCAGCGCGACTTCGGCTTTCGGGCGCTGAAGCGCGACCTCGACCCGGCGGCCCGTGGCGCGGCCCGCGACGCCGCGGTGACCGCGATCGCCGGGCCGCTGCTGGTGCCCGTGGCGCTGCTGGCCGAGCTCGGCGCCGGGCTCGCGCGCCGCGGCGGCTCAATCGTGGTCGAGGCGAGGCTCGCCTGATGGCGGCGAGCTCGGCGAGCGTGATCGTGCCGACCGTCGGCGGCGACGGGGAGCGGCTCGAGCGGATGATCGCCTCGGTCGCCTCCGCCGACCACCAGACGATCGTGATCGACAACGGCTCCGGCGGCGCGGTCGAGCGGGTCTGCGCCGGCTACCCCGGGGTCGAGGTGCTCGCCCAGGAGCGCAACCTCGGCTACACCCGGGCGATCAACCTCGGGGTCGCCCGCGCCGACGGCGACCGGGTCGTGCTGCTCAACGACGACTGCATCTGCGACCCGGGCTTCGTCGAGGCGATCACCGCCGCGCTCGACCCGGTCGCCGGCGTCGTGATGACCGCGGGGGTGATGCGCGACTGGCGCCGGCCGGAGCTGATCGACAGCGCCGGGATGGAGCTCGACTCGACCCTGCTCGTCTTCGACTACCTCAACGGCGAGCCGCTGAGCCGGCTGCGCGAGGGGGTCGCCGACCCGATCGGCCCCTCCGCCGCGGCCGCCGGGTTCGATCGCGCGACCTTCCTCTCGGTCGGCGGCTTCGACGAGAACCTGTTTGCCTACTGGGAGGACGTCGACCTGGTCCTGAGGCTGCGCCGGCTCGGGATGCGCTGCGCGCTGGTCCCTGAGGCGATCGGCGATCACGAGCACTCCGCGACCCTCGGCTCGGGCTCGGAGCGAAAGAACTATCTGATGGGCTACGGGCGCGGCTACATGCTGCGCAAGTGGGGTGTGATCACGCCCCGCCGGCTTCCGGGAGTGCTCCTGCGCGAGCTCGCGCTCTGCGCGGGCCAGGCGGTCGTCGACCGCAACCTCGCCGGCGTCCGCGGACGCTTCCGCGGCTACCGGGCGGCGGCGCATCCGCAGCGCTACCCCGAGAGCCTCGACCTCGGCGAGGCGCCGGGAGCGCTCGAGACCCTGCGCCGGCGGCTGCGGCGCCGCTCGCGGTTGCGCGCCGGGCCGCGGGCTGCGGAGCTGCGGTCGCTCGCCGTCTTTCACCTCGCCGATACCAGCGGTCCGTCGCGGTCGCTGGAGGCGGAGCTCGCCTGGCTCGCGGGCGAGGGCTCGCTCGAGGTGGTCATTCCCGGCAGCGGCAACCTCGGCGAGGTGCTCGGAGAGCAGGCGGTCGTGCAGCCGCTCGACTACGAGGCCCTGACCAAGCCGGACCCCGGGTTCCGCGGTCTGGCGCGCGAGGCCGGGCGCCTGGTCCGCGACGTGCGCACCTTCCGGCGGGTGATCCGCGAGCGCCGCCCCGACGTCGTGCTCGCGGTGACCACGATGTTGCCCGCGGTCCCGATCGCAGCCCGGCTCGAGCGGGTGCCGTCGCTGGTCTACTGCGGCGAGCTCTTCGACCGCGGCGACCGCGGAGGCGCGATGCGGGCGCTCGCGGGCCGCGGGCTCGCGGTGCTCAACTCGAGGCTCTCGGAGGTGATCATTGCCTGCTCGGACATCGTCGCCGCGCAGTTCGTCGATGCCCCGGCCGAGGTCGTCACCGTCTACCCGCCGATCGGCGAGCGCTACTCGGAAGGCGACCAGAGCTCGCTGCGCGACCGTTTCGGGATCCCGGCCGACGCTCCGGTCCTCGCCTCGGTCGGCTACGTCACCCAGGGCCGCGGCCAGGACACGCTCGTGCGGGCGATGCCGGCGATCCTCGAGCGCCTCCCCGAGGCCCGCTACGTGCTCGCTGGAGGACCCTTCCCGCGACCCCAGGACATCGCCTACCGCGAGTCCCTGATCGAGCTCATCGACGAGCTCGGAGTGGCGGGCTCGGTGATCGTCGCCGGCCACTACGAGCACGTCGCCGACCTCTACGCGAGCGCCGATGTG
>DASPGZ010000187.1:0-5645 GCA_035620355.1 Solirubrobacterales bacterium | reverse complement strand
CGCGGCCGTGGCCGCCACCGCGGCCGGGGTCGCCGCGAAGGTCGCCGCGGCGTTTGCCGGAGCACCCGCGCCCGCGCTTGCGTTCGCCTGCACGGCGACGCTCGAGCCCGCGTGGTCACCGCCGCCGACGGGCAGGCCGTTGAAGGCGACGTAGGCGGCGAGCGAGCCGAAGACGATCACGCCCGCGGCAATCAGCGCCACCGTGGCGGCGCCGCCCGCGATGTACGCGCGCAGGTTGAAGTTGGTGGAAGAGCTGGGCTGCTTGCCGGCGACCGTGTCCATGTGAATCGATGCATGCCCGCCGTCCTGGGCGGGTCGGTTCCCCTATTGACGGAAGATTAAGTCAGCTTGATCGGTACTACAAGTGAGTACCGGTACTAGAGGTACCCCAACGGGTCCACCGCTGAACCATTCACCCGGATCTCGAAGTGCAGGTGCGGGCCGGTGGACGAGCCGGTGTTTCCGCTGTAGCCAATCACCTCGCCCTGGCTCACCGAGTCGCCGCTGGAAACGGCATAGCTCGACTGGTGCGCGTAACACGAGGACAGCCCGCCGCCGTGGTCGACGCAGGTGTAGTTGCCGTAGCCGCCGGTGTAGGCCGCGAGGATCACGCGCCCGGGTTTCGCCGCGTGGATCGGCGTGCCCTCTGGCACCGAAATGTCGATGCCCTCGTGCATGCGGCCCCAGCGATAGCCGAACGGCGACGTCAACGTGCCGTTGACGGGCCAGATCCACCCGTTGGCGGCACCCTGCACCGGGCCCGACTGAAGCGGCTCGACGCCGGGCGTCTCGCTGGCCGACTGGATCTGCTGCTGGATCTGGCCCTGAAGGTCGGACACGTCGCCCTCGAGCTGCTCGATGTTGGACTCGACGTCGTCGAGGGCCGCCGCCTTCTGGTCGCGAACCGCGGCGAGCTCGGCCTCGCGGGCCTCGAGCTGCACGCGAGTTCGCTCGAGCTCGGCCTTCTTGTCCTCGATGTCGTTGCGGTCCTCGGTGACCTGCTCGACCGTGAGGCGGGTCCCGTTGCGAAGCGTGCGCACTCGGCCGACGATCGAGGAGTCCTGCTCCTCGATCCGGCGCAGGTACTCATAGCGCGAGACGAGGTCGTCGAACCCGTCGGATTCGAGCATCACCGTGAGCAGGTCGGGGCTGCCGGAGCGGTAGATGCCGACCAGCCGCTGGCGCAGCACGTTGAGCGAGCGCCCGAGCTGTTGCTTGAGCTCCTCGAGGTGATCCTTGGCGCGGTTGAGGCGGGCCTGAGTGCGGCGCAGCTCGCCGATCACGATCGCCTCGCGGTTGCGCAGCACCGCGACCTCGCCGGCGAGCTGGTCGACCTGGCTGTTGTAGTCGGCGAGCTCGCTCGAGAGGACCCCCTTCTTGTCCTGCTGCTGGTCGAGCTCGGCCTGGCGCTGCTCGAGCTGGGACTGCAGGTCCTGGGCGCCGGCGGCGCCACCGAGGCAGAGCAGGGCGATCAGCCCCGCGAGCAGGGTCGCAGCGCCGACGAGAAGAGCCGGGCGCCGTGCGTGCGTGTGCGTGTCGTCGCCGATTGGCATCGGTTGTGCGAGTGACGTGGGCCGGCCGCCGGGCCACCCCACGGTGAGGCGAAGACGTTAGAGAGTGCGATTCGCCGGCCGGCGCTCTGCAGGCCGGCGTGCAAGCGCTACTGCGCGGCGGCCACCGAGCCGCCGACCGAGCCGTTCACGTCGGGCTCGGTCGCCTCGGCGGCCAGCGCCGCGGCCTCGAGCAGGCGGTCGCGGTACTCGGTCACCTGCATGCGCGAGATCACCAACCGCTGGATCTCGGCAGTGCCCTCGAACAGCTCGTAGATCTTCGCGTCGCGGAACCACTTCTCCAGCGGGCACTCGCTGGTGGTCGCGTACGGCCCGACCAGGTCGATCATCGTCCGCGTCGTCCAGACCGCGACCTGCCCCGCCTTCAGCTTCGACATCGAGCCCTGCCCGGCGGTCAGCGGGATCCCGTTGCGGCCCATCCACGAGGCGCGCTGGACGAGCAGGCGCGCCGCCTCGATCTCGGTCGCCACCTGCGCCAGGATCTGCTGGTTGGCCTGGCGCTCCAGCGGCGGCCGCCCGGCGGTCGAGCTGGCGTCGAGCGCGAGCTCGACCACGTCGGCTGAGAGGTTCGGATCGTCGAGGTACTCGAGCGTCCACTCGTAGGCGGCCTGGGCGATTCCAAGCGCCGAGGCGCCGACGATCGGCCGGGTGAGCTCGAAGGTCGCGAGCGCGTTCGAGCCGCGGCCCGACGACTCACCCGTGCGCGCGCGCTCGAGCTTGCGCTCCAGCTTCTCGAGCCCGCCGAGCAGGTTCTCGAGCGGGATCCGGCAGTCCTCGAAGACGACCTCGGCGGTGTGCGAGGCGCGGATCCCGAGCTTCGACTCCTTCTTGCCCTGGCTCATGCCCGGGGTCCCCTTCTCGACCACGAACGAGGCCTGGCCGCGATGCCCGAGCTCGGGCGCGACGTTGGCGACCACGACGTGCACGTCGGCGATCCCCCCGTTGGTGATGAAGACCTTGGTCCCGTTGAGGACCCACTCGTCGCCGTCGCGCCGGGCGGTCGTCCGCAGGCTCTTGACGTCGGAGCCGGCGCCGGCCTCGGTGACCGCGTAGGCGCCGAGCTTGATCTCGTCGCCGACGCCGAAGCACTCGGGCACCCAGCGGGCGATCTGCTCCGGCGATCCGGAGGCGGCGAGGCCGGCCGCCGCGAGCCCTGAGCCCGAGATCGCGAGCGCGATCCCGGCGCAGCCCCAGTGCAGCTCTTCGGCGCCGATCACACCGAACATCCCGTCCGGGTCGGAGCCCATCCGCTGCAGATGGTCGATCCCGTGGACGCCCTGCTCCCGGGCGGCCTTGATCACCTCCCAGGGGGTCGACTCCTCGGCATCGTGCTTGGGCGCGACCGGGCGGATCACCTCCCGGGAGAAGCGCCGCATTCGCGCCTTCAGCTCCTGCTGTTCCGAGTTGAGCGCGAAATCCACCTGGCGACCTCCTGGTTGAGAAACTCGACCGATTGACTGGTCAGTCAACCGCAAGGAAAGCATATGCCACCGACGGCGCCGCCGCACCGACCGGCCCGGGACGGCGGGGCGGCCGTCTAGATTCCCGCCCGCGTGCTCGCGGGCATCCGCTACTTCTTCGCCGACCTCGGCCACTGGATCTGGAGCCACAAGCTGGTCTGCGCGATCGGGGCCGCGCTCGTGATCGCGGGCGGCGCGATCGCCTGGATCGCGACCGGCGACGACGACCCGCAGGCGGGTCCGGCGCCGGCCCCGCAGGTGGTGGTCGCCGAGGTCCCCGCGCCCGAGGAGGCCGAGGAGCTTGGCTTCCCGGCCTTCGCGACCAAGAACACCACCCGGGTCGCCGGCGCCGACCCGGTCGCCAATGCGGCCGGCGTGGCGCTCGCCGTCAACCCCTCGACCGGCGACGCGCCGGCCCCCGACGCGGTGACGCTCGTCGACGCGGGCGAGTGGCAGGCGGCCGTCGCCGCCGCCTCGCTCGCCGCCGACCCGGTCGGGGCGCCGCTGCTGGTCACCGGGGACGGCGAGCTGCCGGAGCTGACCGAGTCGGCACTGCGCGCGCTCGGGCCCGAGGGCGCCTCGGCGACCGCCGGGCGCCAGGTGTTCGTCGTCGGCTCCGCCGCCGAGCCCGACGATTACGAGAGCCTCTCGGTCGAGGGCGGCGACCCGGCCGCGCTGGCGGCGGAGATCGCCCGCCTGCGCGAGCGGCTCGCCGACGACCCCGCGCACATCGTCGTCACCAGCGCCGACGCGCCCGCCTACGCGATGCCCGCCGCCGGGTGGGCGGCACGCTCGGGCGACCCGGTGCTGTTCGTCGATCAGAGCGGCATCCCGGAGGCGACCGCCGAGGCGCTGCGCCGCAACGACGGGGTCCCGGTGTACGTGCTGGGGCCCGAGTCGGCGATCGACGAGCGGACGATGAAGGAGCTCGAGCGGATCGCCCCGAGCGCCAAGCGGGTCGGGGCCGAGGGCCCGGTCGAGAACGCGATCGCCTTCGCCCGCTACGCCGACGGCGACTTCGGTTGGAACATCAACGATCCGGGTCACGGGATGGTGATCGCGAACACCGAGCGGCCGATCGACGCCGGGATCGCCGCGCCGCTGTCCGCCAGCGGCACCTGGGGACCGCTGCTGCTGACCGACGACGCGGGCGCCCTTCCGGCCTCG
Source organism: Solirubrobacterales bacterium (assembly GCA_035620355.1). Lineage (GTDB taxonomy): Bacteria > Actinomycetota > Thermoleophilia > Solirubrobacterales > 70-9 > WHSW01. The sequence continues at coordinate 1,447 of DASPGZ010000187.1, read as the reverse complement.
CTGCGCGGTTACCTGCTCGACCTCAAGCCCGGCTACGAGACCGACCCGACCCGAGCCCTCTACAACCACGTGTGGCTGATCGGCGACACCGACTCGCTCTCGGTCGACCTGCAGGCCGAGGCGGACGAGCTCGCCGAGGTCGCCCCGATAACGTCCGGTTCCGGCGGCGCGGTGCCGCCGTCCCAGCCCGAGTCACAGCCCGACGACCAGCAGCAGAAGCCCCAATGAGCGAGAGCGAGAGACCCGACCGGCTTGGCGGCCGCGAGATCACGGTCGAGGACGTGCGCGCGCTCGCCGGCCCCTCGACGCCCCACTTCGCGCTTCAGATCCGCAACCGGATCGCGCGCCTGATCGCCCCGCTCCCCGACGGTCACCCGGCGCGGGTCGAGGGCGAGCGCCAGATCGGGCGGCTGAACGAGCTCGCACAGCACTCCGGCGACCCGCGCGGGGCCTGATGCCCGCCGAGGCGCCGCCCGCGGCCCTCGAGCGGACGATCGAGCTGCTCGATCCCCCGAACGCGGCGCTCGCCGCCGAACGCGGACTCAACCCGGCCGGTTATCTCGACCTGCTCGAGACCGAGCTCGAGTCGACCGGCGCCACCCAGGACCTGATGCTGACCCGGCTGGTGCCGGCGATCTACGAGCGCTACTGGCGCCCGGCGCTGGGGCGGATGTTCAAGGGGGTCACCGGGCCGGGGATGGCCGAGGAGATCCGGATCGCCCGGCTGCTGCTCGGGCTCGGCGGGGGCGACAAGGTGCTCGACGTCGCCTGCGGCCCCGGCAACTTCACCCGTTCGTTCGCGAACGCGGTCGGGCCCGGTGGGCTCGCTGTCGGGATCGACGCCTCGCCGACGATGCTCGCCCGCGGCGGCGAGGAGCTGCGCCGCGCCGATCCCGGCAACCTGACCCTGATCCGCGGCGACGCGACCCGGCTGCCGTTCACCGACGGCGGCTTCGACGCCTGCTGCTGCTTCGCCGCGCTGCATCTGTTCGCCGACCCGTTCGCCGGGCTCGACGAGATGCGGCGGGTGCTCGCCCCGGGCGGTCGGATCGCGCTGATGACGTCGGTCCGCCGCGAGCTCACCGCCCGGCCGCTGAAGCCGGTGCTCGAGCGCGCCAGCGGGATGCGGATCTTCGAGGGCGACGAGATCGCCGCGGCGCTCGAGCAGCGCGGCTTCACCGGCATCCACCGCCGGCTCTCGGGCATGGTCCAGTTCGTCGGCGGGCGACTGGCGCCGCCCGCCGACCCGCCGTCCTAGCTCGGCCCGCGCACTCGGTCAGGCCGAGCTCAGCCCTGCGGAAAGCCGCAGTTCTCCGACCCGTAGGCGCGCGCCAGCCGGCCAGCCTCGCGCAGCGCCGGCGGCGGCCCGTCGAGCACGCCGACCGGGTCGGCGCGGATCTGTTCGATCCCGCGCTCGGTCGCGGCGATGATCGCCTCGACCCGCCGC
>DASPGZ010000186.1:0-2002 GCA_035620355.1 Solirubrobacterales bacterium | reverse complement strand
CGGCGACAAGACCGACGAGGAGGCGATCGATGCCCTAATCGGGCTCGGCTTCGGCGGCTCGCTGATCTCCGTCTTCGCCCGGCTCGGGGGCGGCATTTTCACCAAGGCCGCCGACGTCGGCGCCGATCTGGTCGGCAAGGTCGAGGCCGGGATCCCCGAGGACGACCCGCGCAACCCGGCGGTGATCGCCGACAACGTCGGCGACAACGTCGGCGACTGCGCCGGCATGGCGGCCGACCTGTTCGAGACTTACGCGGTCACCTCGGTCGCCGTGATGCTGCTCGGGGTGCTCACCTTCGCCGAGGACTTCTCGCGGGAGGTGGCGATGTACCCGCTGGTTATGGGCGCGGTCGCGATCATCGCCTCGATCGTCGGCGCGCTCGCCGTCCGCACCACCTCCGACAAGGTCGAGGGCGCGCTCTACCGGGGCTTGATCGTCTCGGCGGTGATCTCGGCCGCGGCCTTCTACCCGATCACCGACTGGCTGATGAGCGACCCGCTCGAGCTCGGTGTGCTCGACCCGGGGAGTGCCCTCGCCGGCGCCAGCGTCACCGATCTGTGGCTCTGCGCCCTGATCGGGCTTGGCGTCACCGGAGGGTTGTTCGTGATCACCGACTACTACACGTCGACCCGCTTCCGGCCGGTGAAGACGATCAGCCAGTCGTCGCAAACCGGTCACGCGACCAACATCATCCAGGGACTCGCGCAGGGCTTCCAGTCGACTGCCGCGCCGGCGCTGCTGCTGGCGCTCGCGATCCTCGCCGCGAACGAGCTCGCGGGCATCTACGGGATCGGCGTCGCGGTGATGGCGCAGCTCTCGCTCTGCGGCCTGATCGTCGCCCTCGACGCCTTCGGGCCGATCACCGACAACGCCGGCGGCATCGCCGAGATGGCGGACCTGCCGGAGGACGTTCGCAACGTCACAGACCCGCTCGACGCCGTCGGCAACACGACCAAGGCGGTGACCAAGGGGTACGCGATCGGCTCGGCGGCGCTCGCCGCCCTGGTGCTGTTCAAGGCGTTCGAGATCGAGCTCGCCCGCGAGGAGGGCGGCGAGGGGCTGATCTTCAGCATCTCCGACCCGGCGGTCCTGATCGGGCTGCTGATCGGCGGCCTTATGGTCTACCTGTTCTCCGCCCTCGCGATCGAGGCGGTCGGCCGCGCGGGGGGTCAGGTGGTCGAGGAGGTCCGGCGCCAGTTCCGCGAGGACGAGGGGATCATGAAGGGGACCTCGAGGCCCGAGTACGGGCGCACGGTCGCGATCGTCACCGCGGCGGCGCAGCGGGAGATGATCCTGCCCTCGCTGATCCCGATCGTCATCCCCGTGATCGTCGGCATCATCGACGTCAAGGCGCTCGGGGGGCTGCTGATCGGCGTGATCGTCGTCGGCCTGTTCATGGCGATCGCGATGACCGCGGGGGGTGGCGCCTGGGACAACGCGAAAAAGCTGATCGAGGACGGCGCCTTCGGCGGCAAGGGCTCCGAGGCGCATGCCGCCTCGGTTACGGGCGACACCGTCGGCGATCCCTACAAGGACACGGCGGGCCCGGCGATCAACCCGATGATCAAGGTCGCGAACATCGTCGCGATCCTGATCATCCCCATAGTGCACTTCTAGCTTCGAGGCGAGGAGCCGAGCGCCGTCAACACGGCGACGATCAGGTCGGTCGCCGTGTCGGCGAAGCGCCCGTCGCCGTCGTGCGAGGGGTCGTAGGCGGTGAACGACACGGCGCGCACGGGAACCTGACCGCCGCCGGCGACCGCCGCGGAGACGACCTCGTCGGCGAGCAGGCGCAGCGGTCCGGCTCCCATCCCGACCCCGCGGACGCCGAGGTGGAAGGGGCACCCGATCAGCTCGAGCGCCGTCAGGCCTTGGCCTCGATCAGCTCGACCCGGTAGTCGTCGGGGTCGCGGACGAAGCAGATCCGGGAGCCGCCCTCGCGCACGCGGTATGGCGGCTTCTCGGGCTCGATCCCGACGGCGGCGAGGCGATCGAGCGTGC
>DASPGZ010000185.1:0-16901 GCA_035620355.1 Solirubrobacterales bacterium | reverse complement strand
TTGATGAAGAAGCCGACGTAGGCGAGCGCCTGCCAGAACTCCTCGCCGGTCGCGAGCCAGACCGCCAGCGGGACCAGAGTGGCGAGCGAGCCGAGGATCGGCCCTGCGAGCCCCACCCGGGCCTCGGCGGCGGCGTCGTCGCCCATCGACTTCGCGGCCACGACCGCGCCGAGGAAGGGGATGAACATCGGCGCCGACGCGGGGATGCCCTCGCGGCGCAGCTGGATCACGTGGCCCATCTCGTGCACCAACAGCAGCAGGACGAAGCCGATCGCGAACTTCCAACCCCAGAGCAGCGCGTAGGCCGCGATCGAGACCAGCATCGTCGCCGAGGTGGTCAGGATCTTCAGCTTCGGCAGCACCAGCAGGATCGCCTTCAGCTTCGTCGCGAGCAGGATCAGGCCGGCCGCGATCGGGCCACCGAAGCGCTTCAGCCGCTCGCGCCAGTCCCCGCGGCCGGATCCCGGGTGGATCGGTTCGTAGTCGGATTGAGCCGGCGCCGGGGCCGGCGCGGGCGCCGGCGACCGCCAGCCGCTCTCGGGTGCCTCAGCCATCACGATCGAGGATACGGAGCGCCCAGCACCGTGCTCGCGGCTGTGAGGGTCCTGCCCGCGCCCTAGTGTTCAAGAGGTGCCGATCGACTGGCTGCCGCTGGCGGACGCATTCACGCAGGTCGATCAGCCGTACCTGCTCGAAGCGCGTCAGATGCAGGCGCTTTCGCTCGGGGTCCACATCCCGCTGGTCTGCTTCGGGGTCGCGTTCCCGGCGATGGTCCTGTTCATGGAAGGGCTCTACCGCCGCACCGGCAACGTCGTCTACCGACAGATCGCCAAGCGCTGGTCGAAGGTGATGCTGATCCTGTTCGCGGTCGGGGTCGTCACCGGGACGATCCTCTCGTTCGAGCTCGGGCTGCTGTGGCCAAAGTTCATGTCCGAGTTCGGCGAGGTGTTCGGGGTCGCGTTCGCGCTCGAGGGGCTTTCGTTCTTCATCGAGGCGATCTTCATCACCATCTACGTCTACGGATGGGACAGGCTCTCCGACCGGGCCCACTTCCTGGTCGGGATCCCGATCGTGATCAGCGGCGTGACCGGCTCGTTCCTGGTGATCTCGGTCAACGGCTGGATGAACAACCCGACCGGCTTTGACATCGTCAACAACGAGGTCACCAACGTGCGTCCGCTGGAGGCGCTGTTCAACGACTACTTCTGGCACGAGTTCTTCCACATGTACGTGGCCGGGTTCATCGTCGCCGCCTTCCTGGTGGCCGGCGTTTACGCGTACGCGTGGCTGAAGGGCCGCCGCGACCACTACCACCGGGCTGCGTTGATCGTGCCGCTGACCGTCGCCTGCATCGCCGCCCCGGTGCAGCTGCTGATGGGTGACTGGGCGGGCCGCTCGGTGGCCGAGGACCAGCCGGTGAAGCTGGCCGCCTTCGAGGGCCTCGAGCAAACCGAGGAGGGAGCCGATTTCAACATCGGCGGCATCTACTACGACGGCGAGAACCACGGCGGGATCACGATCCCCGACATGCTCTCGCTGCTCGCCGACCACGACCCGAGCGCGACCGTCCAGGGCCTCGACAGCGTGCCCGAGTCCGACCGGCCGCCGGTCGCCGTGGTCCGCAACGCGTTCTCGGTCATGGTCTTCATCGGCAGCGGCCTCGCGCTGCTGGCCGCGATCTACCTGCTGACCTGGTTCAGGAAGGCGCGCCTGCCGCGCTCGAAGTGGTTCTACCGGGTGGTCGTGATCGCCGGCCCGGCCGCGGTCGTCGCCCTGATCGCGGGCTGGATCACGACCGAGGTCGGCCGCCAGCCGTGGATCGTCTACGAGACGATGAAGACGACCGAGGCGGTCACCGGCGCCGAGGGGATCCCGATCGGCTACGCGACCCTGGCGATCGTCTATCTCGGCCTCGGTTCGGTGGTCTTCTGGCTTTTGCGCCGACTCGCCCGCCAGCCGCTCGAGCGCGAGCTCCCCGTTGAGGCGGAGGTCGCCCGCTGATGGCAGTAGACCTGACCGCCGCCGTGCTCGTCCTCGGCTTGGTCATGTACTCGGTTCTCGGCGGGGCGGATTACGGCGCCGGCTTCTGGGATCTGACCGCCGGCGGCGCCAGGCGGGGCGCCCGCGTCCGCGGGATGCTGAAGCGCTCGATGAGCCCGGTGTGGGAGGCCAACCACGTCTGGCTGATCTTCGTCCTGGTCGTCTTCTGGACCGGGTTCCCCAACGCCTTCGGGCCGGTGATGGAGACCCTCTACGTGCCGCTGTTCGGCGCCGCGGTCGGGATCATCCTCCGCGGTACCGCCTTCGCCCTGCGCGGCGAGGCGGCGACGATCGGCGAGGCGCGCTTGCTGGGCGCGGCCTTCGCGCTCTCCTCGGCGATCGTCCCGTTCTTCCTCGGGGCGACGATCGGCGCGGTCGCCAGCGGCCAGGTCAGCGTGCCCGCCGACCCGGACTCGCCATTCTCGAGCTGGACCAACTCGACCTCGCTCTACATCGGGGCGCTCGCGGTCGCCACCGGCGCCTACCTGGCGGCGGTCTTCGTCGCCGCCGACTCGGTCCGGGCCGGGCTCCCCGACATGGTCGAGGCGTTTCGCCGGCGGGCCCTCGGCGCCGGAGTCGTCACCGGCGCGATGGCGATCGCCGGAATCTTCATCGTCCGCGACGACGCCCGCGACCTCTACGACGGGCTCACGTCCGGGCTCGGGCTCGCGGTGGTGATCGGGTCGGCGATCGCCGGGCTGGTCACGATCGCGCTCGTCTGGACCCGGCGGTTCGGAATCGCGCGCTTCACAGCGGCGGCGGCGGTGGGGGCGATCCTGGTCGGGCTGATGATCGCCCTGTCGCCCGACTTCCTCCCCGGGCAGATGACCCTCGACGAGGCCGCCGCCGACAACGCGACTCTGGTCGCGCTCCTGGTCGCGGCGGTGATCGCGGTCGCGATCCTGATCCCGTCGCTCGGCTACCTGTACAAGCTGGTGCTCACCGGGCGGCTCGATCAGGAGTTCCACCCGATCGGCGCCTCCGACCCGGAGACCCGCCGATGAAGTACGCCGGCAGGATCTTCATCCCCGCGGTCGCCGTCGCCGCGATCGGCGCCGTGGTGCTGTTCTTCTCCTCGGCGACCTGGCTCGAGGTGACCGGGGCGACCGCGCTGGTGGCAGGGGCGGCGCTGATCATCGGCTCGATCGCGACGCCGGCCTTCCTCGAGGCCGACCGCGAGAACTGACCCGCCCGGGGATCAGCCCGCCGCCTCGTAGAGCAGGCCGACGACGCCGTTCGAGTACGCGGTCGCGCTCAGCAGGTCCAGCCGCCGCGGCTCGTCGATCCCGTCGAACCAGCTCGCCCCGCGCGAGACCACCGGGTGGACGACCAGGTGGTAGCGATCGACCAGGCCGAGCCGGACCATCGTCTGCGCCAGCTTCGCACCGCCTGAGAGGTGGATGTCGCGGCCGGGCTCGGCCTTGAGCGCCTCGATGAACGCGGTCAGCTGCTCGTCTCCGTCGACCGGGACCAGCTCGGAGTTGTTCCATTCCAGTTCAGCGCGCTCGCCGGCGCCGGAGAAGACGTGCTTTCGGTACGAGTTCATCTTCCGCGCCATGCTGCGGCTGTGCTCGGAACCATCCTCGTTCGCCTCGGCGCCGGGCCAGAACTCGAACATCTCCTCGTAGGTGGTCCGGCCGACCAGGATCGAGTCGAAGGTCCCGTAGAGGCGGTCGAGCTCGGCGTAGAGGTCGTCGGGGATCCCGGTCACCCACGCGTCGGGGTCGTCGAGACGCCCGTCCAGGCTGGTCATCATTCCCATCACTACCTTGCGCATCTCGTGCTCCCTTCTCGCGGTGATTCGTCACGAGTCAGGGTCGAGCACGGGCGACGCCCGATCAATGGCCGATCGGCGATCGAAGCGAGTAGCCTCGCTAATCGATGTGGGAGGCGGTCGAGCTGCGCGAGATCCGGGTCTTCCTGGAGCTCGCCGACCAGCTTCACTTCGGCCGCGCCGCCGAGCGCCTCGGCGTCACCCAGTCGCGCGTCAGCCAGAGTCTGCGCGAGCTCGAGGCCAAGCTGGGCGAGCGCCTGCTCGACCGGACCAGCCGCCGGGTCGGGCTGACCCCGGCGGGCGAGCGGCTGCTGGCCGAGATCGATCCGGCCTACGAGCGCCTGGCCGAGGCCCTGAGGCGAGCCGCGCGGCCGGCGGGCGAGCCCCAGGGCACCCTGCGGATCGCCCTGGTGACCGGGGTCTCGGGAGGGGAGCGGTTGCTCGAGATCATCCGCGCGTTCGAGGTCGCGCACCCGCGCTGCTCGGTCGAGGTCAAGGAGATGGCGCTCTCTGACCGCTTCGAGGCGCTCGGCAGGGGCGGCGTCGACCTGATGGTCAGCCGGTTGCCGCTGCGCCAGCCCGATCTGGTGGTCGGCCCGATCCTGACGCGGGAGCCGCGGGTGCTCGGCGTCTCGGCCGACCATCCGCTGAGCGGGCGATCGGAGGTCACGCTCGAGGACATCGCCGACTACCAGGTCACCGACGTCAGCGGGATGCTGCCGCCGGAGCTCGAGGAGGCGTTCATCCCCAAGCACGCGCCCTCGGGCCGGCCGCTGAAGTTCCGGCGCCTCGAGCACCACGAGCTCGGCGAGCTGATCACGATGATCGCCCTGGGCAGAGTCGTCCACCCGACCGCGCCGTCGTTCGCCGACCACTTCGCCCACCCGAGCATCACCTACGTGCCGATCAGCGGCCTGCCGATGTGGGAGACGGCGCTGGTCTGGCGACCGGGCGACGCGGGGACGAGGGTGAGCGCCTTTCTCGAGGTCGCCGAGTCCATTTGACGGCGACCACTGCGGTGCGGGGTGAATGGAGGCGGCCGGCACTGCCCCGGCGTCCGCGGAGCCTGTCTTGATGCGTCTACGAGCGTTCCCGTGGAGTCTGATCTCGGCGCCGGTTAGGTCGGTCCACGAGGTACGTTCCCGGCGCCCAACCCTCCTGTTGGTGTCCCGGCCTGGTCGAGGGTCCTACCAGGCCGGTGAGCCCGCTGTTGAAGCCGCTGACCCGGGACGCGGGCTTCCCGGAGCGACTCCCTCAACTACCTAAGCAGCGAGGGCGAACTCATGATCGGAGTCCGCATTTGATTGGTTCCCGGGAGAGTTTTACGAGGCCAACCCGGGATCCTCGACTCGCAACATCAAGACGAACGGATCCACGTCGAATCTGTTTCGCCCCCGTATGTTTGCTGCCTCAGAGGATAGCCCGGGCGACCTCGCGCGGGGCCCGCGGCGACTCGCCGCCCCCGCAGCCGAAGATCGACGGCGCCAGCGCCAGTCCGGCGGCGCCGGCACCCGCGCGCAGCAGCTCACGCCGCGAGATCCCCGGCCGTTCCTCCATCACGGCCACAATAGGCGCCCGCCGAAAGGAGATCCGATGAGCTCGACCCGCAACCAGGAGGGGAAGGCGCTCGCCTTCCGCGATCTGCACGAGGGCGATGGCTTCGTGCTCCCGAACCCGTGGGACGCCGGCTCGGCAAAGGCGCTCGCGGCCCTCGGCTTCGAGGCGCTGGCGACGACCAGCTCGGGCTTCGCCTTCACGCTCGGGCGTCGCGACGGTGACGCGAGCCTCGACGAGGTCGTCGAGCACCTGCGCGCGCTCGACGCCGCCACCGACCTGCCGGTCTCGGCCGACCTCGAGAACGGCTACGGCTCGGCCCCCGAGGACGCGGCGACCGCCGTCTCCCGCGCGGCGGAGGCCGGAGCCGTGGGCGGCTCGATCGAGGACTTCGACCCCGAGGACGGCATCTACGAGCTCGGGCACGCGCGCGAGCGGATCGCCGCCGCGGTCGAGGCGGCGGCCGGGACCGGCTTCGGGTTCACGCTCACCGCCCGGGCCGAGAACCACATCCGCGGCAACCCCGACCTCGACGACACGATCGCCCGGCTGCGGGCCTACGAGGAGGCCGGCGCCGACGTCGTCTACGCGCCCGGCCTCGCCTCGCCGGAGCAGATCCGGACGGTATGCGAGGCGGTCTCGAAGCCGGTCAACGTGCTCGCGCTACCGAACCTCTCGCTCGAGCAGGTGTTCGCGGCGGGCGCGCAGCGGGTCAGCCTCGGCGGCTCGCTCGCCTGGGTGGCGGTCGACGGCCTGGTCGCGGCCGCGACGGCGATCCGCGACCACGGCGACCTCTCGAGCCTCGCGATCTCGGACGAAACCAACCGGCTGCTCGGCTGAGCTCAGGGCTTGCCGAGCGCGGCGCGCATCCTGCGGCGGCCGTTGACGGCCCAGGTCGCCCGCAGGACCCCCGCCGCCACCGCTCCGGCGGCAGCGGGCTTGTAATCGAAGGCGATCGAGTAGTCGAGCCGGGTCCCCGAGCCCGCCGGGGTCAGCTCGAGCCGGCCGAGATGGTTGTGGATCGGGGCCTCGTTGATGACCACGTACTCGATCAGACGCGGACGCTCGTGGGCGACGATCCGCTCCTCGAGCACCGCCGACCCGGGAGGGTCCATCCACCGCACCATCCCGAGTCCCATCGGCTCCGCTGGATCGGAGCCGGCCTCGAGCACCTTCGCCTTCCCCGGCCAGAGCTCGAAGAAGTGATCGGTCAGGTAGGTGAACGTCTCGTCCGGCGAGGCGGCGACCTCGGCGGTCAGCTCGACGCGATGGCGTGGTTCGGAGCTCACCGCGCCGAGCCTAGTCGCTCGCCGGCCTAGACCATCTCGCCGAGCTTGCGGATCTGGAACGCGCGGACCACGTCGCTGACGCCCTGGAGCAGGGCCCAGATCCCGGCGAAGACCAGCAGCACGTAGGCCTTCTCGATGAAGAACTGGCCGCCGGTCCAGAAGGCGAGGATCACCATCAGGATCCCGCTCAGCAGCCCCAGCCACCAGAGCTCGTTGATCTCGCGCGAGACGAACGCCTGGATGATCCAGAAGATCCCGACCAGGAGGAAGAGGAAGCCGAGGATGTCGGCGAGCGCCGCGAACGTGTTCTCGGGACTTATCAGCGCGATCACCCCGGCGATCAGGAACAGCACCCCGAACAGGCCGTACAGCCAGCCGCCCCGGTCGACCATGGCCATGATCATGAACTGCTGGAAGCCCGAGGTGAGGAACATCGCCCCGACCAGGATCCCGACGGTGGTGATCGACGCCTGGTCGAACTGCAGGATCACGAGGCCGATCACAACCCAGAAGATCCCGAACACGATCCACAGCCACCACAGCCGCGAGAAGCCCCTGATCGCCTCACTTGTCTGCGGTTCGACACTCGCTTCCATTCGAGATCCCCTTTCGATCACGCGGTTGGCTTCGGCCTGCTGGCAGTATCCAGCGATGGCCAGACGCAAGAAGCGCCCGCGCCGGGAGCCCTCCGAGAGCTTCTCCTACACCGACCCCGAGGGCAACGTGCTCACCCTGCGGGGCGAGCTCAGCCCGGGGACGATCCGCAAGCTCTCGCACCCCGACAAGCGCGCCGGCGCGAGCGCCGAGGACGCCTGGCACCGGCGCACCGAGATGCTGTTCGAGCGCCTCGCCGTGAGCTGGGAGATCGCCGGGCTGCCGCTCGACGATCAGAAGATGCTGCTCGGCCGCTACCGGATGGCCGACTCGGCGACCCAGGACTGGGTCCGCCAGACGATCGCCCGCCACCTCGAGCGCCACATCCCCGAGCTCGCCGAATGAGCCTCGACCGAGGATGGGTGGCGGCCGCCGCTCGGCGGATCGCCGAGCGCTTCGAGCGCGACCTCGAGGCGATGGTCGCCGTCTCCTCGCCCTCCGGCGACGTCGCCGCGGCCGAGGAGCTCTGCGCGCTGGTCGCCGCTCTGCTTCCGGACGAGGCGGAGATCGAGCGGGTCCCGTGCTCGAGCCCCGGCTTCGCCCCCGACCTGATCGCCCGCCTGCGGGGCAGCGGCAGCGGGCGCGTGGTCCTGCTCGGCCACCTCGACACCGTGGTCGCCCATGAGGCCCACCGCCCGCTCGAGCGACTCGACGGCCGTCTGGTCGGCTCGGGGACGATCGACATGAAGGCCGGGGTCGCGATCGCGCTCGGGGTGGTCCGGGCGCTCGCCGCCTCACCCGAGCAGTTCGCCGAGCTCAGCCTGATCACGGTCGTCGACGAGGAGTGGCGCACCGGCGGCTTCGACCACGGGCAGGCGTTCGCCGGCTACGACGCCTGCCTCTGCTTCGAGGCGGGCCAGCTCGCCCCCGGCGGGGGCGAGGCGGTGGTGGCGAAGCGAAAGGCCGCCGGCACCCTGCGGGCGGTCGCCCACGGGGTCGCCGCCCACGCCGGGTCCTCGCCCGAGAAGGGCCGCAACGCGCTGCTCGCGATCGGCGAGGTGGCGCGCCGAGTGGCGGCGCTCAACGACCCCGACGGGCCGCAGCGCCTGACCGCGACGCCGACCGTGCTCCACAGCGGCGGCGACGCCTTCAACGTGGTCCCGGCCACCGCGGAGCTGGTCTGCGACCTGCGGGCCGACCGGCTCGAGGCCTTCCAGCCGGTGCTCGACGCGGTCCCCGGCGAGATCGACGGGGTCGGCCTCGAGGCGGAACTGGTCCGGCTCTGGCCCGGGATGGACAGCCGCGAGCCGGTCGCGCGGCTGCTCGCCGCCCCGGCCGCCGAGCTGCTCGGCGGGCCGGTGCACGTCGGCGGCCGCGGCGGGGCCTCGGACGCGAGCCACATGGCCGAGCAGGTCGAGCTCACGGTCGACGGGCTCGGGCCGCGCGGCGGCCACGCCCACCATCCGGACGAGTTCGTCGACCCGGCCTCGGTCGAGCCGCGCGCGGCGATCGCGCTCGCGTTCACGGCGGCCGCGCTCGCGCAGGGCTCCGGCTGAGCGCGCCGGCGCGCTGACGCCCTATACCCGGCCCGCCTCGAGCAGGCGGCGCAGGAACCGCTGCGTCTCCGGCTCGCGGGGCTCCGAGAGGATCTGCTCCGGGGGGCCGATCTCGACCAGGCGGCCGTCGTGCAGGTAGCCGACCCGGTCGGCGACCTCGCGGGCGAAGCTCATCTCGTGGGTTGCGATCAGCATCGTCACCCCCTCGTCGCGGAGCGTGCGGACGGTCGCGAGGACCTCGCCGACCAGCTCCGGGTCGAGCGCCGAGGTGACCTCGTCGAGCAGCATCGCCCGCGGCCGGGCCGCGAACGCCCGCGCCAGCGCCACCCGCTGCTGCTGGCCGCCGGAGAGCCGGTCCGGCTGGTCGTCCTCGCGGCCCTCGAGGCCGAGCCGCTTGAGCTGCGCCCGGGCCGCCTCCTCGGCCTCGCCCGTGGGGACGCCGTGGCCGCGCCACCTACCGAGGACGACGTTCTCGAGCACGGACAGGTGCGGGAACAGGTTGTAGGCCTGGAACACGAGCCCGAGCCGGCGGCGGACGGAGACCGCGTCGACCGACGGGTCGGTGATCACCTCGCCGTCGAGCAGGATGTCGCCGTCGTCGATCTCCTCGAGCAGGTCGGCGCAGCGCAGCATCGTCGACTTGCCCGAGCCGGAGGCGCCGATCACCGCGACTGCCTCGTGCTCGGCGATCTCGAGGTCGATCCCGTGCAGGACATCGCGCTCGCCGAAGGCCTTGGTCACGCCGCGGAACTCGAGCACAGGCGCGTTCATCGGGCCCGCTCGATGTCCCAGCGGTCGAGCAGCCGCGCGAGCGGCACGGTGACCGCGAGGTAGAGCAGCGCCGCGGCGATCAGGGGCGTGTAGTTGAAGTCCGACGCGGCCTGGATCTGGGCGACCCGGAAGGCCTCGCCGGCGACCCCGATGATCGCGATCAGGGCGACGTCCTTCTGCAGGGCGATGAAGTCGTTGAGCAGCGGCGGCCCGACCCGGCGCACCGCCTGGGGCAGGATCACATGGCGCATCGCCTGCTGCTCGGTGAGCCCGATCGCGAGTGCCGCGTCGCGCTGGCCGCGGTGAACCGAGCGCAGCCCGGCCCGGTAGACCTCGCTGACGTAGGCGGTGTAGGAGAGAGTGAGCGCGATCCCGCCCAGCACCACCGGCTCGCTCGGCAGCCCCTGGAGGTCGAGCGCCGGGATCCCGAACCCGACCAGGTAGACGAGCAGGATCACCGGGACGCCCCGGAAGACGTCGGCGTAGACCGTCGCCAGCAGCCGCAGCGGGAACAGCGCCGGCGCCCTCACCGTCCGCAGCAGCGCCACTCCGAGCGCCAGCACCAAGACGATCACCTCGACGATGCAGAAGACCCTGATGTCGAGCCAGAAGGCCTCGGCGACGTCGGGGAACGAGTCCTTGAACACCTCGGGGTCGAAGAACTTGTCGCGGACGTCGGGCCAGCCGGGGCTGGTCAGGATCAGGACCGCGAGGCCGCCGAGCACGACCACGGTCGAGACCGCCGCGATCAGCAGACCGCGGCGGGTCTTCGCCCGCCGCGCCGCCTCGCGCTCGGCGCGGCGGTCGGGGCGGCGCTCGGCGGTGCTCTCCACCGCCGCTACCGGCGCCGAGCCGCTACTCGAGGACCGGGGCGCTGGTGACGTCGCTCATCCACTTCTTCTCGATCGCCGGCAGCTCGCCGGAGTCCTGCAGCTCGGTCACCGCTGCGCTGACGCAGTCGGTCAGCGGCGAGTCCTTCTCCAGCAGGGCGCCCCACTGGTCGCCGCCCGGGGCAGCGAACTGCCCCGCGATCGTCCCGTCGGGGACCTGGACCGCGGTCAGGAAGTAGGCGGTCGGGACGTCGACGACGATCGCGTCGACCTGGTCGTTATCGAACGCGCTGACGACGTCGTTGGAGGTGTCGAAGACCTGCGGGTCCTCGGAGGGCGCGATCACGTCGTTGACCGCGTCGAGGCTGGTGGTGCCGATCTGGACCCCGATCACCGCGTCCTGGAGGTCGGCGAGCGAGCTGACCCCGTCGAGCTCGGAGCCCTTCTTCACCACCACGGCCTGCTCGGCCTCGTAATAGGGGGCTGAGAAGTCGACCTGCTCGGCGCGCTTCGGGGTGATCGAGATCTGGTTGACGTCGAAGTCGAAGTCCTTCGGGCCCGGGGCGTAGGAGGCGTTGAACGGGACCACGGTCCACTCGACGTCGTCGGGGCCGTAGCCGAGCTGGTCGGCGATCGCGTAGGCGACGGCGCTTTCGAACCCGCGCCCGTTGGTCGGGTCGTTGTCCTCGAAGTAGGGCGGGAAGGCGGGCTTGTCGGTGGCCACGGTGAGCTTCCCGGAGCTCGCCGTCTCCAACGTCTCCGGGGTGCAGTCCGAGAGCGAGGCGGCCCCCGAGCTCGTCGATTCGTCGGAGTCGTCGTCGGAGCCGCAGGCGGCGATCGTGGCCGCGGCGACGAGCATCGCGAGCAGTGCGGCGGTACGGAGCTTGGACACGGTGGAATACCTCTCTCGGAGCGGGGTGCGCGATGATCCTACGCGTATGAGCGCCTGGAGCGCGAATCAGATCCCCGATCAGAGCGGACGCCTCGCGGTGGTCACCGGCGCCAACAGTGGCCTCGGCCTGGAGACCGCCCGCGCGCTCGCCGCCGCCGGGGCGACCGTGGTGATCACCGCCCGCGACCGCGCCAAGGGCGAGGCGGCCCGCGAACGGATCACCGCCGAGACGCCGGGCGCCGCGGTCGAGGCGCGGGTACTCGACCTCGCCGCGCTCGAGTCGGTGCGCGGGTTCGCGGCCGGGATCGCCGCCGACCACCCGCGGATCGACATGCTGATCAACAACGCCGGGGTGATGATGCCGCCGCGGGGCGAGACGGCCGACGGCTTCGAGCTCCAGTTCGGCACCAACCACCTGGGGCATTTCGCGCTCACCGGATTGCTGCTCGAGCCGCTCGCGGCCGTCGGCGGCGCCCGCGTGGTCACCGTCTCCAGCCTCGAGCACAAGCCGGGCCGGATCCACTTCGACGACCTGCAGTCGGAGAGCAAGTACTCCTCGCGCGGCGCCTATCAGCAGTCGAAGTTCGCCAACGCGGTCTTCGGGCTCGAGCTCGACCGGCGCCTGCGCGCCGCCGGCTCGCCCGTGATCAGCGTCCTCGCCCATCCCGGCTACTCGGCGACCAACCTGCAGACCTCGGGACCGCCGTTCCCGGTCTCGGCCCTGTTGCGGATCTCGAACGCGCTGATCGCGCAGAGCGCCTCGAAGGGGGCGCTGCCGCAGCTCTACGCCGCCACCGCTCCCGGGGTCGAGGGGGGCGAGTTCATCGGCCCCGACGGGTTCATGGAGGCGCGCGGCACCCCGACCGAGGTCCAGCCGGTCAAGCGCGCCCGCGACGAGCAGACGGCGCGGCGGCTGTGGGATGTGTCCGAGGAGCTCACCGGCGTCCGCTACCTCCCGGCCCCGGCGTGAGCCACGACGTCTTCGCGCAGCTCGGCAGGGTCGGCCTGCCGGCGCCGGTCGCCGAGCTCGCCGCCCGCGAGTGGGACGCGATCGTCGTCGGCGGCGGCCACAACGGGCTCACCGCGGCCGCCTATCTGGCCCGCGCCGGCCACCGGGTGCTGGTGCTCGAGCAGCGCGAGCGGCTCGGCGGCGCGGCGACGCTCGAGCGCCCGTTCGCCGACCAGCGCTTCATCGTCAGCCCCTGCGCCTACCTGGTCGGACTGCTCGATCCGGTGGTGATCTCCGAGCTCGAGCTCGAGCGCCACGGCTATCACGTCACCCCGGCCGACCCGAACCTCTGGTGCCCGTTCGACGACGGCAGCTCGTACGCCGGCTTCCTCGACCCGGCGCGGACGACCGAGTACCTGCGCGGGCAGGGCTTCGCCGACGCCGAGATCGCCGGCGTCTCGGAGTTCGGCGACGTCTTCGACCGGATCCGCGACCTGTTGCGGGCTCCCGACGACGACCTCTGGCAGCGCCCGTCGGCGAACCGGGAGGAGATCGAGGAGCGGCTGGGCGGTGACCCGGAGCTGATCTCGATCGTGTTCGAGGAGTCGATCGCGACCATGCTCGACCGTTACGTCACCGACCAGCGGCTCAAGGACGCGATCGCCTGCCAGGGCACGATCGGGACCTTCGCCGGGCCGCGCGACCCCGGCACCGCGGCGATCCGGCTCATGCACCGCCAGGGCAACCTGGGCGGGCTCGGCTCGGTCTGGGGCTACGTCCGCGGCGGCCTCGGCCGCGCCTCGTTTGCGATCGCGCAGTCGGCGCTCGACTCTGGCGCCGTGCTCGCGACCGGGGTCGGGGTCTCAGCGATCGTCCCCGGTGAGGGGGTCGAGCTCGAGTCGGGCGAGCGGATCACGACGCCGGTGGTGATCTGCAACGCCGACCCGAAACGGATGCTGGCGATGCTCGAAGCGGGCCGCGCCGAGCTCCCCGGCGACTACCGCGAGCGGCTCGAGGGCTGGGACGTGCGCTCGCCGGTGATGAAGCTGAACGTCGCCCTGAACCGCTTCCCGCACTTCCCCGCGGCGCCGGAGGGACTGTCGCCGGAGCGCGCCCAGGTGACGATCACCGGCGGCGTCGACGCGGCCCAGGCGGCGGTCGAATCGGCGCGCCGCGGCGAGCCGGCGATCGGCTTCTGCGAGCTCTACTTCCAGTCGGCGTATGACCGCTCGGTCGTCCCCGACGGCAGCGAGGTGATGAGCGTGTTCTGCCAGTACGTGCCCTACGCGCTCGCCGAGGGCGACTGGAACTCGCGCCGCGACGAGATCGCCGCGATGGCGATCGACGCGATCGAGGCTCGCGCCCCCGACATCCGCGACTGCATCATCGAGATCCAGGTCATGGGTCCGCCCGACATCGAGGAGCGGATCGGGCTCAGCGGCGGTCACATCTTCCAGGGCCAGGCGCTGCCGGCGCAGATGTGGGACCGGCGGCTCGAGGCGCGGACCCCGATCGAGGGCCTGTACCTGTGCGGGGCCGCGACCCACCCCGGGGGCTCGGTGATCGCCCTCAACGGGCGGATCGCGGCGAACGAGGTGCTCACCGCGGCGCCGGCGGCCGCCTAGCCGATCACCCCGGTGAACACCGGGATCGAGAGCTGCTTCAACAGTTCTGAGGCGACGCCCCGGTTCACGGACCGCTCAGTAGGTTGGCCCGATGCGCCGCCTGTTCCTCCTGGTCGCGTCGGTGATCCTCGTCGACACGATGTTCTACTCGGCGATCACGCCGCTGCTACCGCAGTACGCCGACGATCTCGGGTTGTCGAAGACCGCCGCCGGCGTGCTCAGCGCGTCGTACGCCGCCGGGACCCTGCTCGCGGCGGTGCCCTCAGGGTTCCTCGCGGCGAAGATCGGCTTCCGCTCGACCATGCTCGCCGGGCTCGCCCTGCTCGGCGTCTCGTCGGTCGCCTTCGCCTTCGCCGAGGACGTCGTCGTGCTCGACCTCGCCCGCTTCGCCGAGGGCGTCGGCGGGGCCTGTGCCTGGACCGGCGGGCTCGCCTGGCTGCTCGCCGCGGCGCCGGCCGACCGCCGCGGCGAGGTGATCGGCGGCGCCCTGGCAGCGGCGATCTTCGGCATCCTGCTCGGCCCGGTGATCGGCAGCGTCGCCACCGTGACCGGCCCCGAGGTCGTCTTCAGCTCGGTTGCCGTGATCGCGAGCGGGCTCGCGATCTGGGTCTGGACCACGCCCGGGATCACGCCCGGTGGGGTCCCGAGCGTGCGCCGGGTGGCCGCCGCAGTCGCGACCGCGCCAATCCTGTTCGCGTTCTGGCTCGTGGTCCTGCCCTCGGTGCTCTCGGGGCTCTTCGACGTGCTGATCCCGCTGCGCATGGACGACCTCGGCGCGAGCGGGATCGCGGTCGGGGCCGCCTTCTTCGTCGCCGCCGGGATCGAGGCGTTCACGGCGCCGGCGATCGGCCGCGCGTCGGATCGCCGCGGGCGGATGATCCCGATCCGGGCCGGCCTGCTCGCGAGCCCGATCGCGGCCCTGCTGCTGCCGCTGCCGGAGAGCCTCGTCCTGCTCGCGGTCGGCCTGGTGATCGTGGTCCTGGCGATGAGCCTGATCTGGACCCCGGCGATGGCGCTGCTCTCGGACAACGCCGAGGCGGCGGGCCTCGACCTCGCCTTCGCCAGCGCCCTGGTCAGCCTCGCCTGGGCCGGTGGCCAGGTGCTCGGCAGCTCCGCCTTCGTCGGCCTCGCGGACGCCAGCACCGACGCGGTCGCCTACGCGCTGGTCGCGGGACTGTTCGTGGTCACCCTGGCGGCGGTGCTGGCGCGGCGGCGGCCGGCGCTTAGCGCCGCACGGGTGCGGGTAGCGGCCGATCATGGGAGAGCGAGAGGCCGGGGCCGCTGAGCCTCGCGCCGGAGGCGGCGATTCGGACCCTGCGGAAGGCGATTCCAGCGGCCTGAGACGCGCGATCACGCCGACGCTGCTGCTCGTTTTCATCGTCGGCGACATCCTCGGCGGCGGCATCTACGCGCTCGTCGGCGAGGTCGGGGCGGAGACCGGCGGGGCGATCTGGTCGGCCTTCATCCTGGCGCTGATCATGGCGTCGTTCACCGCCGGCTCCTATGCCGAGCTGGTCAGCAAGTACCCGCACTCCGGCGGCGCCGCGCTCTACGCCAACCGGGCCTTCGGCGTCCGCATGCTGACCTTCATCGTCGCCTTCGCCGTGATCGCCTCCGGGATCACCTCGGCGAGCGCCCTCGCCCGCGGCTTCGGCGGCGACTACCTGGCCGAGTTCGTCGACCTCAAGGTGGTGATCGGCGCCCTGCTGCTGCTGGCGGCGATCACGCTGATCAACCTGCGCGGGATCGCCGAGTCGGTGAAGCTGAACGTCGTCTTCACCGCGGTCGAGGTCTTCGGCCTGCTGCTGATCGTGCTGATCGCGGCGGTCGCGATCGTCGAGGGTGACGCCGAGCCGGGGCGCGCGTTCGAGTTCAAGGAGGGGACGAGCGTGATCGCGGCGATGCTCGCCGGCGCCGCGCTCGCCTTCTACGCCCTGGTCGGGTTCGAGGACTCGGTCAACGTCGCCGAGGAGGTCCGCAACCCCACGTCGGTGTATCCGAAGGTCCTCTTCGCCGGGCTCGCGATCGCCGGCGTCCTCTACTTCCTGGTCACCGTCGGCGCCTCCGCCGTCGTCCCCACCGGCGACCTGATCGACTCGAGCGGGCCGCTGCTCGAGGTCGTCCAGCAGGGGCCGCTGGGGATCCCCGAGAAGCTGTTCTCGGCGATCGGGCTGCTGGCGCTGTCGAACGGCGCGCTGATCAACATGATCATGGCCTCGCGGCTGCTCTACGGGATGGCGAAGGAGGACGTGGTCCCGGCGCCGCTGGGGACGATCAGCGAGAAGCGACGCACCCCCTGGGTGGCGATCCTGTTCACGACCGCGGTCTCCGCCGTGCTGATCATCACCGGCGACCTCTCGAAGCTCGCCGACACCACCGTCGCACTGCTCGTGATCGTGTTCGCGATCGTCAACGTCTCCGTCCTCGTCCTCCGCCGGCGCCCGGTCGACCACCACCATTTCCAGATCCCGTCGGTGTTCCCGGTGCTCGGGGTCGGTGTGTCGATCACGCTCCTGACCCAGATCGAGGGGGAGGTCTGGGTCCGTGCCGGGGTGCTGATGGCGATCGGCCTCGGGCTCTGGGTTCTGAACGCGCTCGTGATGCGGCGCCAGCAGCCCGCGAACGCTTAGCCTGTCGCCCGTGCGAATCCGGCCGGCATCGTCAGTGGCTCTGGTCGCGCTCGTGGCGCTGCTCGTGCTGCCGGCGCCCGCGCCCGCGGCCAAGCACTTCAAGTCGTACGTCTCCTGCGGCGCCAAGGGCAAGCGCGCCGACGCCTTCTGCTTCGAGGCCGACCGTCCCGTCGCCGTCTTCCGCGCGCTCGACAAGGCGCGGCTCCCGTACCGGGTCTGCACCCGCGAGGCGGGCGCTCGCCAGCGCTGCCAGGACCGGCGCACGCGAAAGCCCGGCCAGCTTTCGCGGACGCGCTTCGACATCGACGGCGCCGGCAAGTACAAGCTCGCCTTCTTCGCCAACGGCCGCGCCGTCGATCGCGACAAGCTCGTCGTTCGCGAGCGCGCGGTGTTCGCG
>DASPGZ010000184.1:0-7454 GCA_035620355.1 Solirubrobacterales bacterium | reverse complement strand
GCCTTCCCGGCCAGGTACGGGGGCGCCAGCGCCGCGGCGGTCGCCACCAGCAGCGTCACGCTCATCAGGATCACCTGGAGCCGGTAGGGGCGCAGCAGGCCGAGCAGCCAGCGGACCTTGCGCCCGCGTTCGTCTTGGCCGCGGATCACCCGCCAGAGGTCGCGGAACATGATCAGCGTGCCCGCGAGCCGGCCGGGCTGGTTCGCCTGATCCTCGGTCTCGGTCTCGACCTCGGAACGCTTCTCGTCGATCTCGGAGCGCTTGTCGTCGCTCACAGTCTCGCCACCTCCTCGCGCTCCTCGAGGTCGTGCTGTAGGAAGAGCACGTCCTCGCAGCCGAACTCCGCGATCTCGGCGTACAGCGGGCAGCGCTCGAGCAGCTCCTCGTGGCGGCCCCGATCGACGATCCGGCCGGCCTCCATGACCACGATCTCGTCGGCGAGTGAGATCGTCGAGAGCCGGTGGGCGACGACGAAGGTGGTCCGGCCCTCCATCGTCTCGCGCAGCCCGCGCTTGATCTCCTCCTCGGTGGTCGCGTCGACCGACGAGGTCGCGTCGTCGAGGATCAGGATCCGGGGCTCGGCGATCAGCGCCCGGGCGATCGCCACCCGCTGGCGCTGGCCGCCCGAGAGCGTCAGCCCGCGCTCGCCGACCACGGTCTCGTAGCCGTCGGGGAGCCCGAGGATGAACTCGTGCGCCTGGGCGCGCTTCGCGGCCAGCTCAATCTGCTCGCGCGTCGCCTCGGGCCGCGCGTAGGCGATGTTCTCGGCGACCGAGTCGCTGAACAGGAACGGGTCGTCGGCGACGAAGGCGATCTGGCGCCGCAGCGAGGAGACGTCGACCTCGCGCAGGTCGGCGCCGTCGACCGAGACGCTGCCCTCGCTCGGGTCGTAGAGGCGCGCGATCAGCGCCACCAGGCTGGTCTTGCCCGATCCGGTCGGGCCGACGAGCGCCACCGTGCGGCCGGCCTTGACCTCGAGGTCGATCCCGGTCAGCGCCGGCGGCCCGGCGCCGTATCGGAGGTCGACGCGCTTGAAGCTGACCGCGCCGGGGCCCGGCGGCAGCTCGGGCGCATCCGGCGGGCTCGTGATCCGCGGGTCGCGGTCGAGGATCTCGAACAGGCGGTTTCCCGACGCGACCGCGCGCTGGGCCATCCCCAGGGCCATGCCGAGCATCCGCATCGGCCCCATCAGCATGATCAGGTAGGTGTAGAAGGCGGTGAACGTGCCCAGCGACATGTCGCCCTCGATCACCTCGCGGCCGCCGACCCAGAGCACCACCGCGAGTCCGAGGCTGGGGATGAAGCCGAGCATCGGCGAGTAGAAGGCGCGCAGCCGGGTCGAGTAGACGTTCTGGTCGAAGACCCGGTTCACCTGGCGGCGGAAGCGCGTCAGCATATGGGCCTCGCGCGCGAACGCCTTCACGATCCGGACCCCCGAGACGCTCTCCTCGGCCTCGGCGGTGAGCTCGGCGATCCGCTGCTGGACCTCCTGAACCGCGGGCCGCGAGAGCCGCGAGAAGCGGGCGGCGGCGATGATCACGAACGGGACCGGGATCAGCGCCAGCGCCGCCAGCCACGGGTTGAGCGCGAACATGACCACGCTGGCGAGCGCGATCGTGAGCGCGTTCTGGGTCAGGAAGATCAGCCCGTAGCCGAGGAAGAAGCGGATCGCCGCCAGGTCGACGGTCGACCGCGACATCAGCTGGCCGGTCTGCTGGCCGTCGAAGAAGCCGAGCTCGAGCCGCTGCAGGTGCTCGTAGACGCCCTGGCGCAGGTCGAACTCGACCGCGAGCGAGACCTTGCCGGCGATCAGCCGCCTGACGACGGTGAGCCCGAGGCGCAGGAGGCCGGCTCCGACCAGCGCCAGGGCGATCGGCATCAGCGCGTCGCGGTCGCCCTCGTTGATCGCGTCGACCGCGGCTCCGATCAGCAGCGGGACGACCACCGTGATCACCATCGCCGCCCAGGCGAAGGCCAGCGACCAGATCACCGTGCGCCGGTACGGGCGCAGAAAACCGAGCAATCGCCGGAAAGTTGGCACCTTCGGACTATACAAAGTGAAGTAGTGGCCGAATCGCGGTGAAGCTGGTAAAGAAGGCGTGATGCGACGACCCGACGCCGGTCTTTGCGAGTCCTGCGCGCATCAGCGCGTGATCCGAAACACCCGCGGCTCGAGCTTCTCGCTCTGCGAGCGCTCGCGGAGCGACCCCTCCTATCCCAAGTATCCGCGCCTCCCGGTGACCGGGTGCCCCGGGTGGGAGCTCCGCACGCAGGAGCGGGCTTGACCTCGCTCGGGATAAGGATCGCGCTCGCCGCCGTCGCCGGGCTCGCCAGCGTCAGCGCGGTGGTCTACGCGGCGACCCGCGAGGACGAGACGGACGGCACCCGCGCGAGCCGCGACTCGTGGGCGGCGCTGGCGCCGAGCCCGCTGTCGCGCACGGAGGTCGGGGCGGCCCGGGTCGGCGACGGGATCTACGTCGTTGGCGGCTACATCTCGAGCGGCGGGACCACCGGACGGATGGTCCGCTACGACATCTCCGAGGACCGCTGGAGGGAGGTGGCGCCGCTGCCGATCGGCGTCAACCACCCCGGGATCACCGCCCACGGCGGGCGCGTCTACCTGCTCGGCGGCAACCTCGGCGACGACCGGAAGTCGAACCGCCTCTACCGCTACGACCCCGGGGGCGACCGCTGGAAGCGGCTCGCCGACGCGCCCACGGCTCGGGCGGCGATGGCGTTCGCCGCGATCGGCGACCGTCTCTACGCGGCCGGCGGTTACACGGCCGACGACCCCACCGTCCAGCGGCTCGAGATCTACGACGTCGGGCGCGACCGCTGGCGCGCCGGGAAGCGGATGCCGACCGGGCGCAACCATGTCGGCGCCGCGGTGTTCAAGGGCGGGCTCGTGGTCACCGGCGGCCGACCGGGCCCGATCAACGGCGGCCTGACCACGGTCGAGCGTTACGACCCCCGGCGCGACCGCTGGAGCAAGCTCCCCGACCTGCGCACCGCCCGCAGCGGTCACGCCACGCTCACCGTCGGCGGCAGGCGCGGCGGGCGGATCGTCGTCTTCGGCGGCGAGGAGCTCGGTCCGGGCGGGACGACGATCGAGCAGGTGGAGCTGTTCGACCCGCGCGAGGGCGGCTGGGTGGCGCTCCCCGACATGGTCACCCCGCGCCACGGCGTCGGTGGGGCGATCAGGGGCGACCGCGTCTACGCGCTCGAGGGCGGCCCGCAGCCGGGGCTCGCGTACTCGCCGGCGCTCGAGTACCTGGACCTGCCCTGAGCGGCTCAGCAGTTGGGGAGTGAGCGCGCCTGACCCTGGCAGGCGAAGCCCGCCTCGGCGGTCTTCGGCGACGCGTACCACTCCTCGACGAAGGACCTGATCGCGGCCGTGTCGACGCGGCCGCAGGTCTGGTAGGCGCCCCAGGCGCTGAGCGCGAAGGGCACCTCGAGGTCGGGGTTCTCGACCACGGCGAGCTGGTAGTAGCCGTCCTGGAAGACCTCGTTGAACTCCTCCTCGACCGCCTTCCGATCCTCCGGCGAGAGGCCGTTGGTCCAGCCGATGACCGCACCGTGCTCGAGCAGGTGGACGGTTTGGCCGAGCGGCGGCTCGGGGTAGAACCGGGCCGCCTCGAGCGGGGTCGGGTTGTGGTCGCCGCCGGACGGCGGGTTGGTCTCGTAGTCGGCGGCGACGTACTCGTCCTCGGTGTGGCGGCCGCCGAGCTGCACCTCGACCTCCTCGATCGGCGAGCAGTCCGACGATGCCGCGGTCTCGGTCGTGGTCGAGCTCTCGGACGCGGTCGTCGACTCGTCGTCGCCTCCGCAGGCGACGAGCGCGAGCGCGCCGGCGCTCAGCAGGCAGGCGAGGGACTTCGCGACCGGGCTCATCGAAGGCGGCACGCTAGCGGCCGGCCCGGCGCTCAGCCCTCGGCCGGCGGCGGGGTTGTGCTCAGGGCCCCGGCGCTGGCGACGACGACGAGGACGATCGCGACAAGCTCGGTCGCCGCCAGGTCCTGCGAGAGGAGGACGAAGCCGACGATCGCCGCGACCGCGGGCTCGAGGCTCATCATCACCCCGAAGACGCCGCGCGGCAGCCGTCTCAGGGCCTCCATCTCGAGCGAGTAGGGAATCGCGGAGCTGAGCACCGCGACCGCGAGGCCGATCGCGAGCACCGCCGGGTCGAGCAGGTCGCCGCCGCCGGTCGCGATCCCCGGGACGATCAGCAGCGCCGCGGCGAGGATCATCGCCAGCGCCAGGCCGGCGCCGCCCGGGAAGGCGCTGCCGATGCGCTGCGAGAGGACGATGTAGGCGGCCCAGAACCCTCCGGCGACCAGCGCCAGGACCACCCCGAGCAGGTCGAGGCCATCGCCGAGCCCCGGCGAGAGCAGCAGGATCCCGGCGGCCGCGAGCCCGGCCCAGAGCAGGTCCCCGGCGCGCCGGGTGGCGGCGAAGGCGACCCCGAGCGGGCCGACGAACTCGAGCGTCACCGCGATCCCGAGCGGGATCCGGTCGAGCGACAGATAGAAGCTGGTGTTCATCGCCGCGAGCGAGAGCCCGAACAGCCACAGGTCGCGGGCGTGGGCGCCGCGGATCGCGCCGAGCGCCGGACGCCAGATCGCCACCAGGACGGCGGCGGCGAACAGCAGCCGCAGGAACACGGTCGCCGTCGGCCCGACCTCGTCGAAGATCTCGGTCGCCGCCGCGGCGCCGACCTGCACCGAGGCGATCGCCACCAACACCATCGGGATCGCCGTCGCCCGATTGCCTCCCTGCGTCATCACGGGTACGGTACGAGCGCGTGTACTGGTTGCGGGCAGGGATGCTGGCGGGGATCGCGGCGCTGGCGCTGGCGGCGCCGGCCGAGGCGCGCGCCGACTACTGCGAGGGCGAGGACGCCCCGATCACCGAGGCGACCGCCGACTCCGCCGGGCTGATCCAGCTCTGCCTGCTGAACGTGCACCGGACCGCCAACGGGCTCGCCCCGCTCACCCTCGACCCGGGACTGGCGAGCGCGGCGCGCTCGCACAGCCGCTGGATGGAGGACAACGACGTCCTCTGCCACTACCCCGATCCCGAGGCGGAGCCGCCGGTCCCCTGCGACGGCAGCCCCGACAGCCGCGCCGCTGCCGCCGGCTATCCGTTCCCGACCGGCGAGAACATCGCCTGGACCGGGGCGCCCGGCTACAGCTCGCGCCGCCTGTTCGGGATCTGGCTCAACCGCCCTGGGCACAACGCGAACATGCTGTTCGCCGACTACGCCACTGCCGGCGTCGGCCTCGCGACCGGCGACCACGGGGTGACCGGGACCCAGCACTTCGGTACCGCGCCCAACGGCGGCACCGAGACCGGCGTCGGCCTCCTGCGCCTCGGCGGCTGCCCCGGTGCCCAGGCCGCGAGCGAGCGCGGCCGCTCGAAGCTCGCCAAGGCGCGCAAGCGCCTGCGCAAGGCCGATCCCGGCGCCGAGCGCAGGCGCGCGAAGCGGAAGCTGCGCCGGGTGAAACGGGCGCTCGCCGAGGCGCGTGCGACCGAGGAGGATCAGTGCCACCCGACGAGCTTCGCCGGCAGCTCGCTCAGTCCGCCGGGCTGATCCGGAAGCGGACCCGCCGCGGGGCGCTGGTGTTCTGGTCGCGGTCGGTGGCCCGGAGCTCGGCGACGTAGCGGCCGGGCTCGGCGTGGAAGTGCTTGCCGCGGGCGCCGAAGCGGATTTCGTTCAGTCCGACGTAGGCGCTCCACTTCGCCCACCCGGCGAACTTGCGCTTGCCGCCGGGGCCGAGGCGGAAATAGTCGGCGTCGACCTTCGCGCGCTCGCCGAGATTGAAGTGAAGCTGCCCGCCGCGGCCGCGGATCGGGTTCGACGCCAGCGAGACCGAGCGCATCTTCGGCGCCTTCAAGTCGACCTGGCTCTTCGGCACCGGGTCCTGTTCGCTCGCGGGGTCGCCCGGTGAGTCGGAGACGGTCACCTCGCCGCGGACGGTGCTGTGCAGCTTGCAGACCAGCTGGTAGGTCCCCGGCTGGCCGAAGGTGACCTGGAAGCTGTCGCCGACCTGGTGCTCCGGGAGGTCGATCCCGGGGTCGGAGTCGATCCCGCGCGCGTTCGGAGACTCGCCGGTGACCGAGTGCATGATGTCGGGCCCCACCCAGTACCAGGTCACGTGCTCTCCGAGATCGAGCTCGAGCGTGGGGTCGGACCACTGGTAGTTCGAGATCGAGATACGACGGTTCGAGGCGTCGGCGGCCGGGGCAGCGGCGAGCAACGCGGCCGCCGCGGCAGCCGCCACGCCCGCGCGGATCAGCTGACGAGGTACCAACCGTTCATCCCCTCGTGCAGATGGGAGAACACGTGGCAGTGGTAGAACCAGCGGCCCGGGTTGTCCTCGGTGAACGCGGCCGTGAACGAGTCTCCCGGTCCCAGCGTCTTGTTGTCGACCACGGTTCCGGTCTCGTCGGTCCAGCGGTGACCGTGGATGTGGAAGGTGTGGAAGTCGTTGTCGATCGCGTAGACGTTGAACGCGACCGTGTCGCCGACGTTCGACTCGAAGGTCGGCGTGTTGCCCGCGTAAGAGCGGCCGTTGACGCAGGCGAAGTTGCGGCTGAAGCCGGTGACGGTCGGGTTGAAGGCGTGGAAGATGACGTTGAACTCGCGCGTCGGCCGTGGCGCTCCGGCGGCTCGCACGATCAGCGGACCGAACAGGCCCTTGTGCACGGGCAGCGGATCCATCGGCCCGTGATCGTGGTAGAGCCAGACGCCCTCGGTGCCGGGGCGCGCCTCCCAGACGTACTGGAACACCTGCTTCTTCTGCACGAACCCGCCGGGGTCGGTGTGGCGGCCCTTGTAGGCGCCGTCCATCTCCTGCGAGTAGAAGACCCCGTGCGGGTGGATCGTCACCGGGGTGTCGATCTTGTTGCGGAAGTTGACCACGATCGCGTCGCCGGTATCCGCCTCGAGCAGCGGGCCCGGGATCGTCGCCGGCCCGAGCGGCGCCGCGAACCCGGGTGAGTAGGGCCGGTAGGCGTAGGCGTCGAACTTCGTCTTGCCCTTGACCTTCTTGTCCATCATCGCGTCGCGCCCGGTGGGGACGATGTTCCAGCGCACCGGCTCGGCCTGGATCCAGTACTCGCGGCGCGCGCCGGTGACCCCGGCGAGGGTCGACTCGGCGGCGGGCGCCGAGCCGGCGCGCTCCGCGGCCCGCACCTTCGGCGGCACCGGGACCTCGCTCGCCAGCTGCTCGACGTCGGCCTGCTCGCCGGCGAAGATCTTCTGGCCCGCGAGCGTGCAGAGGAGCGCGCCGCCGGTACCGGCGAACAGCTCCCGGCGTCCGAACGGCTCGAGGCTCACGCCGGGCCTACTTCTTCACCGTCAGGCCGAACTTCATCTCACTGCGGTGATAGGTGCAGATGAAGCCGTACTTGCCCGGGACCTTGAACTTGCGCTTGAACGAGATCCCGACGGC
>DASPGZ010000183.1:0-9895 GCA_035620355.1 Solirubrobacterales bacterium | reverse complement strand
CGGGCTCGGCCGGAACAGCGGTCGACGACGACAGCTCGGGATCGGGGTCGGCGAACTCCGGGCACGGATCTGAGAACTCGGGGCCGGGATCGACGAGCTCGGGCTCGGGATCCGGCGGGTCGGGATCGAGCGGGAGTGGCTCGTCCGGCTCCGGCTCCGGCTCGTCGGGTGGCGATTCGTCCGGTACCGGCAGCGGCTCCGAGTCGCCCCAGATCGAGATCGAGGCGGCCGAGGAGGACAACAGCGGTTCGGGCGGCGGCGATGGGTTCGAGGTCGACAACAGCGGCTCGGGCAGCGCGGAGGATCCGCCGGAGCCGGGCAACTGAGCCGCCCGGGGCGGCTCAGCTCCAGCGCGGCTTCAACCCCGAGAGCCGGGGGCGCGACTGGCGGAGCAGGACGGGTTCGAGCGCCTCGGCGACCTCAGCGGGCGCGGGTCGCTCGGCGGGGTCGAAGCGAAGGCAGGCGAGGATCGGCCCGGCCACCGAGGCCGGCAGCGGCTCCGGGTCGGGCAGCCGATGCAGTTGCGGCCAGCGCTCGGCCGGGTCGTCCGAGCCCTTGACCGCGCCGGGAAACGGGCGTTCCCCGCTCGCCGCCCGGTAGAGCGTGGCGCCGAGGCCCCAGACGTCGGCGGGCGGGCCCACCGGACCGAGGCGCTCGGGGGCGCATTGCTCGGGCGCCATATAGGAGTCGGTCCCGATCGGGCGCCGCAACCGCGAGGCGGCGTCCAGGTCGTGGGCGACGCTCAGGTCGATCATCCGCGGCGGCGCGGCCATGATCGTGTTCGCCGGCTTCAGGTCGAGGTGCACGACCCCCTCGGCGGCGAGGTAGTGCAGCGCCGTCGAGAGCTGCATTGCGAGCGGCACCATTTGCTCGAGCGGCAGCGGGCCGTAGCGGCGGAGCAAAGTCGAGAGCCGCGGCCCCTCGAGGTGCTCCAGCACCAGGTGGGGCCGCGGTCCGTCGAGGACGGCGCCGAACCCGCGCACGATCACCGGATGGTCGAGCCGGTCGACGGTCGCGGCCTCGGCCTCCAGGCCCGCGAGCGTGTGCTCGTCATCGACCAGGTGCGGGCGGACCAGCTTCGCGACCACGATCGAGCGCAGGTGCTCGTCGAAGGCGAGGTACGCCTCGTAGTGGTGGCCCCCGCCGAGTCGCTGCAGCGCCAGCCGGCCGGGAACGATCTCGTCGCCCTCGGCCAGTCGCCATTTCGTCTTCGGTTCGGTCGCGGTCGTCATTTGATCGGATCGGCGGGCGGGCCGTCCTTGACCCCGCCCGCCGTCCGCCCGGGATCAGCCGCGGCCGGTGCCGGTGCTGGTCGCACCGCCGGTCCGGGTCTGGGTCCCCGTGTTCGTGCCGGTGTTCGTCCCGGTGTTCGTCCCGGTGTCGTCGTCGCCGTCGCCGTCGTGCCCGTGACCACCCTGGCCGTGTCCGTGGCGACCGTTGTCGTCACCGCGGCCGGTGCGGGTGCCCGTCGCCGTGTCGTCGGTGGCGGTGTTGCTGGCGCCGGTGCCCATCGTCGTGTCGCCGCCCCGGGTGCGCGTCTGCGTCTGCGTCCCCGTGTCGCCGTCGTCGTCGTCGCCGCCGCTGCCGGGGCCGGAGCTGTCGTCATCGTCATCGTCGCCGGAACCGGGCCCGCTGTCGCGATGCGCGACCACCTTGTCGTCGCCCCCGGCGGCCGCGGCCGCGACGCTGATCGCACCCATCACGACGACCGCGAGCAGCATCAGCACGAAGGCGAAGCTGATCCGGTTCAGAACCGTCGGCCTCTCCGTATGCATCGTCGTCCTCCTGGTCGTTTCGTCTCAGGGCGGAGCGGTTTTCCCCGCCTCGTGCCTGAAACACGCCCGGAGGGCTCGGATCACGCGCCTATTTCGCCGCCAGCCAGTCGGGCCCGACGCCGACGTCGACCGCGAGCGGCGGATCGAGCTCGAAGGCGGCCACCATCTCGGTCCGGGCGATCTCGGCCGCCGCCTCCATCTCGCCCTCCGGGCCTTCGAACAGGAGCTCGTCGTGGATCTGCAGCACGAGCTCGGTCTCGAGCCCGGCCTCGGCGACCGCCCGATGGCAGCGGACCATCGCCACCTTGATGATGTCCGCCGCCGTGCCCTGGATCACGGTGTTGACGGCGAGCCGCTCGCCGAGCCCGCGGCGCTGCGGGTTGCCCGAGCGGAGCTCGGGGATGTTGCGCCGGCGGCCCATCAGGGTGTTGACGAAGCCGCGCTCCTCGGCCTCGGCGATCGTCGAGTCGATGAACGCCTTGACCGCCGGGAAGCGCTCGAAGTAGCGCTGGATGTAGGTGGCGGCCTCGTCGCGCTCGATGTTGAGCCGGTCCGCGAGCCCGAAGGCCGAGAGTCCGTAGGCGATCCCGTAGTTGACCATCTTCGCCTTCGAGCGCTCCGCGGGCGTGATCGCGTCGGGGTCGGCGCCGATGATCCCGGCCGCGGTCGCGGCGTGCACGTCCTCGCCGGAGGCGAAGATCTGGCGCAGGACGTCCTCGCCGGCGACGTGGGCGAGCACCCGCAGCTCGACCTGGTTGTAGTCGCAGGAGAGCAGCCGGTTGCCCGGGCCCGCGACGAAGCAGGAGCGCACGGGCCGCCCGACCTCGGAGCGGATCGGGATGTTCTGCAGGTTCGGGTTCGTGCTCGAGAGCCGCCCCGTCGCCGCGGTCACCTGGTTGAAGGTCGTGTGCAGGCGCGAGTTCTCGTCGACCAGCGTCGGCAACGAATCGAGGTAGGTGTTCTTGAGCTTGGTCAGCTCGCGCCAACGCTCGACCTTGGCGACGATCGGGTGCTCGTCGCGGAGCTGGCCCAGGACCCGGGCGTCGGTCGAGAAGCCGGTCTTGCCGCGGCGCTTCTTGGTCAGGCCGAGCTCGTCGAAGAAGACCGTCGCCAGCTGCTGCGGCGAGCCGATCGTGAACTCGTGGCCGGCGAGCTCGTAGATCTCGCGCTCGAGCTGGTCGATCTGCTCGGCCATTCCGCCGCCGATCTCGGCCAGTCGCCCGGTGTCGAGCCGCAGCCCGATCCGCTCCATCTCGGCCAGCACCTCGATCAGGGGCATCTCGACCTCGTTCAGCAGCCGCTCGACCCCGAACTCGGCCACCCGTGCGCGCTGGCGCTCGGCGAGCTCGCCCGCGAGCCGCGCGTCGACCGCCGGATCGCCGGCGGCCTCGCCCTCCTCCGCCGCGAGGCTGAGCTGGCCGTCCTCGGCCCCGGCCGGTGCCGCCGCGAGGCCCGCGTCGGCGGCGAGCTCGTGCAGCTCGTAGGTGCGGCGCGCCGGATCGATCAGGTAGGCGGCGACCATCGTGTCGTGGGCGAGGTCCAGCCCCTCGGGGCGGGCGGCGGCGAGCAGGCTGTCGCGCCCGTGGCCCCCGAGACCCTTGATGTCGTGCCCGATCAGCGGCCGCTCGCGGAGCTCGTCGGCGAGCTGCTTCAGGTCGCCGGCGTCGCCGGCGACCACCCGCTCGCCGTCGCTGGCGGCCCAGCGCCCGCCGCCGATCGCAATCGAGATCGGGCCCTCGGCGAGCTGCGTCGGCGAGCCCTCCTCGGCCTCGACCTCGATCGTCTCCTCGACCATCCGCCCGGGCACGACCTCGTCCCACTCGTCGTCGAGGCGCTGGATCACGGCTCTGAGCTCGAACTCGTTAGCCGCGTCGCGGAGCTTCGAGCGGTCGGGCGACGATCGCAGCGACTCGGTGACCTTGATCGGAACCTCGACGTCGGTGACCATCGTCGCCAGCTGCTTCGAGACCCGCGCGTCGTCGGCGTGCTCGGTCAGGTTCTGCTTGCGCTTCGCGCCCGAGATCTCGTCGACGGCGCCCAGCACCCCCTCGAGATCACCGAACTGCTGCAGCAGCTGGGCGGCGGTCTTGTCGCCGATCCCGGGAACGCCCGGGATGTTGTCGGAGGTGTCGCCCTTGAGCCCGATGAAGTCGGTGACCAGCTCCGGCGGCACCCCGTAGCGCTCGACCACCCCCTCGGCGTCGTAGATCTTCGTGTCGGTGACCCCGCGCGAGGTGGTCATCACCCGGATCCCGTCGCCGACCAGCTGGTAGACGTCGCGGTCGCCGGAGACGATCATCACCGGCACCCCGGCCGACGACGCCTGCCGGGCGAGCGTCGCGATCACGTCATCGGCCTCGTAGCCCTCGACCGAGACGTTCTTGAACCCGAACGCCTCCGCCAGCGGCGCCAGGGCCGGCCACTGCTCCTTGAGCAGGTCGGGGCGCGACTTGCGCTGCGACTTGTACTCGGCGTAGACCTTCTCGCGACCCGACCAGCCCTTGTCCCAGGCGACGATCACCGCCTTCGGCGAGTGGTCGATGAGGATCTTGGCCATCATCGAGGCGAACCCGTAGATCGCGTTCGTGGGCCGCCCGTCGGCGGTCGCGATCGACTCCGGGAGGGCGAAGAAGGCGCGGTACGCGAGCGAGTTCCCGTCGATCAGGAACACCTCCTGGCCCTTGCCGTTGTCGGCCTTTTTCGGCATCCGTCGATCTTATGGGGCGTGATTCGCGACGACCGTCACGGGGGCAACTCGGACGCGTTCGTAGAATCCGGCGCCCGTGGCATCCGTCTCCGCCCAGTTCTCGGTCACCGTGCGCGTCGAGCTCGACGCGCGCTCGGAGCCGCTGGGAAAGCTGACCGCGTCGATCGCCGAGGCCGGCGGGGCGCTCCAGGGGGTCGACCTCGTCCCCGGCGCCGGCGCCGAGGGCAAGCGCGTGCGCGAGTTCACGATCGACGCCCGCGACCAGTCCCACTGGGAGGAGATCCTGCGCGCGATCGGCTCCACCCGCGGCGCCCGCGTGATCGACTACGTCGACCGGACCCTGGCGATGCACCGCGGGGGCAAGATCGAGCAGCACAACAAGTACCCGCTGAAGACGCGCGACGACCTCTCGATGGCCTACACGCCGGGCGTCGCCCGGGTCTGCATGGAGATCCACGCGGACCGCAAGAAGGCCTTCGACTTCACGATCAAGAAGAACACGGTCGCGGTCGTCTCCGACGGCTCGGCGGTGCTCGGGCTTGGCGACATCGGCCCCGAGGCGGCGATGCCGGTGATGGAGGGCAAGGCGATGCTGTTCAAGGAGTTCGCAGGCATCGACGCCTTCCCGATCTGCCTCGACACCAACGACCCCGAGAAGATCATCGAGGCGGTGCGCCTGATCGCGCCGACCTTCGGCGGGATCAACCTCGAGGACATCTCGGCGCCGCGCTGCTTCGAGATCGAGGAGGCGCTCAAGGACGAGCTCGACATCCCCGTCTTCCACGACGACCAGCACGGGACCGCGGTGGTGACGATGGCGGCGCTGTTCAACGCGCTGAAGATCGTCGGCAAGCCGATCGAGGACCTGAACGTGCTCATGCTCGGGCTCGGCGCCGCCGGCGTCGCGGTGACCAAGATGATGCTCGCCTCCGGGGTGACCAGGATCATCGGCTGCGACCGCAAGGGAGCGCTCGCGACCAGCCGCGACGACTACGAGCAGATGACCGAGATCAAGCGCTGGTACTCGGAGAACTCGAACCCCGAGCAGCGCCTCGGCTCGCCCGCCGAGGTGATCGAGGGCGCCGATCTGTTCGTCGGCCTCTCGGGTCCCGGGTTGGTCGAAGCCTCCGACCTGGAGCGGATGAACGACGAGCCGATCGTCTTCGCGATGGCCAACCCGACCCCCGAGGTGATGCCGGAGGACGCCGAGCCCTACGTCCGGATCATGGCCACCGGCCGATCCGACTACCCGAACCAGATCAACAACGTGCTCGCGTTCCCGGGCGTGTTCAGGGGCGCGCTCGACGCCGGCGCGCCGCGGATCACCGAGGAGATGAAGCTGGCGGCGGCCCACGGGATCGCCGACGTAGTCGCCGAGGAGGACCTCGCCGAGGACTACATCATCCCCTCGGTCTTCGACCGCGACGTCGCCCCGGCCGTGGCGAAGGCCGTGATCGAGGAGGCGCGCAGGGACGGGATCGCGCGCGTCTCGGAGGAGACCGGCACCTTCTCGACGATCGAGTAGCCGACCTGGCCGTGGGTAGAAGAGGGGTCTGATGCGAGTTCTCGTCACCGGCGCCACCGGCCTGATCGGATCGGCGGTCTGCGACGCGTTGCTGGCGCGCGGCGAGGAGGTCGTCGGCCTCAGCCGCGACCCGGCGAAGGCCCGGAGCACCAACCCGACCGTCTCCTGGCACGCCTGGGACCCGGCCAACGAGCGCCCGCCCGAGGCGGCGTTCGAGGGCGTCGACGCGGTCGTCAACCTGATCGGCGAGGAGATCAATCAGCGGCTCACCGACGAGGCAAAGCGCCGGATCCGCGACAGCCGCGTCCGCGCGACCAAGAACCTGGTCGACGGGATGCTCGCCGCCAACCCGCAGCCGGCAACCCTGATCAGCCAGGCGGCGATCGGGATCTACGGCGACCGCGGCGAGGCGATCGTCGACGAGTCGACCCCGCCGGGCGACGGCTTCCTGCCTCAGATCGTGGTCGAGTGGGAGAACGAGGCTCGCCGCGCCGCGGGCCCGGGGGTCCGGGTGGTGATCTTCCGCACCGGGCTGGTGCTCGACCCTGACGGCGGGCTGCTGAAGCAGCTCGGGCTGCCGTTCAAGCTCGGCCTCGGCGGGCCGCTGGCCGGCGGCGGCTTCTACATGCCCTGGATCCACCGCGACGACGAGGTCGGGCTGATCGTCTGGGCGCTCGACACCCCCCAGGTCAGCGGCACCCTGAACGCGACCGCGCCCAATCCCGTCACCAACCGCGAGCTTTCGCAGGCGCTCGGCCGCGCGCTGCACCGTCCATCGCTGATCCCGGCGCCCCGGCTGGCGATCGTCGCGATGCGCGGCGAGGAGCTGACCGAGCAGATCACGGGCAGCTACCGGGTGATCCCGCGCCGCGCCCAGGACCTCGGCTACGCCTTCCGGTTCACCGACGTCGACGCGGCGCTCGCCGACCTCTACCGCTAGGGCCCGGCGGCGATCGCCTCCCGCGGGCGGGGAACGCCCGCCCGGTAGCGGTAGCCGCTGACCCGGTCGAGGGTCGTGTCGCCGACCTCGTCGATCGAGTAGGGCCCGAGCACCGAGTCTCGCTCCGAGGTGGCGAAGAAGGCGTCGATCACCGCGGTCCGGTCGGTCGGCTCGCTCGCCCGTTCGATCGAGTCGAGGATCACCGCCATCGCCTCGTAGCCGTAGGCGGCGTACGGCCCGGCGGGACGGCCGTACTCGGCGGCGAACTCGCGGGCGAAGCGCCGGCCCGCCGCGGGCAGCTCGCCCGGGTAGAGGGCCGCCGCGGTGGCCAGGGTCCCGTCGGGCTCCGAGGCGACCTCCGGCACGAGCTCGGCGTCGGTGACCATCAGCGCCTGGCGGTCGCCGGACGGGCTCGGCGGGCGGCTCGCAGGTTCACCCGCGTAGTAGACGAGCGCCGCGGGGTCGCGGACCAGGTCGGGCCCCGAGAGCGCGTCCTCGAACCCGGCGACCATCGCGTCGCCGAAGCCGCTGCCGTCGGATCGCGTCGCGACCGACGGGAACCTGAGCCGCGCCGCCCACCCGGCGCCCGCCGCGGCCTGGGCCCGGTCGCTCGGGATCACCCGGCCGAAGGTCCGCGTGCCGCCGGGCTGGGCGTCGGGGAGCTCCTCGGAGCCGGGGGCCGGGGCGACCAGGTCCCCGGCGCCGCTCGCCGGCGAGACCTGGAGCATCCCGGCGGCGTTCGTGATCGGCAACGAGGTCCGGGTCGCGCCGGACTCGAAGTCGCCGAGATAGGCGATCGCGGTCGAGTCCTGGATCGCCTCGCGGGCGTTTGCCGCCACCTGGACCGGGGTCCAGCCGCGGCCGCCACCGGGCGCGTCGTCGAGGAAGCTCGCCGCGACCGGGATCCCGGCGGCCTCGCCACCTGCTTCGGCGAGCGCCATCCGGGCGCCGTCGGCGGTGTCGCGGCCGTCGTCGCCGCGCAGCGGCAGGCTCACGTAGACGCTCAGGGTCGGCTCGCCACCGTCGCCCTCGCCGCCGCAGGCGGTCAGCAGCGCCGCGGCGAGCAGGGCGCTAGCCCAGGAACGCTTCCGCAAACGCGAACTCCTCCGGGCTCACGGTGCGCAGCTCGGCGACCGCTTTCGCCAGCGGCACGAGGTCGATCGCGGTCCCGCGAAGCGCCGGCATCATCCCCCACTCGCCGTTGTGGGCGGCGTCGATCGCGGCGACCCCGAACCGGGTCGCCAGGACCCGGTCGTAGGCCGTCGGGGTCCCGCCGCGCTGGATGTGGCCGAGGACGACGGCGCGGGTCTCGAAGCCGGTGCGCTGCTCGATCTCGCGCTCGAGCCGCTGTCCGATCCCTCCGAGGCGCATATGGCCGAACTCGTCCGTCTCGCCCCCGGCGATCTCCATCGTGCCCTGCTTGGGGATCGAGCCCTCGGCGACGACGACGATCGAGAAGAACCTCCCGCGGCCGTGGCGGCGGCCGATCAGCCGGCAGACGTCCTCAATGTCGAACGGCTGCTCCGGGATCAGGATCACGTCGCCGCCGCCAGCGATCCCCGAGTAGAGCGCGATCCAGCCCGCATGGCGCCCCATCACCTCGACCACCATCACCCGGTGATGCGACTCGGCGGTCGTGTGCAGCCGGTCGATCGCCTCGGTCGCGACCTGGAGCGCGGTGTCGAAGCCGAAGGTGACGTCGGTGGCGCCGATGTCGTTGTCGATCGTCTTCGGCACCCCGAGCACGTCGAGCCCGTGCTCGGCGTGCAGCCGGTTGGCGGCGCCCAGGGTGTCCTCGCCGCCGATCGCAATCAGCCCATCGATGCCGAGCTCGGCGAGCGTCTCGCGGATCTGCTGCGGGCCGTCCTCGCGCTTGAACGGGTTCGTCCGCGAGGTGCCGAGGATGGTCCCGCCGCGCGGCAGGATCCCGCGGGTAGACTCGATCGTCAGCGGCTCGTGGTCGCCGTCGAGCGGGCCGCGCCAGCCATCGCGAAAGCCGACGATCTCGTCGCCGTGGACGTCGATTCCCTTGCGGACCACCGCGCGGATGACCGCGTTGAGTCCAGGGCAGTCGCCGCCGCCGGTGAGCACGCCGAATCGCACTCGGCCAAGATACCCGCCGCCGGCCCACCCGCGCCGGCGCCGGCGTCAGGCCCGGATCCAGTCGAGCAGCGGCTTCGCCCAGCGGTCGAGGATGGCGTTGAAGATCACGAACAGGAAGATCAGCGCGGCGATCGTCCCGCCGAGCGAGAACGCGTAGGCGATCATCATCAGGATCAGGCCGACGACGGTGAACACGAGCAGTCGCACGGCCGGAAACCTACCGATTCAGCGTCCGAATAAGCCGCCTCAACAGCGGCGGAGTCGGCTACGCCTCCGAATAAGCCGCCTCAACAGCGGCGGAGTCGGCTACGCCTCCATGGCGGCCCGCGCCGCCTCGATGAATCGGCGTACCGAATCGGCGGCGGCGGCGGGCCCGTCCGCCTCGCGGACGGCGCGGACCAGCCGCGAGCCGACGATCACGCCGTCGGCGCGGGCGCCGACCTCGGCCGCCTGCGCGGGCGTGCCGATCCCGAAGCCGACCGCGACCGGGACCGGCGAGTCGGCCCTGGTCGCGTCGATCAGCTCGCCGAGCCGCTCCGGGAGCCGCTCGCGCTCGCCGGTGGTCCTGGTGTCGGAGACGATGTAGACGAAGCCCTCGGCGGCGGCGCAGATGCGGGCGCGGCGCTCGGCCGGGGTCGTCGGCGCGACCAGCGGGACCAGCGCCAGCCCGACGCCGCGCAGCGCCTCGGCCACCTCCCCGCCCTCCTCCGGCGGCAGGTCGGGGAGGATCACCCCGGCCGCGCCCGCTGCTGAGAGCGCGGCGGCGAACGGGGCCGGCCCGCGGGCCCAGATCATGTTCGCGTAGGCCCTCGCCACGACCGGGACCCGGGTGGCGATCCTCGCGC